>NZ_JXQR01000027.1:0-214633 GCF_000834715.1 Flavobacterium sp. MEB061 | reverse complement strand
GTTCCTTCCAATCTTTTGTGGTGAACCCCACCACAAAAGGATTTTCCCTCCCATCGGGGCTAGGGGTTTTGTTTTCATAACAAATAATCAGGTATAAGTACTTGGTTGTTTATATTGGTAAATGGATACTTTTGATAAAATAATATTTAGCAAATTATGGATTTCCGTAATATGACTGATTACTAATTGATAATCTTTGTTCTAAATAATTAAAAACAAATAAACATGAAAAAGTTATTATCAACAATTCTAATACTTGGGACGTTTCTAGCTTATTCTCAAAAAGAAAACATTGAATCATCAACTCGAATATTAATTGATAAAACACAATTTACAAGAATTAATAAAGACTGGAATACAACCGCTGAATTTAAATCAGGAATAGGTGAATCTGTAAATTTCTTTCCCATAGAAGTAATTGATTTAAAATCAGGTTTAAAAACTAATGCTTTGCAATTAGACATGTATATAAAGAATCCAGACATTCGTAAAACGGCTTGGGTTGGAATTGATGAGATTGAAGAATTTATAAATTTTGTAGAAGATAACGTAATTCCAAATTTAGACTTAAAGTTCAAAGGCAAATCTTCCGAATTTATTTTTAAAGCAAAAGAAATGACTTTGTCATATTTTATTTATGAAAAAGATCGTAGAATTAGCATCAAACTAAATAGTTATGATGACGATAAAATTTTAAACTATACTTTCTGGACAGAAACACAAGTTGACAAAATTCCAAAATTGCTTACCGTTCTTAAGAAAATCAAATAATTTTTAGAATTCCTTGATTGAAAAGCAAAATATTGTTCCTTATTTTAGGATTGAATATGTGAACTTTTTTCAGGACAAGACAGGATATATAAAGCATTTAAAAATTGTAAATCACGATGAAATGAAAAATGAGATTAGAATTGTTGATACTTCAATTGAAGATCAAATTAAAAAGGAATTAAAAACTCAACCTGGAAGTGAAAGAGATAGGATCTTCTCAAAATTTTTTGGCGCAGCACTTGGAGGAATTCCTTGGGTGGGTGGATTTTTGACGACACTAACAGATTTACATTTTGATGACCAACCTAAAAATAATTTACTTTATGAAAAATGGCTTGAAGAACATAGAACTAAAATGAAACTTCTTGGTGAAACTTTATACGAAGTGGTGAAAAAACTAAACGAATTTTCTGAAGAAATAAATGAGAGACTTGAAAGCGAAGAATACTTACAAATCGTACGAAAATCTTTTAGAACTTGGGACAATGCAGATACTTTTGAAAAGCGAGAATTAATACGTAAATTAATCACTAATGCGGGAGGACAAAAAATTGTTGCCGATGATTTAATTAGACTTTTTCTAGACTGGTTAAATCTGTACCACGAAATTCATTTTTCAGTAATAAAAGTGATTTATCAAAATCAGAATGCCACTAGAAACGAAATTTGGCAAGAACTAAACGGAGCATATGTTAGAGAAGATTCTATGGAAGCCGATTTATTTAAAATGTTGATTAGAGATTTAAGCATGGGTGGTGTAATTCGACAGTATAGAGCAACTGATTACAATGGGAATTTTGTAAAGCAACAAAGAAAAAAAACTTATTCAACAGGAACTTTAAAATCAGCTTTCGATGATAATGAAAAATATGTTCTTACTGATTTAGGTCATAACTTTGTTCATTATACAATGAATGAATTAAATACAAAAATTGGATAAAATAAAACTTTCTGATTTCCCTGCTTGCTGGCATGAGCATCTCACTACTGAAATCAAAAGATGCCAAGTAACTAAATGAAAAATAAAAATCTAGTACAAAGTTTATTGAAAAGATGTTTACAATGCTAAAATTAGCATTGTAGATTGTGTTCACAAACAAGATGTTCGAATTAGAGAAGACTTTCTGGTTTTATTTCCTATTTAGTGCTAAGATTAGATAATATAAAAACTTCAGTTTTTATATCTTTACATTCACTCTTAGGAAATACAAGAGCCTTGTCAATTCTATTATCAAAAAGAAAAAAATAATTGGAAGTATTGCCAATCAAGTAATAATTTTTACTTGATGTATCGTACAATTTATCATTATATGAAAAAGAAAAAAAATCCATATTGTCCTCACTTACCTTAAATTCTAACGTTTTTGCTTTTTCCACATGGTTCAAAACATGCACATAAGTCATCAAGGGTAAAAAAATTGAAAGCGCTATAAATATTAGAGTAACAAAACTTATGATACTCAAGTAATTTCTTTTTCCATAATCCTTAACTATAAAATAAATAAAAAATAAGACAAAGAGAAATGAAACAAATTTCTTAAAGAGAAAGAAATAAATAAAGCCGAGAATAAATACTGCGAAATATATTGCAACTTTTATTATAACTGCATTATGATTATTTACGATCCTCGACAATAACAATGATAGAAACATGTAAATTAAAGGGACAATTGAAAAAATAATTACGTAGTTAAATAATGAAACAAACGTATCTTGCAATGTGGAATAAGATAAAATGTTAACACCAAAGCAAGCATACCACACATAGTCTCGTAATATCGAAAATATAAATAACCCTCCTAAAATCCATGATTTATTTTTATCGAAATATTTAAAACCATTTCTAAAAACAACTAATTCTCTATACATTAATAAACGTTTAAGTTAAGCAATATACAAAATAGATGTTAAAGTTCTGGTGTCAGCAAAGTAAACAAGTATTTTACCTAGTTTCCTATTCGCTTGGGGGCTCTTGAACATAAAGTTGGTAACAATCTAAATAAATGTAATTAAATCCTTAACCACATGAATTGGATAATAGAAAAACTCCAATAACTATTTAATTATGAGTAATTAAACTAGTATTTTTTTTTTTTAAAAATGCAAGACCAAAATCGATCTTGCATTTTTTGTAACATGATAAATAATAAAAATCTATTTACACGGTCTGACGCTCGTGTTTTCCTTCTTTAATTTCTTCCACCATTTTTTTATTAAAAGCGGGCAAATCATTCGGGTTTCGGCTGGTTACTAATCCGTTGTCTACGACTACTTCTGAATCTTCCCATTGTGCTCCGGCATTTATCAAATCGTTTTTAACAGAGAAGAACGAAGTTACTTTTCGACCTTCTAAAACATCTGCATCTACCAGAATTTGAGGACCATGACAAATAGCCGCTACTGGTTTTTTACTTTCAAAAAAAGAACGTACAAAATTTACTGCAGCTTCTTCTCTTCTCAATAAATCAGGGTTTATAACTCCTCCCGGAAGAACCAAAGCATCATAATCGGCTTCATTTGCCTGATCTAAAACTACATCTACATTATATTCTTTGCTCCAATTTCCGTCTTTCCAGGCTTTGATTGTCCCTGATTTCAAACTGATGATATCTGCATTCCAACCCTGCTCTTCCAGATAGGCTTTAGGCGATGATAATTCTGATTCTTCAAAACCGTTTGTTGCTAATATGGCTATATTCTTTTTCATAATTTTAAATATTTAATCGTTATAAATTTTGATTTAGTTAAAATTAATAATTTCAGACAGCCAGCGAAAACTGAGCATGTTAAACCTTTCTTTAATAAAAGTTAATTAATTGAATTTCAGATTTTTCTTAAAAATTAAATTGAAATTATATAAAATTCATGTCAATTTAGTTTACTATTTTATAGGATCAAGCTAAGAAAATAATTGTATAAATTAGTGAATAAGAAAATAAAAAGACATTTCAGGAAAACAAGAAAAATATGCCACTACATTATGTTCTCCCGACTTTGTAAATATTTCAATGATCTATAATCAATTTATCTAAGTTTTTTCCTTTATTTGTCTATAAAAATAAGTTACGAAATGGAAAGATTTCGCACGTCGTACGACCAATAAAACTAAATATTTCAATTAAAATATATGGCTGATAATCTTGAGGATTGGGAGAAAAAGCAAAAAGATTATTTAAATGTAGCCATAATTTGTTTCATCATTGGAACCTACTTTTTTATGAAAGTAATAAGTGGAAGTTACATTATAAAGTCATCAGAGCTTGAAGTTTATGATAATTTAATAACGTCACAAGAGCCTGAATTTAAAGAAACAAAAGGCAAACATGGGAGAAGATGGATAGAATTCAAATGTGTGGATAACTACAGTACTTTTGAGATTGCAAGTTTTGATTACAGATGTGCTAATAAAGATGAAATTCTAAGTGAAATAAAAGCGGGAGATACAATTTCGATTGCTATTTTAAAAGAGGATATAGAGGATTTTGACAGGGAAACTTCCTGCGAAATTCATTCACTTATAAAAAACGACAAAGAATACCTCGACATTCAATGCAGAAACAGAGTAGATAATAAAGATGGAAAAATGGGTTTCTTGTTACTATTTGCATTATCAATTATGACAGCAATAGTATATTCTTTTTCTAAAAAGCCTAAATTTTTCGATGAAGTAAGTCCGGAAATTATAATTGGAATCGTAATGATAATATTTTTTTTTACTCTAAGAATAAATTAAAAAATCAGTACAGCAAATTTCCTGCTTGTGAACGCAGCAAATAACAAAAACCAATCACAACGATACTATGTTAAAGAAACTTTTCAATTCTTACTATCGAAATTACTTTTTAACTCTATTTTCATTTAGTCAAAAGTCGTTTTCGCAATTTTTAAAAGCCAATAAATCCAAAAACTCTAATAAAATCGAAATGGAATTAGGAATTTTCAGAAACTTTTGGGACGGGCAACCGAATCATCTGCCGTTTTTAAGCTTTAGAAGTTATGCTGAAGAACCAGAAACGTTCAACTTAAAATTGAGTATCTCTAAGTTAGAATTTATTCTTGAAAATAATTCCGCAGAATCGATTAAAGAAGGTATTAAACTTTTAATTTTAAATGAAGACTGGAGGTCACATTTGGTTGCTTCAATTGCTTTACTAAGTCTAAAACAGGCCACACGGGAAAGCTTAGTATCGTACTTTTGGCAAAGAGTTAGTAAAGGTTCATGGGTTAGTCCGCAAATTATGGTAACGCTATCCTATTCTGATGTTGATTTCATTGTAAAGGGTAAAAAAATATTGAGTGAGGATTTCGAAATAAATTATCCTGATTTGTCTGCCATAGATCATCACGTTTCCAGAGGTGGAACGCCAAAAAGCATAGCCGGGAAAAAAGTACTTGCTTCTTTAGATTATCTCTTGAATGATGTTGTTAACGACACTTTTGATAATGACGCCGGCGGCTCAATATGCAAGGGCTGGAAAGAGAATTTAGACGAATCAATACGACAAAATAAGTTCAAACCTGAACAGTTTTAGTTGTAAAATAGATTTCATAAGCCTTCGACTCCGCTCAGGGTGACAATAGAATTTATCAAAAACAAAGCTTTGCGCCTTAGCGACTTTGCGCGATTACTTTTTCAAGCTTTTAAACAAAAAAACTTTGTGAATCTCTGTGCTCGCTTTCGCGTAATTTTGCGAAACAAAACCAGTAGTAATTCATAGTAATATCCTCAACAACAACCACTCTAAATTATTTCTAATAAAAATAATCACTAAAAAATTTGCGAAACCAAATAGTTGCACATATATTTGCAACCGATTAGTTTCTTAATTAATTATTTAAAAATAAAAATTATGACACTTATTAAGTCCCAGAAGCGTAAAGTTTTCTAATTTAGATTTTCTTGCAAGATTTTATTTGCAAATTTGCACGAATATTATAAAAAAACTTTTTAACCACTTGACGACATATTATTAACTATAAAAAAACAGAGAAAAAATGAAAAGCGATTTATTATTTGATTTTACCGTAGACAAACCATCAAAAACAGTAGTTATAACAAGAGAATTTAATGCAGAATTACCTTTGGTTTGGGATGCTTTTACTAAAGCAGAAATTCTGGATCAATGGGTAGCGCCAAAACCCTTTACAGCGAAAACAAAATACATGAATTTTGAAGTTGGCGGAAGACGATTCTACGCGATGGTAAGTCCTGAAGGACAAGAACGCTGGTCGGTTCAGGAATATACTTCGATTACGCCGAAAACGAATTTTAAAATGTACAATACGTTTGCAGACGAAAATGAAAACCGTCAATTACCCGGTTCTGACTGGGATTATGTTTTTAGTGAACAAGACGGGGTTACCACAGTTAATATTACCATTTTCAACGAATCTTTGGAACGCATGGAGAAAATGATTGAAATGGGCTTTGTACAAGGCTTTAAAATGACTATTGATAACTTAGAAAAGGTTTTGGAGAGTTTATCGTAACGATAATAATATTATAAAGTTTTTTTCACGCAGATTTTTAAAAGATTGAAGCAGATATACGCAGATTATAATTTACTAAAAATAAATCTGCTTAAATCTGTCTGATCTGCGTGAAAAAATCTTTACTCCTCGCCTTTGCGAGATTATTTTTAAACTCCTGAAATAAGTCTTATTTTTGATTAAGAATTGTTTTCAATATGATTTCTATAAAAACATTTGATCAGGCTGCAGATTTACAAAATCCAAGACGTATTTTAAAATATGTCCTGATTTTTTGTACCTCAGGTTCTACAACAATTTCTGTTGATGAAAATGAATTTATATTAACCCAAAATTCTGTTATTACGATAACTTCCGGACAAATTCATTATTTCAAAGACATTCAAAACGCAACCGGATTTGTTTTAGAATTTACCTATAATTTTTTCTGCAAAGATGATACTGATATGGAATTGATTTTCCACAACGGATTGTTTTGTCATTTTGCTATGAATGAAATGATTAAGATCGATAACAGCGAAATCATTATCAAGCAATTGGAAGAAATAAGCAAAGAATTAACCGAGACGCCTTATCAATATCTCATTTCTATTCACAGCCGAATTGAATTAATATTGATTGAAATTAATCGTACCAAAATCAATCGTGGCGATGAAATTTACAAACCCGATGCATTGTTTCTGCATTTTCTGGAAACTGTTTTAAAGAACTTCGAAAAGAATCTTTCTGTTAATGAAATCGCTTCTCTCATTGGTACAACCGAATCCAAACTAAACGAACTTTCCAAATTACACACCAACAAAACGGCACAAAATGTAGTCTTCGGATTAATTATTTCTGAAGCAAAACGTTTGTTTAATTACGAGAAGTTATCGGTAAAAGAAGTCGCTTATGCTTTGGGATTTAATGATCCGTTTTACTTTTCGAACTTCTTCAAAAAACACACTAATATCTCTCCAAAATCATATAAAGAAAAAGTTCCGCATTTATAATTACATGCTTTTTCTTAGATTCTCTATTCTTTCGCGTTAGCACTTATTACATCTTTGTACCTGTAATAATTGCTAATCAAAAACACATGAAAAGATATCAGGATTTTGCAGTCTTGCTTTTGCGACTCGCATTATCAGCGGGATTTATTTCTGCCGTTTCGAGTCGGTTAGGTTTATGGGGAAATTACTCCTCTGGCTGGGAAAATTTTCTGGCTTACACCGAAAAAGTAAACTCCTTTGCTCCAAAAAGTTGTATTCCCTCAGTTGCTATTACTGCGACCATTGCCGAAACACTTTTGGGAATACTTTTATTAATCGGTTTTAAAACCAGATTGTCCGCAATTGCCACTTCCCTTTTGACTTTATTGTTTGCCGTTGCCATGACGTATTCTTTTGGAATAAAAGATCCGTTAGATTATTCGGTATTTGTGTTTTCTATGGCGGCTTTTCTGTTGTCGACTGCAGAGCAATATAAGTGGAGTTTAGATGAAATGATTTAGAAAAAGTAACAAATTAAAATTCAATAAAAATGGAAAAACAAATCACAAAAACCAGTGAAATAAATTGGAAACCTTTAATCGAAGAAGGTGTAAAAACAGACGGAATCTCTGTAAAAACTTTGTGTTACGACGACGTTGCCAAAAGACCAACAGCCTTTTTATCTAAATTTGAACCGGGAGCTTCATATCCAAATCACAGTCATCCCTCGGGAGAAGAAATCTTTGTTCTCGAAGGCGAAGTGCGCTCCGGAAAAGATGAACTTAAAAAAGGCGATTATTTGTATATGCCACCGGGAAGCACACATTCTGTGTTTTCTAAAACCGGATGTATATTATTGTTTAAAGTGCCGGAGGAAGTTGTTATTTTGAAGTGATATGTAAATGGTCTGAGGTCTTTTAATTTTTTACAGAGCATGTTGAAATAATCTCGCAAAGTCGCAAAGTCGCAAAGGGAAACTTAAAAAAAGAAAACTTTGCGGCTCTGCGACTTTGCGAGAGTGTTTTTATTAATTAATACTTTAAATCTTTATAACATCTCACAAATCTTTCAATACCTGATATACTTTTTTAAACTTCTTAAAAGCATTTTCATAAACATCTTTATGGTCTGTATTGGGATAAAAAATCTTTCCGGTTTTGTTTTCAGTCACGACGTCAATACCAATAGATTTCATTCCAATTAATACAGCGCCCCAGGCAGAACCTTCAATCGTTTGGGAAGTTTCTACGGTCATCTGAAAAATATCGGCCACCATTTGAAGCCAGAGTTCACTTTTTCCAAATCCGCCACTCGCCATTACTTTGGTCTGTTTTCTTCTTTCAGTATCGGGAATTAAAATTTCGGTTATTTGAAACAATCCAAACAAAATCCCTTCTAAAGTCGCCCTTACCAAATGCGCCTGCGTATGGGTAATTTGCATTCCTAGAATTGATCCTTGTGCAGCAGCATCCCAAATTGGCGCTCTTTCGCCCAATAAATAAGGGACAAAAAGCAAACCATCTGATCCGGCAGGAATTTTTTCTGCTTCTGCAAAAAGAACTTCAAAAGACTGATCTGTTTTTAGCAAAGTTTCCCTAAGCCATTGTAGAATAATAGCGCCGTTATTTACCGCACCCAGAGTAAGATATTGATTATCCATCAAATGGTAACATTGCGTTCGCATTTGTTCGTCAAGATAGGGATTGTCTATTGGCAAACGCACAGCTCCGCTTGTACCAATGGTTAAGGCAATACAACCTTTGTTCATTGCTCCTGTTCCTAAATTTGCCAAAGCGCCGTCGCCTCCTCCAATTATATATAAAAAATCGTCTGAAATCCCTTTGCATTGATGTGTTACTTCACAAACTGACGATAATTGTTCGGATTTCAGACTTAAAAAATCTAAAATTTCCTCATCCCATTTTAAAGTATGAATGTTCAATAATCCCGTACCGGATGCCATTGAAGTATCTGTATAATATTCATTCGTAAGATGATGCCATACATATTCTTTAATGCTAATGAATTTATAGGTTTTAGAAAAAATATCGGAATCAAATTCCTTAAACCATGCAATTTTAGTCATGGGTGAAAAAGGATGAATCGGGATTCCGGTTTTTTGATAAAAATGTTTTCCTTTTTCAGAATTTTTAAGTTTTTCTGCAATTGTGTGAGCTCTGTTATCAGCCCATAAAATAGCCTCTGTTAAGGGTTTTCCGGTTTCATCGATAGCGATAATACTTTGCATCGCCGAGCTAAAACTGATAAATTCCGGCTGAATTCCATTTGTAATTTCGGTAATGCAATCTTTAACCGTTTGCAAAATTTGTTCGGGATTTTGAACACTCCAATCCGGTTTTGGATGGTACATTGGGTATGCCATTGAAACCTCTTTGATGACATTTCCCTGCTTGTCAAAACAAATGGCTTTTGTGGCTGTGGTTCCAATATCGATTCCTATATAAAATGATTCCATGTTTTTTATTTGATCCATAAATTGAGCACCAAAACGCCTATTAATCCCATTACACCAATAATGGTTTCCATCACCGTCCAGGTTTTAAAAGTATCCGAAATACTGATGCCAAAATATTCCTTAAACATCCAGAATCCGGTATCGTTGACGTGAGAACACATTAAGCTTCCTGCACCAATAGACAATACCATTAATTCGGGACTGACGCCAGAAGCCAATACTAAGGGCTGTACAATTCCTGCTGCGGTTAATCCTGCAACAGTTGCAGAGCCTAAAGCAATACGAATAATTGTGGCTATTAACCAGCCTAAAAATAAGGGAGAAAGAGAGGATTTTTCGAAAAATGTACTTAAATCATTTCCCATTCCGCTGTCTATTAAAACCTGTTTAAAAGCGCCACCGGCAGCAATAATTAAAATAATCATGGTGGCAGAACTCATGGCACTACCCGATTTATCCATAATATCCTGCATTTTTCTTCCGCGAAAAATTCCTAAAGAAAATACCGCAAAAAGTACGGCAATTAGCATTGAAGTGGTTGGATTTCCTATGAAAAGTAAAATGGATCGTATTGAACCTTCCGACAAAATTAATTCACTAAAAGTTGCAGTTGCCATTAAAAAAACAGGAACTAAAGCAGTTAGAATACTGATTTGAAAAGAAGGCATTTCGGCTTCTGTAAAAGTTTTACTTTCGAATAATCCTTTTGGAGGAAACGCCTGGATTTTTTTGATAAACTCGGGAAAAACGATTCCGGCTACAAAAAGTGCTGGCAACGCTACCAGAAGTCCGTAAAGTAATGTTTTACCAATATTGGCTTTAAAAATAACCGCAATTGCTGTAGGTCCGGGATGCGGCGGTAAAAAACCGTGCGTTATAGAAAGTGCCGAAGCCATTGCAATTCCCAGATAAATAATGGGCTGTTTGGTACTTTTAGCAACAGCAAAAACCATCGGAATTAAAATAATAAAACCCGCATTATAAAACATCGAAATCCCTACTGAAAAACCGGTAATAACCATTGCCCATTTAATATGCCTGATGCCAAAGGAATCAATCATTACGGAACTAATTCGCTGCGCGGCACCACTGTCTGATAACAAATTACCCAGAATAACTCCAAATGCAATAATTAAAATTAAAGATCCGAGTGTACTTCCAATTCCGGATTGAATTGAATTAATTAAATCAGGAAAAGGCATTTGCTTTGCGATTCCCACAAAAAATGCGGCAATAATTAAAGCGATAAAGGCATTAAGTTTAACGCCGGAAATAAGAAGCAATAACAAAAGAATACTGGCAATCAGAATCAGTAAAGACATGGATTTGAATGTGATAAATGATTAATAACTGTATTCGAAATAGCTAAATAACTTTTATTCGCTTTTTTCTACAGCGTGTCCGCCAAACTCATTTCGAAGTGCCGCCACCACTTTTCCAGAAAACGTATCCGACATTTGAGAACGATAACGCATCATAATTGAAAGGGCGATCACAGGAGTTGGAACGCCTAAATCTAAAGCTGTTTCTAAAGTCCATTTTCCTTCGCC
Organism: Flavobacterium sp. MEB061; assembly: GCF_000834715.1. Lineage (NCBI taxonomy): Bacteria > Pseudomonadati > Bacteroidota > Flavobacteriia > Flavobacteriales > Flavobacteriaceae > Flavobacterium > Flavobacterium sp. MEB061. The sequence continues at coordinate 203,375 of NZ_JXQR01000027.1, read as the reverse complement.
AGATGAATGCATAATTCCTTTTATTCCGTCTAGTCTTGCATCTTTAGAAAAAGCATTTTCAGTAAGTTCCATCAACCAGCTGCGAACCACTGAACCGTGATTGAACAATTTGGCCGTTTTTTGAAAATCGATATCAAATTCTGAATGTTCAAAAACCTCAAATCCTTCTGCAATAGACTGCATCATTCCGTACTCGATACCGTTGTGAACCATTTTAGTAAAATGCCCGCTTCCGGCAGCTCCGGTATATAAAAATCCGTTTTCTACAGAAATGTCCTGGAAAACTTTTGCTACATAATCAAATACATCGGCATCTCCGCCAATCATGGTACAGGCTCCATTTAAAGCTCCGGAAGTTCCGCCAGAAGTTCCACAATCTAAAAAATCAATTCCATGTTCTTTTAGTTGTGCATAACGGCGTTTTGAATCGTTGTAATTCGAATTTCCGCCGTCAATAATAATATCGCTTTTTGACAAATATGGCAATAAAGAAGTTATAACAGCATCTACGATTTCGCCAGCAGGAACCATTAGCCAAATCACTCTTCTGTCTGTAAGCTTTTTGCAAAGTTCTTCAACAGAAAAGGCGGTTTCAATTCCTTCCTGACCAATTTTTGAAACAAAATCGGAGTTGACATCCTGTGCAACAACATCATAATTATTTCTTTTTAAATTCAAGGCGAGATTAAATCCCATTTTTCCCAATCCTATTATTCCTACTTGCATGTGTCTTTTTTTATTATTTGATTCGTAAAAATATTACTTTCCGTGCTTTTAATTGTTTCAATTTTGATTTAATATGTTAAATAAAAAATTGAAGCGAATGGTTGCAGCGAATTATTCCTATCTCAAATCTTTCTTGATTACGAGATATTTTAGGTCTGTTTTTCCAACATTGCTAATGCCGTGCTCCATATTTGACGGACAATAGAAACTGGTATTTGGTCCGGCAGTTGTGGTTTTTCCATCCAAATAAAATTGAGCTGTTCCTTCAAGAATATAAAAAAATTCTTCTTCAATGTGATGATGCGGTGCGTGTGTAGATTTTCCGGGTTCGACGATACTCATTTTGAGTGTGTTTTCCTGAGTAAAATTTTTATCACCAAACCAATATTGGTATCCTACTTTGGTTTTTGTTGCTTTGTCTAAATCAAAATGATTGACACAGTTTTCAATGGTATATTTTATCTCTGTTGGAGCTGTTTCTTTTTTTACTTCCTGAGATTGTATGGTATGAGTTATTAAAGTTACGATTGCAACTTTAATGGTAGTTGATAGTTTCATGTTTTTTTATAGTAATAATACAAAAAAATGAAATCTATAAAAATTAAAAATTTACAATTCTACTGCTAAAAGTTCCTTTCCCAGATTATGTAAAGCATTTTCTATTTTTAAACGCTGCTCTAATCTTGGGTTTCTGTGACCTGATGCGTAATGTTGAATTTGTTTTTGATTTATACCTGTAATCCTTTCTAGTGCTGAGTTGGTAAATATGCCTTTATAATAATTTAATAAACTTGCAGTATCAAATTTATAAAGTAGTTCATATTCCTTATCCAGAAAACCTGGCTTATTATCTCCATTTAATTCTTTTAAAGTTTCAATACAATCTAATATATCTTGTTTGCATTCCTGAACTGTATCGCCACCACCAACAATTGCTTTCTCATTTTCTGCATAACCCCAAAAACCATCTTCGTTTCTTTCGATAATAATTTTAATTGTTTTCATATTTATCAACTTTTAGATAGGCTACAACTCCATCTCTTTTCTTAATTTTTGCTCTAATCCTTTTCCAATTTCTTTTGCTCCATGATTAGGAATCACAACTTGTTTACCATCCTTTTCATAAATCTCATGACTTCCTTTTCCTTGTCTTAAGAATACCCAGCCATTTCGCATAGCTTCCCTAATAAATTCTCTTGACTTCATTAAAAACGATTTTACAAAGATAGTAAAATTACTATCTTAAATAGTTAAAAAAATAAATTTTGTGATGTATTAATTTTTTAAAATCACAAAACAAAAGTAAGAAAATATTTATATTTAAAGATTAGGTAATTTTGTAAAAATCTTTTTATTATCAATAAAAAAGCAAGCCTTATCAGCTTGCTTTCTTCTTTCTTAAATTTTCTCCTTAAATTTTAATTGCAATTTTACCAATAGTAGTTCCCGATTCCAATAGTTTGTGCGCTTCTTTAAAATTAGAGACCGTTAAGCCATTCAATGTTGTTTTTAAAGTAGATTGAATTGTTCCGTTGTCTAATAAATCAGCTAATTTGTTTAAAATATGGTGTTGCGCTATCATATCTTCGGTTTGAAACACAGAGCGTGTAAACATTGACTCCCAGTGGAAACTGACACTTTTGCCTTTTAATTGACGAAGATTCACATTTTCGACAGGATCACTTATGCAGCCAATATGCCCCTGAGGTTTTATCAACTCTACAAATGCATTCCAATATTGATTAGCATCAACAAAATCTAATATAAAATCAACTTGTTGAAAACCGGCGTCTCGAACTTCTTGTATCAATTTTTTATGATTGACTACAAAATCGGCGCCTTGCTGTTTACACCATTCAATAGATTCAGGACGTGAAGCTGTAGCGATTACAGTTAAGCCTGCCACTTTTTTAGCCAGTTGAATGGCAATTGAGCCTACACCGCCTGCTCCGCCAATTATCAAAATAGTTTTCCCTTTATCTTTTTCAGGGTCAATTCTAATTCTGTCAAATAATATTTCCCAGGCTGTCAAACCTGTTAACGGCATCGCAGCAGCTTGTTCTATCGAAAGTGATTTTGGTTTTCTGCCAACAATGCGTTCATCAATAAGTTGATATTCGGCATTACTGCCTGGTTTGGTAATATCTCCGGCATAATACACTTCGTCGCCTACTTTAAATAAACTCACCTGATCGCCAATGGCTTCTACAATTCCTACGGCATCCCAACCTATGATTTTTGGAGTTTCTAAAACAGTTTCTTTGGCACTATTCTGGCGGATTTTAAAATCGACCGGATTTACCGAAACGGCTTGAACTTTAACTAATAAATCAAGTCCTACGGGAGTTGGTTTTGGAGTTTCAAATGCTGTAAAACTATCTTCTTTTTCTATTGATAATGAGGTTTTAAATCCTATTGCTTTCATCTTTTTATGTTTTGATTTAAACTAATAATACAAAGATACGGACAAAGAAGAATCTGGAAATTGTACAAATTTGTTATGAATTTGTATATGTTTATCGTTTGGAGATTATTAATGATAGGTTAAAATTGACCATTAATAAAAATAAGAAATTAATTTACTTTATGTATCTCATAAAAAACTAAACCTCTCTCCTAGCCCCGATAGAAGCGGTATCCTTTTTCTGGCTTTTTAGCCCGGAAAAGATACAAGCGGATAGCGGGACAAGTCGTCTTAAAAAACATAATTCTTCTGCTCCTAAAAAAGAATAACCCAAATTCTACTTAGAAATTTTACTTATGAACACTAAGAAATTAACACGAGAACCATAAAACAAACTATATTAGCCTTTCATTTTTTCAAAAAACAACCTTTAAACCTTTTCACTATGAACCAACTCCAACTTAAAATAAAATTACTTCTAATATTTTTCATCGCTTTTTCTTTTACAAATTTCATATACGCTCAGCTATCAGAAGGCAACAACCATAACTTAATTGCAAAAGGCGCCGTTCTCACAAAACTATCCGATCAATACCGTTTTACAGAAGGACCTGCCGCAGATAAAAAAGGAAATATTTATTTTACCGATCAGCCTAATAACAGAATCATAAAATGGTCGGTTAATGGGGAACTTTCTGTTTTTATGGAAAATGCAGGAAGAGCTAACGGTTTGTATTTTGATCACGAAGGCAATCTTTTGGCTTGTGCCGATGAAAAAAATGAAATTTGGAAAATAGACCAAAACAAAAATACTACTGTGTTGGTAAATGACTTTGAAGGAAAAAAGCTGAATGGTCCTAATGATCTCTGGGTTGATCCCAAAGGTGGTATCTATTTTACAGATCCTTTTTACAAAAGAGATTACTGGAAACATACCTCCAAAGAAATAGAGAAAGAATGTGTTTACTATTTATCTCCGGATAAATCTAAAATTATTAACGTTGACGATGAGCTTATAAAACCCAATGGGATAATTGGAACTTCCGATGGAAAAACTTTATACGTAGCGGATATAACAGCAAACAAAACGTACTCTTATATTATCAACACTGATGGGTCTCTAGGCAAAAAAACGCTTTTTACTGAATCAGGTTCAGATGGAATGACAAGAGACGAGTCCGGAAACATTTACTTAACCGGAAAAGGAGTTACTGTATTTAATCCAAAGGGAGAAAAAATAGCCCATATTGATGTTCAGGAACCTTGGACAGCCAATGTTTGTTTTGGAGGAAAAAAATTTAAAACATTATTTATAACTGCTGGCAAAAGCGTTTATACGTTAGAAATGAACGTTCGGGGAATGAAATAATCAATGGATATTGTGCCAAATACTTGTGTTATTCTTTACACTTTGGGAAACCAAACCTTATCAATAAACTGGACTAAAGTCCAGCCCTACAATATGAATCATTCCTCCGGAATTTTATAATCTGTGCAGATAATCATTAGAATGATTTTTTAAAAATCAAAAAAAGAGCCTTCGGCTCTACCCAGTTTTGTAGGGCTGGACTTTAGTCCAGTTTAATGTGACGAATATTTTTATTAAGATGAGATTGGTTTGCTTCTAAAAATTCAGCTGTTTTTATCGACTTTGTGTATAGCTTTTGATTTTGACGACGTTTTTGCAAAATAAGACATCTGAAAAACGCTTAAAAAAGAATTCAAATTTCGATAAAAACAAAATATCTAATTATTTAAATCCTTCAGAAAGCCTTATTTTTCGGTATCTATATCACGATAAGAAAATATTATGATAATATTATTTCATTATTAGAAAAACGGTGTTACATTTGCCTAACAGTGTTAAACAATTTAATACTTAAATAAAATGGCAAGTAAAGATCGAATTTTAAGACAAAAAGAAGAGACAAGAAGTAACATTCTTGAAGCTGCTTATGCTATCGTCAAAGAAGAAGGATGGCAGGGTCTTAGTATGCGAAAGATTGCTGATAAAATTGAATACACCGCTCCTATTATTTATGAATATTTCTCTAATAAAGAAGCTATTTTAACTGAATTGACCGGAAAAGGTTTTATAAAACTAGCTAAGGAACTTCAAAATGCCAAAGCCAAATTTGAAAAACCAGAAGATCAAATCGAAGCAATGTGGATGGCATATTGGGATTTTGCCTTTACAGATACCGAGATGTATCAGGTAATGTTTGGTGTACAAATGAACTGTTGTTCTCAGCAATGTTCGGCTGCTGAAGCCCCATATAAACTGTTTACGGCGGTGATTGCTGAAATTATGAAAGACAGTAATCCGAGTCCGGAAGTTATTAAACAAAAGTATTTTACTTTCTTTTCTGTTATTCACGGCTTAATCGCGATTAACATCATTAACAGAAGTGAAGTAATGGAAACTATCAACAATCAAATCCTGAAAGATGCGATTGGTGGAATCATAAAGTCAATACAATAAAAAAAATTTCATTTTTACTTAACAGTGATAAATGATTTAATGGGTAAATTTGCAAATACTTTTTTTTACAATTTTACTTAACGACGTTAGAAAATTTAATTGAGTAATACAACGGCTTTTTTTTCGTCATTTACTTAACAATGATAAATAATTTAATACCGATTTATGAAATATAATTCGAATGCATTATTATTTGAAATTTTGCACCAATTTACTTAACAACGTTAGAAAATTTAATAGACATAAATATGAATTTCCAGAATACCACAAATAAAATTTTTAAAAACGAGAATGTCCAACAAATTAAAACCAATATTAAAATGAAAAATGTAATTATAACCAGCTTTATTCTTGCGCTAGTACTAAGTAGTTGTGCAGATAAACAACAGGCTCCAGCTCCTGCAGCACCGCTTTTGCCTGTTTTAGCTATCCAGAATTCAAATGCTGTTACTGATGCCGAATATCCTGCTTCAATACAAGGAACTGTTGATGTAGAAATTCGCCCTCAGGTAAGCGGAAACCTTGATCGCGTTTTGGTTGATGAAGGTGCTTATGTAAATAAAGGTCAGACTTTATTCAAAATAAACGAACGTCCGTTTCGTGAGCAGTTAAACAATGCTTTGGCAAGTCTTCACGCTTCTGAAGCTGCTTTAATTAACGCTCAGTTAGAAGTTGATAAATTAACTCCTTTGGTACAAAACAAAGTAGTTTCTGATTATCAGTTAAAAACGGCTAAAGCTTCTCAAAAAATTGCCGCTGCCAATATAGAACAAGCAAGAGCAATGGTAGAATCTGCAAAAATTAATTTAGGATATACCAATGTGACAGCTCCAGTGAGTGGTTATATTGGAAGATTGCCTAAAAAACAAGGAAGTTTAGTTTCAGCATCTGACATTGAGCCTTTAACAAAATTATCTGATGTACATGAAGTTTTTGTTTACTTCTCTTTAGGAGAAACTGATTTCATCAAATTTAAATCTCAATACGCAGGAAACACACTTGGTGATAAAATTAAAAAATTACCTCCTGTAACTTTAATTTTGGCTGATAATAGCGATTATGGCAAATCAGGAAAAATTGATATGGTCGACGGTCAATTTGATAAAACTACCGGTGCGATTACATTAAGAGCAACTTTCCCTAATGCAAGCGGAACTTTACGTTCTGGAAATACAGGAAAAATTCGTTTAGGAATTAACCATGACGATGCAATCCTTGTTCCGCAATCAGCAACTATTGAAATGCAGGATAAAGTATTTGTTTTCACTTTAAACAAAGAAAATAAAGTAAACAAAATGCCTATCACGATTATTGGTAAAAGCGGTACAAACTATCTTATTAGCGATGGTGTAAAATCTGGTGACCAAATTGTTTTAAGCGGAATTGACAAACTTCAGGAAGGTCAGGTTATCCAGCCTCAAAAAGCAACAGCAGTTGCGCAAATCATTACTAAAAAATAATTTTTACGAAAATGTTCAAAATATTTATACAAAGACCTGTACTGGCAACTGTTATCTCCATTTTATTGGTGATACTCGGTGTACTTGGACTTACAAAATTGCCTTTACAACAGTTTCCTGATATTGCACCGCCATCGGTTTTGGTAACGGCTGTTTATCCGGGAGCGAATGCAGAAACGGTTTTACGTTCTGTTGCACCATCGCTGGAAGAATCTATAAATGGTGTTGAAAACATGACGTACATGAGTTCTACTGCCAGTAATGATGGTACTCTTGCTATTACTGTTTTCTTTAAATTAGGTACAGATGCCGATCAGGCTGCTGTAAACGTGCAAAACAGAGTTGCTCAGGCAACAAGTCAATTGCCTGCAGAGGTTGTTCAGCAAGGTGTAATCACGGCAAAACAACAAAACAGTTTTATCATGGCGATTGGTATGTATACTGAAGATGAATCGAAATACGATCAGACTTTTGTTGCCAATTATGCTCAAATTAATATTATTCCGGAAATTAAACGTATTCCGGGTGTAGGTTCTGCCAGTATTTTTGGTGGAGTTAAAGATTACTCGATGAGAGTTTGGTTAAACCCTACTCAAATGTCGACTTACAACGTGACGCCAAACGAAGTTATGGCAGCGATTCAGGACAAAAGTTTAGAGGCTGCTCCGGGTAAATTTGGAGAAAGAAGTAAAGAGGTTTTTGAATATGTAATTAAATACAAAGGGAAACTTACCAAACCAGAAGATTATCAAAATATTGCAATTCGTTCTAACGCTGATGGTTCTATTCTTCGTTTAAAAGATGTTGCGAGAGTTGAACTTGGTTCATATTCGTATAACAGTTTAACACGTTTAAATGGTAAAAAAGGAATCGTAATTGGAGTAATTCAGTTAGCGGGTTCTAACTCAAATGATATTCAGGTTGCGATAAATAAATTGATGATTAAAGCATCAAAAGATTTCCCAACGGGTATCAAACACAATATTTTCTATAGCACAAAAGTATCTTTAGATCAATCGATCGATCAGGTAAAACACACTTTATTAGAAGCTTTTATCCTGGTATTTATTGTGGTATTTATCTTCTTGCAAGATTTTAGATCAACATTAATCCCGGCTATTGCTGTACCTGTAGCAATTTTAGGAACGTTCTTCTTCATGCAATTATTCGGATTTTCGATCAACCTTTTAACGCTTTTCGCATTAATTCTGGCGATTGGTATTGTGGTCGATGATGCAATTGTGGTCGTCGAGGCCGTGCATGCGAAAATGGAGCACAAACATTTGTCTCCAAAAGTAGCAACACATGAAGCAATGCACGAAATAACGGGTGCTATTATCTCGATTACGCTGGTAATGGCTGCTGTATTCCTGCCGGTTGGTTTTATGGAAGGCTCAACAGGAGTTTTCTATCGTCAATTTGCTTTTACGATGGCAATTGCAATTGTAATTTCAGCCGTAAACGCTTTAACATTGAGCCCTGCCCTAGCTGCTTTATTCTTAAAGGATAATCATGCAGCACACGAAGATGGAAGCGCTCCTTATGTGAAACAAGGATTTAAACAAAAATTCTTTAACGGATTCAACAAAAGTTTTGATTCATTGACAAACCGTTATGTTGGCGGATTAAAATTCTTAATTCGTAACAAATGGGTTAGTTTAGGAGGTTTGGCTTTAATTACTTTCGCAACCGTAGTAATGGTTAAAACTACGCCTTCAGGATTTATTCCAACAGAAGATCAGGGATTTATCGCAATTGCAGTAAATACTCCTTCCGGAACATCTCTTGACGGAACTCAAAAAGTAATGACAGAAGCTGAAAATACTTTAAGAGGTCTTGATGCATCACGATTTGTAACCGCAATTTCTGGTTTCAACTTATTGACAAACTCTACAAGTCCATCTTCTGCAGTAGTTTTCGTATTGCTTAAGCCAAATGAAGAACGTGGAAAAGTAAAAAATATTGATGAAATTATGAACGAAGTTCGTGGCAAATTAGGCGCGATTTCTGGCGGAAGTTTCTTCGTATTTAGTTTCCCAACCGTTCCCGGATTTAGTAACGTTGAAGCTTTAGATTTAGTTCTTCAGGATAAAACCGGAGGTAAACTGGACAAGTTTAGTGGAATTTCTCAAAACTTCATCGGAGAATTGATGAAACGTCCTGAAATTGCTGTAGCCTTTACTTCTTTCAAAGCCGATTATCCTCAATTACAATTGGACATTAATGATGCAAAAGCAGATCAATTAGGGGTAAAAGTCAAAGATATTCTGCAAACCATGCAAGCTTATTTTGGTAGCGCACAAGCCTCTGATTTCAACCGATTTGGTAAATATTACAGAGTTGTAGTTCAGGCAGATATTGCAGACAGAGCAGATCCATCAGCGATTGATCGTGTCTTTGTAAAAAATAAAGATGGCGAAATGGTTCCTTTAAATACTTTGGTAAAACTAAGCCGTATTTATGGTTCTGAAACAGCATCAAGATATAATCTATTTAACTCAATTGGTATAAATGCAATTCCGAAACCTGGTTTTAGTTCCGGAGATGCCATTAAAGCAATTGAAGAAGTGGCAGCACAACAATTGCCTGCAGGTTATGGATTTGAATTTTCTGGACAAACCCGCGAAGAAATTTCTTCAGGAGGTCAATCGGCAACAATTTTCCTATTGTGTTTGATATTCATTTATTTCCTACTTGCTGCACAGTATGAAAGTTACATTTTGCCTTTAGCAGTAATTCTTTCAATCCCTGCAGGTATTTTTGGAGTTTTCGTAGCCATCGGTTTAACCGGAATCGAAAACAACATTTATGTTCAGGTTGCATTGGTAATGCTTATTGGACTGCTCGCTAAAAATGCCATTTTGATTGTCGAATTTGCCGTGCAGAAACGAAAATCAGGTCAGGCATTAGTAAAAGCTTCTATAGACGCTGCAAAATTACGTTTACGTCCAATTATCATGACATCGCTGGCTTTCGTAGTAGGATTAATTCCGATGATGAGCGCCACAGGACCTTCTGCTCAGGGTAACCACTCTATTAGTATTGGTGCCGCCGGAGGTATGATTTCGGGAGTAATTCTTGGGTTGTTAATCATCCCGGTTTTATTTATCGTATTCCAACATTTACAAGAAAAGGTTTCCGGAAAACCGGTAGCCGTAATTCATAACGAAGAAGAAAAATAAAGAATGGAAAATTATATAACGACAATCCTGGTGACCATCATTATTGGCATCGCCTATATATCGTACAAAATCGCTAAAGATCTGGATAACAGAAAAGATACTTGTACAGAAATTTAATGACAACATATAAAATGAAAAAGTATATAACCAAAATCGTGATGGTCGCCATTTTGATCACCACAGTAATATCCTGTAAGGTTTCGAAGGATATTGAAACTCCAAAAGATGCATTTCCTGAAAATTTCAGGAATGCATCAACTTCAACAGATACAACGAGTATTGCCGATGTGGAGTGGAAAAATTTCTTTACAGAGAAAGATGTTATTCAATTGATTGATAGTGCTGTGGCAAGAAATAATGATTTGCAAATCGCTACCAAAAATATCGAAATTGCTCAATACAGATTCACACAATCAAAATGGGGAAATGTTCCTCAGGTGAATTTATTTGTGAATGCAAGTACTAGCAATCCGTCTGACAATAGTTTTACGGGAATGAATTTAAATCAGGCTTTGGGTCAAAAACACATCGATGATTATTCTGCAGGAGCTTCACTTTCGTGGGAAGCTGATATTTGGGGGAAAATCCGCAATCAGAAAAAAGGTGCTTATGCAGGTTATCTTCAGTCTGAAGAAGTTAGAAAAGCATTGCAGACTAATATTGTAGCCAATGTTTCAAAAGGATATTACAATCTTTTGATGTTGGACGCACAATTAGAAATTGCAAAACAGAACGTGAAATTAAATGATAGTACAACTACGATCATCAAATTAAAATATGATGCAGGACAGGTAACTTCATTAGGAATTCAACAATCTGAGGCACAAAAACTGAGTTCGCAACAACTGATTCCGTTATTGGAACAAAACATTGCCATTCAGGAAAATGCTTTAAGTGTTTTAACAGGATCTTTTCCTAACTCAAAAGAAAGAACTACCCGTTTGAGTTCAATTGAAGTTAAAAACAATAACGCAATCGGAATTCCGTCTAGTTTAGTAAGCAGAAGACCTGATGTAAAAAGTGCAGAATTGGCTTTAAAAGTTGCCAATGCTAATGTTGGAATCACAAAAGCTGATTTGTATCCTGCACTAAAAATTACTGCTCAGGGCGGAGTTAACTCATTCGAAACTAGCAGTTGGTTTAACATTCCCGCTTCATTGTTCGGAACTGTTGCCGGAGGTTTAACACAGCCTTTATTCAACAATAAAAGAGTAAGAACACAATATAATATCGCTGTCGCAGAAAGAGAAAAAGCAGTTTTAACTTTCAGACAATCGGTTTTAGTTGCTGTAAGCGAAGTTGCTGATGCTTTGGTAAGAGTAGAGAAATTAGAGCAACAGGAAACTTTTCTGCAAGAGCGTGTAAAAACATTGCAGCAAGCTATTAAAAATTCGAATTTGCTATTCAAAAACGGAATGGCTGAATACCTTGAAGTACTTTCTGCGCAGGCAAATTTACTTCAAAGCGAATTAGAATTAGCTGATATTAAAAGACAACAACTTTCTGCCAATACCGAGTTATATCGCGCTTTAGGCGGAGGCTGGAGATAATACCCGTTTTTAATTATTTATTTGAGATTACGCTGCAAGACTTCGGTTTTGCAGCGTTTTTTTTTGTTTTGCCACTAAGGCACTAAGACACAAAGTTTTTTGAACGCGGATGACGCGGATTCGCAAGCGAAAACACGGATTGTCGCGGATTTTTTTACTCTCATTTATGTCTTCCTGAGCGTGCCGAGGCTTCGGGACGCTTAGTCTGGCAATCTTTGAGATTACTTTACTTAAAAAAGTTTCACGCAGATTATACAGATTTAAGCAGATTCAAAATTGATCTTTCTTTTATCATCTTTATTCTATTCTCTATTTTCTTTTCTCTTGCTTCTTTTCTCTTGCTTCTTTCTTCTTTCCTCCAATCTAAAAATCTAAAAATCTAAACTCTAAACTCTAAAATCAAACATCTGTCCCAAATGACCCTAAAATAGTCGCAAATACCTATTCATTATAAAAAATAACATTGGTAGATTTGTATTAAGTAATTAACTAATAACTATTTAAATATTAACCAATGAAAAAAGCAAAGATGATTTTCTGGATTACAACTATTATTATTTTCCTGTTTGAAGGTGTTATGCCAGCACTGACTTCTCAAAGTGAAATGGCAAAAGAAGGAATCAGGCACCTTGGATATCCTGAATATTTTGGGAATGCCTTAGTCGTTTTTAAAATTATCGGCGTATTGATATTAGTGATTCCGCAAGTTTCAAATCGTGTTAAAGAATGGGCTTATGCAGGTTTTGCTTTCGATTTTATATTTGCGTCAATAAGCCATTTTGCGGTTGATGGAGTTGATTTTCAATCTTTCTTTCCTTTAATCTTTTTAGCGATTTTGGCGACTTCATATATTTATCACCATAAAATAGAGCAATACAAAAACATCGCTTTATAAATGCAATAACCGATGATAGAAGTTTTTAAAACAAATGTTCAGGAAATGGAGCAATCAAAAATGATTGTGATGAAACTTCTTGAGCATTTTCCAAACAGCATCATCAATTTTGATCTCGAAGATTGTGATAAGATTTTGCGGGTTCATGCTGCATCAATTTCAAATCACCACATTATAGAACTTTTAAATTCTTACGGTTATCATTGCGAACCGCTTCCTTAAACAATATAAAATATTGATTTTTAGAAGTTTAAATTAAAATCGTAAATTTGGTTGTATCAGCAATCTTAAATAACAGAAAAATGAACATACCAAAAAATCATCAGGTTGTAATGCCGTATTTAATTGTAAAGGGAGCATTAAAATTTATAGAATTTACAAAAACCGTTTTTAATGCGACTGAATTACAAGCACCATTATTGCGCGAAGACGGAACAGTGCAGCATGCTGAAATCACGATGCACAACAGCACTATTATGGTGACAGACGAAACCAAAGATTTTAAAGTGCAAAACGCTAACTTATTTGTATATGTACCTAATGCCGATGAAAGTTTTAAAAAAGCAATCGCTGAAGGTGCAACAGTTTTAATGGAATTAAGCAATCAAAATTACGGCCGAACTTGTGGTGTAACGGATCCTTTTGGAAACATCTGGTGGATCACATCTGTAGATAAATTGACCATTTAAATTAAAAAAGATGAAAACAATAGTGCAAAAAGATATTGTTGAAACATTCAAAAAATTAAACGGGATTCTTTCTGAGTTTTCTGAAAGTGAATTAAATACCGTTCCGTACAAAGGCAGCTGGACAGCTGCACAAACAACACAGCATATTATTCTTGTCTGTTCCGGTTATCCCGAATTATTTGCCGGAAAAACCGAAAAAACCGCCAGAAAACCTGATGAAAAAATTAAAGAGATTGAAAGCATCTTTTTAGACTTCAAAACAAAAATGGATGCACCCGATTTTATAAAACCTGAAATTAAGGATTACAGCAAAAATTCGCTAACGTTAACCCTGCTTAATATAGAATCTGATTTACTTAACGCTTCAGAAACTTGTGATTTAACACTCACATGTCTTGATTTTGAAGTTCCTGGATTTGGAAAATTCACCATTTTAGAATGGATTTATTTTGGTTTAATTCATGTTCAACGACATACGAAGCAGTTACAAGATATTTTTAATTATGCGACAAAACTCTAAAATCATTATATGAAATCAAAAGCGGGAACAATATTTTTAGCAGGATTAATTGCCGGAACACTTGATATTTTAGCAGCGATTTTTATCTACGCCATTCTATTACAAAAAACAACTCCAATAAAAATTCTGCAATCCATTGCCAGCGGAATATTCAAGAAAGAGGCCTACAATCACTCACAAATGGCTTGGTACGGATTGGGTTTCCATTTTATAATTGCCTTTCTTTTTGCCTGGTTTTATTTTATTATTTATCCCTATTTAACCTTCTTAAAAAAGAGCGCCCTCGTTTCGGGATTTCTGTATGGCATTTTTGTCTGGATTGTAATGAATTTGATTGTTCTGCCAATTGTATTTCCGGTTTTACCGGCTAAACATTTAGATTTTCCTTTAATCTTATCGGTGTTGATTCTGATATTTTGTATCGGGTTTCCAATTGCTTTTATAGCGCGGAAGTTTTATTCTTTTAAATAAATATTCAATTTTCTTAACGATACATACGACAACCCCAACAGGTTTTAAAAACCTGTCGGGGTTAACAGCGTAATACCACTTGAAACCTGAAACAAAAGATAACAAACAAAAAAAAGCGACACTCCCCAAAGTATCGCTTTTTTTGATTTATATAATTAATCAGTTTATCACTAAACTTTTCTTCTTCCGCTTATTAATGAAAGTATAAATAATACGATAAATATGAAGAATAAAACTTTTGCGATACTAGCGGCTCCAGCGGCAATTCCACCAAAACCAAATATTCCGGCTACTATAGCTAGAATAATAAAAATGACTGTCCAACGTAACATATGATTTGTTTTTTAGTTAATAAAAGTGACTTTTTGGGTCTGTTTGTTATTCAAATTTCTTTCTTAAATAAAAGCTTTATTAACTCTATCCGATAATTTATTAGCGCAATCAAATATAAAACACAATAAATGAGTAACTTACAAAAAAGTATCAGAATTCCAATTTTAGTCTTATAGAATTCCCATGAAAATGCTTTTGAGTTAAATTTTTAGTCGATTGGATTAATCGTACCCTTGCCTTCGATCTAATTTTAGATAATATTTAAAAAGAACGTATGGAATTGGCTACAAAACATGGTATTGTACTTGAAAAAACCGAAAGGTCTTTTGAAGAATTAGGAGTTTTAAATCCTGCCGTTTTTCAAGACAGAAATTCAGTACACATGTTTTACAGAGCTGCAAAAAAAGGTAACTTTTCTACTATAGGATATTGTCGATTCGAAGGACCAATGACCTTAGCAGAAAGAAATACTGAACCAATCTTTGTTCCCGAATACATTTATGAAATTCATGGAGTTGAAGATCCGAGGATTACAAAAATTGATGATTTGTATTACCTCACCTATGTTACTTATGACGGAATAAATGCGTGCGGAGCTTTAGCAGTTTCGAAAGATTTGAAAAAATTTAAAAAGAAAGGAATTATTACGCCGAAATTCATTTTGAATGAATTTACAAACCTGATTAGAAAACATTTAGAAAATCCAAGTATTGCCAAAATACTTGCTTTTAATGTCAAAAGAAATTATCCTTTGACAGAAACTATTAAAGAAAATCTATTTGTATGGGATAAAAACGTGGTTTTATTTCCCAAAAAAATAAATGGAAAATTTGTTGGATTACACCGCTTATTTCCATCTATACAAATATTTAGTTTTGAAAAGAAAAAGGACCTGACCGAACATTATTGGAAAGATTATTTAAAAAACCTGCCTGATTATCTCGTAATGGAACCTAAATATGACCATGAAACAAGTCATATTGGCCCGGGCGCTCCTCCTATCGAAACAGCAGATGGCTGGTTGCTTATTTACCACGCCGCCGAAAGAAGAGAAAAAGGATTAGTATATCATGCCTGTGCAGCACTGCTGGATCTTAATAATCCGCAAATTGTTTTATCAAGATTAAAAATACCTCTGATAACACCATCAGAATACTATGAAAGACACGGTTATGTCAATTATGTAGTTTTCCCAACGGGAACAGCAATTTTCGACGACCTTCTTTATATATATTATGGTGCTGCCGATGACAAAATTGCGGTAGCCTCTGTGAACTTAAATGACTTATTAAACGAATTAAAAAGTAATCCCCATGAAAGCAATATCTAATAAATCAAAAATCGTTTTTTTATCAACATTTCCACCAACACAATGTGGAATTGCTACTTATACGCAGGATACAATAAAAGGTATTACCGATGTTTTTGGTAAATCTATAGCATGTGAAATTTGCGAATTGGTTAAGGAACCAAAAGAAAATCCAACACAGGCTTTTACTTTAAACACCAATAACAGAGAAGAATACTCAAAAGTTGCCGAAGAAATTAATGATGACGAAAGCGTCAAACTAGTTCATATTCAACATGAATTTGGATTGTTCGGCGGAAATTACGGCGACCATTTATTAGATTTCTTAAATGTGATCAAAAAACCTGTGACGTTTACGTTTCATACCGTACTTCCTACCCCGAACAACGAATTAAAAACTTTTGTAAAATTACTTTTGAGTTATAGTAATTCTGTATTTGTGATGACCAAAAGATCTGAAGAAATACTGATTAATGATTACAACATTCCACAAGATTTTATTACAACAATATCTCACGGAACTCACGTTGTTGTCTACGAAGCACCAGAAACTGCAAAGGCAAAATTTGGAATTGAAGACAGAAAAGTGCTATCAACTTTTGGTCTTTTGGGCGAAGGAAAAAATATTGAAACAGGTTTAAGATCTTTGCGCAAAATTGTTGAACATACGCCAAATGCACTTTACCTTATTATTGGCAGAACACACCCTAATTTAATTATTGATGGCGTAGATACATATCGTGAAAAACTAGAAGCCATTGTTAATGAATTAGACTTGCATGACAATGTTCGTTTCATCAACCAATATCTTGAAACAGAAGAACTTTTAAGCTATTTGCAGGCTACGGATATTTATCTGTTTACATCAAAAGATCCAAATCAGGCAGTAAGCGGCACTTTTTCTTATGCAATGAGTTGCGCTTGCCCAATTGTCGCATCAAAGATTCCGCATACAAAAGAAGTCCTTACAGAAGATTCAGGAATTTTGGTTGATATTGGAAATGAAGAACAATTTGCAGAAGCTGCAATAAAATTACTTTCTGATGAAAATCTAAGAGAAGAAATGGGTAAAAACGCCTTTAGAAAAACACGCGCCTGCTCTTGGGAAAATATAGCAATTGCGCACATCAATACATACAAAAAACTGATTGAAGATGCGACAGAAATTAAATTTACATATCCGCCAATTGAATTAGCACATGTTAAAAAAATGACAACAGAACTTGGAATGATTCAGTTCAGCAAAATTTCTGTTCCGGACCTTTCTTCAGGTTATACCTTAGATGATAATGCAAGAGCTTTGGTAGCACTTTGTATGCATTACAAACTTACAGAAGATAAAGCCGATTTGCCATATATTTTAATTTATCTGGATTTTATCGAGCGCTGCCAAAAACCAAAAGGCAATTTCATGAATTATGTTGATGAAAACAATCGTGAACATATTGAGCAAAATGCCGAAGTAAATCTGGAAGATTCTAACGCACGCGGTATCTGGGCTTTAGGAACAGTTGTTTCTATTCGAAAAATTCTGCCTGAAGCAATTGCTAAAAAAGCTTCAAAATGTTTATTGAATTCTTTAAAATGGGCCGAAACTATTCAATCACCTCGTTCTATAGGTTTTGCAACAAAAGGTTTGTATTTATATCACAGCGCTATTCCTAATTTATATGTGGCAGCCATTATCAATAAGCTAAACGCGAAATTGTTATACAATTATGAAGTTCATGCTACTAAAGACTGGAAATGGTTTGAAAATTATTTAACATACGGAAACGGAATTTTACCCGAATCAATGCTATATGCTTATTTGGTAACTAACAAACCTATTTATAAAAAAGTGGCTCTGGAATCGCTAGATTTCTTAATCTCTAAAACTTATAAAGGGGATAATTTCAAAGTAATTTCAAATAATGGCTGGTATCATAAAGACTCAGAACCAGCAGAATACGGAGAACAGCCAATTGATGTTTCATACATGATTCAGACTTTAAATTCGTTCTACAGCGCATTTAAAACTCCGGAATACAAACGTTTGATGAAAATTGCCTTTAACTGGTTCTTGGGTAAAAATCATTTGAACCAAATTATGTACAACCCGGTTAGCGGCGGTGGATATGATGGTTTGGAAAAAGAGAATGTAAACCTAAATCAGGGTGCAGAATCGACAGTTTGTTATTTAACCGCAAGATTAATAATGGAGAACCTGAAATTATCCGAAAGTAAAGTGATTCCGTTAATGAAAGCAAAAACTGATATGGCTATTAACTCATAATATCTTAACTATACCATAACTATATTTGAGTAACAGATTGTTACCGTAAAATCCCTTCTTTTTCGAGAAGGGATTTTTTGTTTTTAAGAAGACTTCGAATAAAGTAAAATTTTACCGCAAAGCACGCAAAGTTTTTTTAACTATTGAGGTTTTTATAAAAAGAGAAAAGTTCGCAAAGCTAAATCAATACAAAGCTTTGCGAACTTTATGTTTTGTAAACATACGACCAGACAAAAATCTTTGCGTGCTTTGCGGTAAAATAATTAGTTCGCATAAAATCCCCTTAAAATCTACTCCCATGCAACGTAAATCTTTTAAAGTTATTGCTTACGATGTAAATTATATAAACTTGAAAAAAAGTTCTGTAATATTTTTCGTTAACAATTAAGATAACTTTAATATTAAATAAGAAAGGAAAATACAATATGTTAAAATATTGATTTCTAACCTAATATCACCAACTAAAAACAACTTATTTTGATACTCACTTTAAAAAATACATTCGAAGAAGTAGGAAATGCAACGTTGTTTGCAAAGCAGTTTTTTAAGGAAGTATTTATACCCCCTTACGAAACCAGACAATTTTTGAAACAATGTTATATCATCGGATATAAATCATTGCCGCTTGTAGCCATAACAGGTTTCATTATGGGACTTGTGCTTACCATGCAATCGCGACCAACTTTGGTAAAATTTGGTGCCGAATCCTGGTTGCCGGGTATGGTGGCGCTTTCGCTAATAAGAGAAATTGCACCTGTTATTACAGCCCTGATTTGTGCAGGAAAAATTTCGTCAGGAATTGGTGCCGAATTAGGTTCAATGAAAGTAACAGAACAAATTGATGCTATGGAAGTTTCTGCCATTAATCCTTATAATTATTTGGTTGTAACGCGCATTTTAGCCTGTACATTAATGGTCCCGATATTAGTGTTTTTTGCAGATGCAATAGGAATTATGGGTGGTTACGTGGGCGTAAATATTCATGGTGATGTCAATTTTCGCAGATACCTCACACAAATTATTCAGTCTCTGGAATTTCTGGATTTGATTCCGGCAACGATAAAGACTTTTTTCTTCGGATTTTTTATTGGAATGATTGGATGTTATAAAGGATTCAACGCCGCAAACGGAACCGAAAGTGTTGGTAGAGCCGCAAACTCTGCTGTTGTAACGGCGTCGTTGACCATTTTTATTATAGATATGATAGCCGTGCAAATAACCGATTTATTTTTTTAAAGATGATCAAGGAAGAAAAACATATAGAAAAAGAACCGAAAGCGAAAGATAAAAAAGCAATCATCGAAATCAAGGATTTGCACAAAACCTTTGGCAAAAACAATAAAGTTTTGCAAGGCGTGAATCTTACTGTAAACAAAGGCGAAGATTTGGTGATTTTAGGCCGTTCAGGTTCCGGAAAATCGGTTACTATAAAATGCATCGTTGGTTTAATTGAACCAGACAAAGGTGAAATCAAGGTTTTTGACGAAAATGTATTACATCTTAAAAAAAGTGAACTCAATGAAATCAGGGTCAGAATTGGATTTTTATTTCAAAGCGGTGCTTTATACGATTCAATGTCAGTTAGAGAAAATTTAGCCTTTACACTAAGAAAACACAAAAGGGATTTAAGCGTTGACGAAATTGAAAATCAAGTTATTGAAGCACTCGATAGCGTAGGATTAAGTGAGGCAATTGATAAAATGCCATCTGAATTATCCGGCGGAATGCAGAAGAGAATTGGCTTAGCCAGAACTTTAATCCTAAAACCTGAAATTATTTTATATGATGAACCAACGACAGGTTTAGATACGATTACATCAAGAGAAATCAGCGAGTTGATTCTCGACATAAAACATAAACGCAAAACAACTTCGATCATTATTACACACGATATGGCTTGTGCCAAACTTACTGCAGACCGAATTATGGTTTTAAAAGATGGTGTAATTCATGCCGAAGGAACATACGAAGAACTAGAAAAAAGCGAAGACGAATGGGTACGCTCTTTTTTTCAATAAAACTAAAAAACAAAAATAGAAATCATGGATAAGCAATCTGGATATACTTGGAAATTAGGAATGTTTGTAACAATTGGTTTGTTGCTTTTTATAATAGCAATTTACTTTATCGGTAAACAGAAAAACCTGTTTGGTTCAACATTCAACATCACTTCACAATTTAAAACCGTAAGCGGTTTAGAAGTGGGTAACAATGTTCGTTTTTCAGGAATAAATATCGGAACGGTTGAAGAAATCAGATTAATAAATGATTCTTCGGTAGTGGTAAGTATGGTTATCAAAGATGAAGTTCGCGAATTTATTAAAACAGATGCCCGCGCCAGTATAGGATCTGATGGGTTAATGGGAGACAAAGTATTAACGATTTCTCCTGGCGTTAAATCGACTAAAGTAGTCGAAAACGGCGGAGCCATAGCTTCTGTCAACGGAATCGAAATGAACGATATCATGAAAAGCGTTAAAAAAAGCGTTGATAATGCCGGTATAATTACTGAAGAGTTAGCCATTTTTAGCCATAGTATGAATAACGGGAATGGTGCTTTGGCGAGATTAGTTCGTGATGATAAAATGGCAAACAGCGTTTCGAATACCCTTTCAAATCTTGAATCTGGTACAAAAGGTTTCAGCGAAAATATGGAAGCTGCAAAAAGCAACTTTTTACTAAAAGGCTACTTCAAGAAAAAAGAAAAAGAAAAAGAAAAAAAGCAGGAAGAACTGAAAGAGAAGAAAGAAGAGCAAAAAGAAAAGGCTGAAAAAGCACAAAAGGAAAAAGAAGAAAAAGCGAAAGAGCAAAAAGAAAAAGAAGAAAAACAAAAAGAAGAAGATGCTAAAAAAGCAGAAGCTGAAAAAAAAGAAGCTGCAGACAAAGCCAAAAAGTAATTTAATACACGCCTATGAATTCGCCTTTCAAAAATATTGCCTTAAAAGCACTCAAAGTAACAGGAATAACAATAGCATCAATTTTGCTATTGTTATTTCTCATTCCGCTATTGTTTCCCGGCAAAGTAGCCTCTGAAGTAAAGAAAATTGCCAACGAAAGACTGGATACAAAAATGGAGTTCTCAAAATCGAGACTTTCATTTTTTACGCATTTTCCGTCGTTAACAGTTTCGCTTGACGATTTGTCACTAACCGGTTCTGCGCCGTTTGGAAACGATACTTTGATAAAAGCAGAACAGGTTGCGTTTGGCATCAACTTAAAAAGGCTGATTTTTGACAACGAAGTAAAAATCAATAAATTATACGTTTCCAAAGCCTTAATAAACGTAATGGTAAACCAAAAAGGACAAGCCAATTACAATATTTATAAAGCTCCGGATGAAGACAAAAACAAAGCCGATAATCCCGAAGAAGGAACAGCAATTCGTTTAGAACGTATTGATCTTGAAGATTGTCACGTAAAATACAACGATCGATCGGCTAAGATTCTCATTGATGCAAAAGGTTTTAATTATGTCGGAAAAGGAAATTTGAGCGAAGATATTTTTGATTTAAATACCGATGCCAAAATTGACAACATCGATTTTTATTATAACCGAACTGCTTATCTGAGAAAGAAAGAATTACGTGCCGATTTAATTACCAGAATTAACACACATGCGCTTTCGTTTATTCTTCAAAAAAACGAATTAAGAATCAACAAATTACCTCTAACATTTACTGGTTTATTTACGATTTTACGAGACGGATACAAAATAAATATTAAGGCAGCTTCAAAAAATACAACCGTAAAAGATTTATTTTCTGTAATGCCGCCAGAATACTTAACCTGGCTGGATGAAACTGAAATTTCGGGAAAAAGTGATTTGCTTTTATCTTTTAGAGGAAATTATAATGTTTCAAAAAATCAAAAACCAGATTTAGCTTTCAATTTAAAAATTAACGAAGGCGCGATTAATTATCAAAATGCACCCGCTCCATTAACTGATTTTCAGATGGATCTAAATACCGTTTTACCTTCTCTTGATGTCGAAAAATTATTAATCAACTTAAGAACTTTAAAATTTAAGGTTGGCGAAAAAGATTATTTTACCGCTTATCTGCATAGCAAAGGATTTAACGAAATGACGGTCGACGCAAGCGTAAAAGGCGCACTCGATCTGGCTACTGTCGATGCTGCTTTGGGCTTGAGTACAATTGATTTAAAAGGAATTTTAAAAACCAATATTCAGGCGAAAGGTGTTTTTAGTACTTCAAAAAAATTATTCCCTAAAACAATTGGCGGAATTTCATTGCGAAATGGTTCTCTAAAAACAGACTCCTACCCTAACCCAATTACTGATATTACTTTTATTGCCAATGTACTCAATAAAGCCGGAACATTTGAGGATTTGATTGTGGCCGTTGCACCGGCATCGTTTGTTTTTGAAGGAAATCCGATGTATGTAAATGCAACGCTTTCTGACTTTAATGATTTGGCTTACAATGCTAAAATTAAAGGTGAACTAAATGTTGGACGAATCTACAAAGTATTTTCGAAAAAAGGTGTCGACATTACAGGCTGGGCAAAAGCAGATCTTTCTTTAAAAGGAAAACAAAGCTATGCCACAACCGGACAATATAACAAACTGGATAATCGGGGAACCATTATTCTGAAAAATATTAAAGCAACCTCTGAACTTTTCCCTAAAGCCTTTTATATCAAACAGGGAAATTTCCGTTTTCAGAACGAGAAAATGTGGTTCGAAAAATTTGATGCTTTTTATGGAAAATCAGATTTTGCTATCAATGGATATCTGCTCAATACAATAAATTATTTTCTGGAATCGCACGGAACTTTGAGCGGTAATTTCAACTTAAAATCAAAACTGATTAATGTTGATGAATTTATGGCGCTCGAAAAAGGTGAAAATACAGATCGAAATCTTGAAGTGCAATACGCCAAAGAAGATCATCCAAAAATGAGCGGTGTTGTTATTGTACCGAAAAACCTAAATGTTGGTTTAACGGCAAACGTAAACAAAGTTGAATATAACGGACTTGTTTTAAACAAACTAACCGGGAAAATTGGCATTACAAAAGCAGGTTTTTATCTCGAAAATACCAATTTTAACATCATCGATTGTATTTTGGGAATAAACGCTACTTATAAAGACGAATCGCCAACTTCGGCGCATTTTGATGCTCATTTTACTGCTAAGGATTTTAGCGTGCAAAGAGCTTATAAAGAGATTCCGATGTTTCATGATATGGTTTCTGCTGCCGAAAAAGCACAGGGAATTATTGGCGTTGATTATAATATAAAAGGAGATTTGAACGGAAATATGGGACCAATTTACGAATCACTTGAAGGTGGCGGAACTTTAAATCTTCGCGATGTAAAAGTAAAAGGATTGAAATTATTTGACGGAATAAGCTCTAAAACCGGACAAGACGGCCTGAATAACCCGGATATGAAAGGTATCGAAATTAAATCATCTATCGATAATAATTTAATTCATATTGAGCCATTTACATTTAGCGTTGCCAGTTTTAAGCCTACTATAAAAGGTACCACAAGTTTTGACGGATTACTGGATTTAAGAATGCGATTGGGGCTTCCGCCGTTTGGTATTGTTGGATTTCCAATTGTAATTACGGGAACGCACGAAGATCCTAAAATTAAAATTTTTAGCAAAACAGGTCAAAAAATTGACGATGCCATTTATGACGAGAAAAACAACAAAGTGATTAAGGAAGAAAAAGTCAGCAAAAAACGAAAAAATTAGAATCAAATGGAAAAGAAAAAACAAAATAGCGCATTCGAAAAATTTGCTTCGCATGTTTCAAAAGCTGCAGGAAGCACAACCGCTTTTTTAAGTGCTTTTTTAATTGTGATAGTTTGGGCTGTTTGCGGCCCTATTTTCAATTATTCTGAAACCTGGCAATTGGTTATTAATACAGGAACAACAATTATCACTTTTTTAATGGTTTTTTTAATTCAGAAAGCACAGAACAAGGACTCACTTGCCATTCAATTAAAATTAAACGAATTGGTTGCTTCCAATAAATATTCAAGCAATAGTCTGGTCGATATTGAAAGTATGACCGAAGAAGAAATGATTATTATTCAAAAATATTATCACAGACTAAGTGAGCTTGCTAAAAAGGAAGTAAGCATTAAAACCTCGCATTCTATTGACGAAGCACATGACCAACACGAACGCAAGGATAAAAACAGAATAAAAACACGTACCAAAACCAAATAAAATGAAGTTACGCTCATCAGAAACTTACTGGCCGTTAAAGCATGCAATGGATACAAGCTATCCGTCGTTAGACTCAGATATTACTACTGAAATACTAATTATTGGCGGTGGAATTACCGGTGCATTAATGGCATATAAACTTATTAACGAAGGAAAAAAGGTAACAATTATTGACCGTCGTGATATGTGTAACGGAAGCACTGCCGCCAGTACCGCATTACTTCAATATGAAATTGATGTATCTCTTCATGATCTTATAAAACTAAGAGGAGTCGATTGTGCCGTTAACAGCTATATAAACGGAAAAAAAGCAATTTTTGATTTGCGAATAATATGTGATGCCATAAAAAGCGAATGCGGATTTGAGTTTAAAAAAAGCATTTATTTTTGTTCTCTTAAAAAAGATCTTCCGTTTTTAAAAGCCGAATTTAAATGCCGAAAAGAGCATGGCTTTGATGTTACCTGGCTTGAAAGATGGGATCTTGAAAAAATGGGATTAAATGCCATTGCGGCAATAGAATCTAAAACTGCCGCGGTGATGGATCCGTATAGACTGGCGCAGGATTTACTCGTTTATTGCGAAAATAAAGGACTGAAGATTTACGATCGTACCAACATTACTTCTACCCAAAATCAAAAGGGAAAACTCGTTGCACATACTGAAGATAAATGTACGATAACAGCAGATCATATTGTAAATTGTACCGGTTACGAAAGTACCGAAACACTTACTGAAAAAGTGGTCGATTTAAAAAGCACCTATGTAATCACATCCGAAAGCATTCCTGAATTACCAAAAGTATTTAAAAATGCCATTTTGTGGGATACGTCTACGCCATACGTTTATTTTAGAGCAACCCCGGATAACCGAATTATTATGGGCGGTGGCGATGAAGATTTTAGAGATGCTAAAAAAAGAGACAAATTATTACCCAAAAAAGAAATTTATCTTTTAAAGAAATTCCAAAGAAAATTCCCAAAAGTCAAATTCAAATTAGATTATTCCTGGACAGGAACTTTTGGCGAAACCAAAGATGGCTTACCGTACTTCGGAAAACCAAATCCAGACAAAAACGAACATTATGTACTGGGCTTTGGCGGTAACGGAATCACCTTTAGCGTTATTGCAATGAACTCAATTCTTGACTCTATAAACAACATAAAAAATCAGGATTTGGAGTATTATAGGTTTCATAGATAGGTGCTAAGATGCTAAGTTGCTAAGATTCTAAGGGTTTTTATATCTTAATCTTAGCAACTTAGAACCTTTGCCACTTTGAACCTTCACTCTGTAACTTAGAACCTTAGTAACTTAGAATCTTAGAATCTCACCTAATAATAAGCTCCATTTGAATATTACAGCGTTTATAAGGCGTTGCCAAACCAGAAACTTTCTCGAAACCTAATTTATGGTATAAGTTAATCGCTGGTTTAAGGATTGTATTACTTTCCAGATATAACTTTGATGCGCCAAGTTCGCGGGCACTTTTTACAATTGCTTCACCAAGCAGCCAGCCAATACTTTTTCCCTGCGCTTTTGGTGAAACAGCCATTTTGGCCATCTCAAAATCATAATTTTTATCATTCATTTTAATCAGGGCGCAAACACCAACGGGTTCATTTTGATATAAGGCAACCAAAATCTTTCCGCCTTTATCCAAAATATATTCTTTAGGATTATCCAATGCTTTATAATCTGCTTCTTCCATTTCAAAATACGTTGATATCCATTCCACATTTAAAGCTTTAAAAGCTTCCTGATATTCGGGAGTATACTCTATAATTTGAACATCCTGGCTTTCACGTATTTTTTTCTGTTCGTTTACTCTTTTAAACAATGATTTTTGTTCCAGTAAAAATTCCCATTCTTCGAGTGCAGCCCATAAATTATGATTTGATTCAGAAATCAAAGATTCAACAGCAGCTTCAACATCAATACATTGCAATTTTATTTTTTTAGACAGGATTAATCCTTTTTCTGTCAAAGCCACAATATTTCTGCGTTTATCTGTCGTTTTTAAATTATCATTTACAAGTCCTGCAGTAATCATTTCCTGAACAATTTTACTTACTGAAGGTTGCGAATGTCCAATTTCATTAGCAATTTCAGTGATCGTAATTTCTCTTTCTTCTGTAAGTGTATAAAAAACCGGGAACCATTTTGGCATAAAATCCGCTCCATACAATTCGTAAACTTTTGCAGCATCATCTGTAATTATTGCTGTCATTAAACGCAAACGGCTTCCTAAAGCCACCTTACCTACTTTATTAAAAAAATCCATTTTATAATTGATTACATAATTAGTTATGCAAATATATGTGTTTTTTTTGAGATACTAAGTTTCTGAGGGACTAAGATTCTAAGTTTTTTTTTAGGCTGACGATATTTTCGAAACATATTTGTCGTTCAATCTTTGCGTAGACGCGTCTCTACGATTTACGTTGCGAAAAAAATTGTAAAAAAAATTGGCGTAAAGATTCATCCAAAAACAAAAAATTCTAAGATCCCAAAGTAAAAAACCTTAGAATCTTAGAATCTCAGTATCTTAGAACCTCTATAAAACTAAGCTGTAATAGCCAACGGATTCAAATTGAATTTATATTCTTTTGGACTGCAATTGAATTTTTGTTTGAAGATTTTAGAGAAATAGCTTCTGCTTGTAAAACCAATGCAATACACAATTTCAGAAATATTCAAGTCCGACGTTCTAATTAAAATTTCGGCTTTTAAAACACGCATATGTGTAATATAATCATTAACCGTGCGATTGTGAATCATTTTAAAACCTTCCTGCAATTTATTTGGTGACAAACCAGATTTTTTGCTCAATGATTTAATTGTAAATGGTTCTTCAGGATTGGCTTTTATAGCTTCAGAAAGTTCTTTAATTTCTTCCATTTCTCTTAAAGTCAAACAGTTTGTATCTTTTGAAGCAGCAATTAAATCATCTGTATGTTGTTGAATTTCCATAGCAAGAATAATTCTTAAAATACCTTCTTTCAATAAATTACGAACTATTCCGCTTTGATTTACAGCATTTAATTGCTCTATTTTTTCGGCAATTCTTAAATTATACGAACCTATGTAAAAGAAATCTTCGACAGTATTTTTACCAAAAAAAGTTTCTCTCACATTTTCATTCAATGAATGAGTCTGATTAACAGTCGCGTGAGTTCCCACAATAATCAAAGTAAATTTTGTTTTCTTATCTTTTTCAAAAAACAAAACATGTTCCTGATCTTGTTTAGAGGAAAGAATTGCTGTTTGAAACGTTTTCAATTTTCTTTCTTCGCCCGTAATTCCAAAACTGTGAGATAAATTACCTTTAGAACAATAAGCAAAATAAACCGGAGACGATTTTAAGTTTAAGATATTCATTCGAACATCGGCAGAAAAAGTCATATCAAACTGCACATACGAAATATCATCATTGAATGAAGCGCCGGTAATAGATCCTTTTGCAAAACTATTATTGACTTCCAAAGTATATTCATCTAAATCGAAAGTTACTTTTCCGCCTACGTTTAAAGTTAACTCATCAAAAATATTTTCGATTTTCTCTGTATTTATAGTTACTATTTTCATTTTGCGTGGATTTTAAAAATTCTACATTCTATTTTTAATAGATTTTTGAGAAACTTTTAGAAACAGAAACATTTCTTTTAGACGTTGGATTTCCTTAAAAATCTATCTGTCAAAGTTCGTTTAATGACCTTCCGAAAATGTTATATAATTTTTGTAATTTGTTTTATAATTACCTCTAAATGATTATTCTAATATTTAAAATTTTTTCTTCTAAATAAGTAAATACAAAATGAAAAGTTTTTCTTTCGCCCCAATAACTTCTAATGATGCTAATATTTTGATTTTAGGCACAATGCCGGGTACTAAATCATTAGAAATCAATCAATACTACGGTCATAAACAAAACAATTTCTGGAAATTTATGTTCACTATTTTAAAAGAAGATTTTTCAGATGACTATCCAACCAAAAAAGCACTTTTGCAAAAAAATAAAATAGCACTTTGGGATGTTTTACAATTTTGTGAACGAGTCGGAAGTTTAGACAGTGCCATAAAAAATGAAATTGCCAATGATTTTGAAACTTTCTTAAAAAGTCACCCTAACATAAAAACCATACTTTTTAATGGACAAAAAGCGGCGGCTTTCTTTAAAAAATACGTTCATCTTCAAAAAGAATATAACTTAATTACCTTACCATCATCAAGTCCTGCCAATGCGAGTAAAACTTTTCAGTCAAAATTAGAGGAATGGAAAATTATTGAAACCTTAATTTAAAATTCAATATTTGAATTCTATAATAAAATCATTTTAAAATGTAACAAAAAAGGACAGCTTCTAAGATAATTTTACCAAAGGTTTTAAGATATTTAAAATAATTAATCCTTTTAATTTATATGGACTCACTACTTATAAATTATTGCCAGGGAATTAGATTATAAAATATTGGTTGTTAGTTTATTTTTAAATAAAAGCTATTCTTTATTGAATAGCTTTTATTAATTTAACACTAATATTTAATGCAGAAGAAATCATGAAAATTCAAACATATTCAAACCATATTCGATTTTATTCATGGCATCATTTTATTTATTATCCTGTTTTGATCGCATTTTTGACAGGAAGTATATATTTTGTCTGCACCACAAACGATAAATTAATCTGGACATTTATAAGTGTCTGCTTTATTTTTTTGTTCTGTCTTGCCTTTATGCTTCGCCAGCATTATGCAATTACCCTCCAAAACAGAATTGTCAGACTCGAACTTAGGTATCGCTATTTTACACTAACCGGAAAAAGATTAGAAGAATTTGAATACAAATTAACCGACGATCAATTATTTGCCCTGCGTTTTGCGCCAGACAACGAACTCCTTGGTTTAATCGACGATGCCATCAAAAACAACCTCTCCGGAAACGCCATCAAAAAAGCAATTGTTCACTGGCGAGGCGATTATAATCGTGTCTAACAAAACCAACTTTCCATTAGTCTCTTTTAGAGGCTTTTTTTTTGAACTAACCAAAATGTAAATCAAAAATACGATCAACTCTCAGTATCTTAACAATCTGGGCGTACCACCATCCCGATAAGGGGGCAAATTTACATTGCGGTTATTCGCCCCCTCATCGGGATGCTGTCGGGCTATCCGCGCTACTTCGGTAGCTTGCTCCTATCCCTCACGCGACATTCAGTATTCACAAAAAAATATTTCAGCTTTTAAAACATTCTTACAAAATTAATTCACTAAAAAAGCATATAAAGTATCTTTATTTTTACAAAATAAAATATACAATACTGATAATCAAATAAATCTAAAAAATAATAAAATAAAAAAAGTAAGAAGAACGTTTTTTTTTGTTAACTTTAATTGCTAATTTTTGTCAATAAACCTAAAAAACAATCCTATGAAAAAATTATTTTCTTTGTTGGTTATTTCCCTTTTTTGGTTTTCAGCTCAGGCACAAACCACAGCCGAAATTCCTGCTGAAACCACTTTACCTACTTTACAAAATAATAATAATTTAGAAGATCTTCAGGATTATGATGTCAATGAATTGCCCTGGCACGCCAGACGATTTAAATTTACTGCAGGAGCATTTTTTCCTTTAAACAACACACAGGTTCAGGTTGGAAGAAATAGTACCGATACAGCAACCGAGATAGATCTTGAAGACGATTTAGGATTTTCAAAATCGAGCGTCTCGTTTTTATCAACATTCGAATGGCGTATTTCAAGAAGATCAAGACTAGGTTTTGAGTATTTTAATTTAGACAGAAATTCATCAAAAACTTTAGAAAGAGATATTACTTTTGGCGATCACACGTATAATATAGATGCCAGAATAACTGCCTTTTTTAATGTTCAGATTGCAAGAATCGCTTATGGATATGCCTTTTTATCTAAACCAAAATACGAAGCCGGTTTATTAATAGGATCACACGTTATGTTTGTAGATTTAGGTCTACGTCTTGAAGGAGAAGGACAGAGTGTTGAATATAGAGATAGTTTTAATTTTACTGCACCATTACCGGATGTTGGAGTTTGGGGAGAATTTGTTCTGGGAGAACGCTTTGGTCTTTATGTAAATGCTAATTACCTCGCTGTAAAAATTGACAACATTGACGGTAGAATTCTGAGTTATAATTTATCTCTATTATATAATGTACACAAAAACTTCAGTTTAACAGCCGGATACACAGGACTTAATTTTAAAATTGATACCGTAAGAGAGAGACTAAACGGATATTTAAAATGGGGTTACAATGGCCCAACTTTAACAGCAGCCTATACCTTTGGAAATCATGTTAAGCTTTATAAACATTAGATTTTTTTAAAGGTGCTAAGTTGCTGAGATACTAAGGTTCTAAAGTTTTAAGTTATTATCCTTGAAGCTTGAAATGACAAAACAAAAAAATCCGCGACAATCCGTGTCTTCGCTTGCGAATCAGCGTTATCCGCGTTCCATATCGCTCCTATAAACTTTTGTCGATTGAGCACGTGAGATTGCTTCATTCCTCGCAAAGACTTTACTTTTCGGAGTTTCTTTGTGATCCTTCGACTTCGCTCAGGAAGACAATCAAAAAAAAATCCGTGGCAAATCCGTGTTTTCGCTTGCGAATCAGCGTCATCCGCGTTCCATATCGCTCCTATAAACTTTTGTCAATGTGAGATTGTTTCGTTCCTCGCAAAGATTTTTCGCATTGTAAAAAACAAACCCGATATCTTCTTAAAAGATATCGGGTTTCTTACTCAAACTTAACTCAAAATAAACTCAAACAATTATTTCTGTACCGGAGAAAATTTTATAGCTGTTCCTCCGCCAGCTGCGAGTTTAATATCTAAAACTGTTTTACTATTTACTTTTTGTTTTGAAATCGCCACCGGATACGGATTTGTTTTATAATTTGCTCCTGCTCCATCGGCATAAATTTCGGCTTCGTATTCTTTTCCTGCATCTAAAAATGATAATGCTACTTTTAAATCCCGTGCCTCTTTATTTGTTATAGAACCCAAATACCAGTTTTTCTCGTCCCAGTCTTTGCGGACAATTGTGGTGTATTCTCCAATTTTAGAATCCAGAACTTTTGTGTCTGACCAATTGCACGGAACTTCTTTTACAAACTGAAATTCCAGTTTTCCTTCATAATTCTCCGGTAAATCTGAAGCCATTTGCAACGGACTAAAAACAATTACATACAATGCCAATTGATTGGCCAAAGTCGTCTGCACGCGCGCTCCGGATGGTGTTTTATAATCAAAATTGAAATTCCCCGGCGTGTAATCAAAAGGTCCTGAAAGCATTCTTGTAAAAGGCAAAGTTGTTAAATGTTCCGGCGTGTTTCCGCCATCTACAGACCAGGCGTTGTATTCCTGACCTCTTCCACCTTCCTGAGACATAAAGTTCGGATACGTACGCTGTAAACCCGTTCCTTTTATAGGTTCGTGATTGTCAATCATAATATGGTATTTCGCTGCCGTTTCCATAACTTTTCTGTAATGACGCGCTCCGTATTGGCTGTCGTGCCATTCTTTTTTGTCCAGATATTTGTTTACGTAGCCTGTTTTTACGGTATTTACGCCCATTTTTTGATATAATTTAAAAGCATCTTCCAGCTGACTTTCGTAATTTTTTGTGGCTCCGGCGGTTTCGTGATGTCCAATTAAGCGAACATTTTTCATAGCCGCGTATTTGGTAATTTCTTCCAGATTAAAATCAGGATAAGGTTTTACGAAACTAAACGCAGATCCGTCGGCAGTCCAGTCGCCATCCCAGCCTTCATTCCAGCCTTCGACAAGAACACCGTCGAAATTGTTTTTTGCAGCAAAATCAATATATTCTTTGGTGTTTTTTGTTGTCGCACCATGTTTTGGTCCTTGTCCCCAAGTGAATTTTTCGAGGTGCATTCCCCACCAGATTCCAATATATTTTGAAGGTGTTATCCAGGAAAGATCTTCAATCTTTGAAGGATCATTTAAATTCAGCATAATCGTAGAAGTTGTTAAATCTCCCGGATTTTTGCCTACAATAATCGTTCTCCACGGCGTTGTAAAAGGTGTTTCTGCATATACTTTTACGCCATCTGCCCAAGGCACCAATTCGCTTTTGTATTGTTTATTGTTTACTTTTAATAACGTCATTGAGGCAAAATCAGTCAAATTGGCTTCGTGAATCGCAACAAATAATTTTTCTTTGGTTTCAAAAGTGGCCGGCGTGTTTATAGTATCTGTTTTACTAACAGGCGTTTTACGATAGGTACTTTCATAATAACTGTTTTCTCTGTGAACAGGAATCCACCAAACCTCATTTTCTGATTTAAAAGTAAACTGCGTTGCTTCATCGGCAATTTTTACTTTGTTTAAATGAGGCTGTTTCGGAAAGAAATAGCGAAATCCAACGCCATCATCAAAAACCCTGAAAATAATATCAACCAAACGTTCTTCTCCTTTTGATTCTTTCAAATGAACAATCAATTCGGTGTGGTGGTCACGAACTTTTTTGAATTCGCCCCAAGGTTGTTCCCAGGTTTCATCAGACGTTTTTTCTTCGGTGGAAACCACTTCAAAACCTTCGGTCATTTTCTGAATTCCCTGAAATTCAAAACCCATCAAAGAAGGTTCTATAACCGATTTTCCATTCGATGAAAAACTGTATTGCGGCTGACCGGAAACAGTTAATTCAAAAACCAATTGGGTCGTTTTTCCAGGCGAACTGATTGTGTATGTTTTTTTAGTACCAGCACTGCACGCGTAAATCAATATCGACGCTAAAGCAATTAAACAGTATCTATATTTTATGTTTTTCATTATTTAATTGTATTAATTACAACTCTTTATTTAATTTCATTTATCAATTGTTTTGCTTTTGCAGGCTGTGCAGAAACAAAATAATTAAAAGCCTGATCTAATTTTTGCTGCACATCGGCATTACTTTTCTTTTCGATTCTTAAATTGTACATTTTACTGATTTCAGGAAAAACCGATTCGGTACTTTTTACTCCGGCAAAAGCTTTTACTTTTTCGATATAGGTGTAGCCAAATTCTACCGTTGGTTCAAACATTGTTCCTTCGCCAAAGTCGTTCCAAGTAATTAATTGCAAAAAGTTTAGGTTTGCATTTTTAGCCAAAGCTAAAGTTTCATCCAAAGTCGCTCCATTGTTATGTTCAATTGTCCATCCAATCGCTGCTCCGCCCCCGCCTTCGGCATAAAAATCTTTAAAACCGGGATAAGCACTTCCTATTGCAACATTTAGTTTTGGTTTTGTATTGGTATAAAAATTCGTCAGGTAAGAATTGTCTTTATACACCCACGCATATTCTCCAGAAGCATTTACTCCAGCCTCTACAGATTGATCCCAAAGGGTGACAAAAGTAGGTTTTGTTGTTATGGTGTTAAAAACGTTTGTCCATTCTGCTGGTGTTTGCAATACAATTGGTCCGAAGTTTAGCAACAATGGTTTTCCGTTTACTTTGATGTAGTTTGCATCATCAAAATAATTTTTCTCCATATAAGCCAAATCTGTTTTTGCTGCTGCGGTTACAGAAATTGCTTTTCCGGCATCAACAGCACTTTTGGTTACTCTGTCTTCATAAACGATGGCATATTCTAAACCAACTTTATTAAGCATGGCAATTAATTGTTCTGTGTTTTCTTTGACCATTCTGTAATCAAAAACATCATAAGTGCCGTACCAATCGATTAAAACTCCATCGATTCCGGAGTATTTCATTAGTAATAAATGGTTTTCGATCACATTTTTATCGCCTGAATGGTAAGGCCCAATTAGTGGATAATAATACGATGCAATTTCTCTGCGATTGTTTGCGCCAATCGTGTTCGGATTTTTGTTGGCCATTGTCCAGTGATATCCCCATTTTTTGTCGGCACTGCTTTCGTTGGTTTCAAACCACGGCATGTAATGCACGTAAATTTTGGTGCTATTTGTTTTTTCAATCGCAACGGGCGCAATTACTTCTGGTTCTGCAGGTGTATCTGAACCTTTGTCATCGCTGCTGCAACCGGCGGCGATTAAAATATTCAAAATCCCAAAAAACAATAATGTGATATATCTTTTCATATTAATGTGTTGTTTGTTTTGTTTTTTTGCCACTTAATTTTTCTCACGCAGATTTGGCAGATTGAGCTGATTTTTTAATCATTTTAATTTGAAAATCTTTGGCTAAAATTATTTCACGCAGATTTAAAATAGATTTGAGCAGATTCCGCAGATCTTTTAATTAAATTAAATCTTTTTTAATCTGCTTTAATCTGCAGAATCTGCGTGAAACAAAAACTATTCACACAGATAAAATAAATCTGCTTAATCTGCCAAATCTGCGTGAAAAAAAATCCTTTTAATCTGTAAAAAAACAATAAAAGATGTCAGCCTTCCACGACTAACCAACATGGAAGACTGACATTCCAGAATCTAGTTTACAGGATATCCGGGATTCTGATTAAGGTTTTTATTTGTGGTCATTACAGTACTCGGAATTGGAAAAATCGCTCTGTATTTTTCTGTCGCTCCTTTTTCCCACCATGAATCGAAGAATGTTCCAAAACGAATGTTATCTGCTCTTCTTCTTCCTTCAAAAGTAAATTCGCGAAGCAATTCCTTATCGACATAAGCAAGATCAATCGTAGCTGGTAATTCTGTTCCGGCGCGAGTTGCAATTTGCTGTAAAAATGGTTTTGCTAAATCTGCAGATCCTAAACGAACATAACATTCTGCCTGCATCATCAAAATTTCTGCATAACGAATTACGACAAGATCGTGATCGCGTTCCCACATTTCGCCCGCTTTCATTTCGTATTTTCCCAAACGAACACCTTCATTTTCTTTGGCATCGGCAACACTTGTCACCGCTTCTGTATAGGTTAGAGGTTCTCCGTTATCCATCATAATCACTTGTCCGGTTGCTAAATTAATCTGATCTCCGGCCACCATACATTTTCTTCTTTTGTCTGTTGCTTCAAAAGCTGAATAAACGCCTGGCTGTGCGCACATTCCGTTGGCGCTCCAAGGATAATCTCCAATGGCAGAAAGCGTTAATTTATGCAAATAATGACATGACATTGAACTCATATAATTTCCAACAGTTCCCGCTTTTGAATCATATGGAATTGCAAAAATAATCTCTGGTGATTTTTCGTTTTGTGTCGCAAAATTGGCAAAAAAATCAGGCGCTAATGTATAACCCGTAACTTTCTGGCACATGTCGATGCAATCCTGCCAACGCGGCGTTCCCACAAATGCTTCTGAATTTAAATACAATCTTGCCAATAATGAATATGCCACATTTTTAGTGAATTTAGAATACACCACATTCGAAGTTAAATGCGGAAGCGCATCCAATAATTCTTTTTCTACAAAATCATAAACCTGTTTTCTGGTAGAATTTGACGGCAACGAAGTATCTTCAAAATTTACTACGATTGGCACATTTCCAAACATGTCAAGAAGATTGTAATAATAATACGCTCTCAATGCTTTTAATTCGGCATAAATTGGTGCTTTTGCGTCATCTGTCAATGACGATTTATCGATTTGATAAATGATCGAATTGATCTTTGCTATTCCGGTATAATTATAACGCCATGCCGAAAGAATCATACGGTTGTCTGGTTTCCAGGTGTGTTTTTGTGCATCCTGATATTGTCCGCCATCGTACCAGTTTGTTCCTCTTGTTGGAATAGTGGCTTCGTCTGAAACGGTTTCATTTAAAAAGAAAACATATTCGCAAGTTGGGTAATTGTTTGAAATTCCGTCGGCAAATCCTCTTAGCGAAGAATAAGCGCCACCAACCAATGCATCAATTTCTTTTGGCGTATTTCCGAAGTTTCCATCTTCTACTCTATCGTACAAATCTTCATCTAAGTTTGTACATGATATCGTAAAAAGCATGCTCATCAATATTGCTGCTGTTATTTTGATTTTCATTTTTTATATTTTTGAGTTAATTCGCTTAATTGTTAAACGTGAAATTTAATCCAACAGAAATCGTTGTTGGGCGAGGATAATTATTATATCTGTCAATTCCAGGCGCTGCCAATCCGGTTTGATCCATTACTCCGGTTTGGTTGATTCCGTCTTGTGCATTTAGACCAATTTCAGGATCAACACCTTTGTATTTTGTAAACACGGCAAGATTTTCGCCCATTAAATACATTCTCAATTTTGAACCTTTTAATTTCAATGGTAATGTATATCCAACAGAAACGGTTTGAAGTCTAAAGAAAGAAGCATCTTCGATCCAGTAACTTGAGTATTTTGGTGCAGAAGTAATACCTGTATTCAGGAAATCATCAGGAACATTAAAAGCTGGTAATCTGTTTGGGTCATTTAACATCATGTTTGTGGCATTTAATGCTTTTTGACCAAACATTCCGTAACCGGAAATTCCTAAATCAAAATTTCCATAAGTAAAATTCATTCCGATCCCTAAAGTTAAATCCGGCTGAATATTTCCTAAATCTCTTTTATCAGCATCTACTAAAACGTCGTCCAGAACTTTTTCTCCGGCGGCATTGTAGTACAACATTTTTCCATCGGCGCCAAGCCCTGCACTTTCAAATCCCCAGAAAGTTCCAACCGGATATCCTTCTGCAATAATTTGAGAATATTGTCCTGACATACCCGCTAATCCGTGTAAAGATCCGCTGTAAATTACATCTGTTTTATAAGTAGGATTCGATAGTTTTTCTATTTTTTGAACGTTGTGTCCTAAAGTCAAATTCGCATCCCAGGTAAATTTATCCCCTTTTACGATGTCTGCATTCAGCGTAAGCTCAACTCCTTTATTTGACATTTCACCTACGTTTGCCAGCATATTTCCCACTAAATAAGGCGGTTGCGGCACTTCATAAGTATATAATAAATCTCTTGTAGTTTTAGAATACCATTCGAATGAACCTGTAATTCTGTTAAATAAACTAAAGTCTATACCCACGTTTACTTGCTCTGTAGATTCCCATTTTAAATCAGGATTTGGGTTTTGTTTTGGCGAATAAGCCAAACTCCACGTTCCTGTAACAGGATCATAATAACTGTCGTTACCCACTCCTAAGATCGAAAGTGATTTGTATTCACCAATTCCATCCTGATTACCGGTAATTCCCCAACCTACTCTTAGTTTTAAATTGCCTAACCAATCTTTAGAAGAAGTCATAAAATCTTCGTTAGAAATTCTCCACGCTGCCGATGCAGATGGGAAAGTTCCCCATTTATTGTTTTCTCCAAAACGGCTTGAACCGTCACGTCTTACTGTTGCAGTCAACAAATATTTGCTATCGTAACCGTAATTGGCACGTGCATAAAATGAAACCAAATTCGATTTTCCTTTGTAGGAGTACACATCGCCCAAACGATAATTATAACCTGCTCCTAAATTGTTGTAGCCAAAAGCATCTGTTACAAAACCGGAACGCTGTGCGCCAAAACCATTGTAAATATTTTCAAGGTATGAATATCCTGCAAGTGCGCTAATATTATGTTTATCAATAACTTTAGTATAATTTACATACAATTCTCCTTGTGCATTTGTATATTCTGCATAAGTTTTTTGAGCATAACCGCCTTCTGTTCTTCCTTCCATAACAGCGTACGAAGGTTTGTATGTACTTCCCTGCATCGCATTATGTTCTAATGAAATATTGGCAACTGCCATGAAATCATTTAGAAATTTAACCTCAGTTTTAAAATAACCTAAAAGTCTGTGTCTTTCATTATCAACGGTTCTGTTGGTTAAAATTTCAACCGGATTTTCGTAGATATTTCCGCCTACTGAAGAAAAATCTCCGTTTGCATCATAAACCGGAATTGTTGGATTCAAATTATAAGAACGCTCAAAAATCCTGTAATCAATTGGGTGCCATTTATCGATATTGGCAAATAACCCCATATCAAATTTTACGGCTTTATTTTCGCCAAGATATTGGTAGGCGTTTAAGTTTCCGCTAATTCTTTCCAGACCGCTTGTTTTAATAACACCTTCATTATTTAAGTACGAAAGAGACGCTCTAAAACCGCTGTCTGTTTTTCCAGAATTGATGCTTAAAGTATGCGATTGCGAAATGGCAACTTGCTCGATTTCTTTTTGCCAGTTGGTATTTCCGCCGTAATCAACAGCGTCCATATTTCCTGTTTGACGAACTTGTGTTCTCCATTGGTTTGCCGACAAAAGATCTAAATTATCAGCCACATAACCTACGCTTGATAAACCGCTGTACGTAACAGAAACTCCTTTTGTACCCGATTTTGTTGTAATAATTATAACTCCGTTTGCTCCTCTTGAACCATATATGGCTGTCGCCGAAGCATCTTTAAGAATGTCAACCGATTTAATATCCGAAGGCTGAACCACGTTGATATCAACGCCTGCAATTCCGTCAACTACAATAAGCGGACTGTTACTTGCCGTTAAAGATGTTCCTCCGCGCAAGCGTAAAGTAGAACCCGCTGCAGGATCTCCGGAAGGACGAATCACATTCAATCCCGCCACTTTTCCCTGCAAAACTTGTTCTGTCGAAGAGATTGTTCCTTTAACCAAATCATCTGCACCAACGGTCGAAATGGCTCCGGTTAAATCTGATTTTTTCTGAGTTCCGTATCCCACAGAGACAACCTGAACTTCTGCTAGTTGATATCCGTCATTTTGCAAACGAACATCGATATTTGAAGATGCTGAAGTGATTTGAACTTTTTGTGTTGATGAACCGATGAACGATACTTCGATAGCACCTCCTACGGCTACATCCAGTGAAAATTTTCCGTCAAAATCTGTTGTGGTTGCATTTTTTGTGCCTACTTCAATAATCGAAGCTCCAGGCAAAACACTTCCTGTATTGTCATAAACGGTACCTGATATTTTCTTTTTTCCCTGCGCAAATATTCCTGCCGAAAGGAAAAGCATGAAAATCATGAATACCACCGATTTAGTAGTCCACATTTGATGCAGGACTATTTTTTTATTTTTACTATTCATTAGAATTGGTGTTTGGTTTGATAGTTATTTGTCTAAAGTTTTAAGCGGAATTGTGGTATCCGAAATTGTTTTGTCTTTATTGTCTTTGACCAAAACATGTATTTCACTTAAATTCGGAATTCCTTGAAGCTCTGAAACCAAATTGACAAATCCTTTTATTTCAGCAGTTCCGCCTGAAAACTCACCCGCAATTATTTTGCTTCCGGCTGTAATCGTGTAAAGTAATTTGTTTACGCCTGGTTCATTGTTTTTTCTGTACATACCCAGAAAATCTTTTTGGCTAATTTGCAAAGGAAAAAATCCAAATATCGGCGGCGGTGGCGGCTCATAAGCACCTGCATAAATAATCTGATCACCAGAATTAGTTGTCCAGTCTTTTGCTACAAACAGAAACGTAATGTTTTCCATAACAAAGCCAGGCTCAGGATTGTAATATTGTTGCGGAATCAAATCC
Source organism: Flavobacterium sp. MEB061 (assembly GCF_000834715.1). NCBI lineage: Bacteria > Pseudomonadati > Bacteroidota > Flavobacteriia > Flavobacteriales > Flavobacteriaceae > Flavobacterium > Flavobacterium sp. MEB061. The sequence continues at coordinate 163,414 of NZ_JXQR01000027.1, read as the reverse complement.
ATTCTGTAAAAACCATTTCCAAGATCTTTCAGTTTTGTTTTTTCAGATACATCCGGAAGCCATGCCTGATATTCCTGTTTAACCGCCCAATCGTTTAATCCACTGTGGAAATGCACACTTGGAACTCCGGCAAAACCGTCTTTCAAGTTTGAGTTAAATAAAATACTAACCGGTTTATCAATTGTTGGTTTTGTTGGGTATGATCTGATTAACTCATTTGCAGTGTAAAACGAAGAGAAATCAGTGTAAGTTACATTGGCAACCTCACTTTGTTTAGATCCGTTTTTGTTTTTTAAACGAAACCAAAATCCGTCGCTTGCCGTAATTTGTGCCACCGTTCTGGAGAAATAAACTGTTGGTGTTAAAGTAAAACTCCATACTTTATTGCCTTCATAATGCAGTTTTGCAAAATCAGAAGAGTTTTCCCAATTGCCCGCGTCCGGTTCAGATGGTGACCACATCCACATATACAGATCTTCGTTTTCGGTAAAAGTTGATCCTGACATGTCAAAATACCACGTAACCTGCTCATCATATTTGTAAACTACGGGAAACGATGATATTGGTCCCACAGCTCCCGCGGCTTCCTGAGCCTGCATAAAATTCGGAGCCATTAAAAGGGCAAGTAAAATTGTATATAGAAATTTTTTCATATTACTTTTAGTTAATAGCATTTAATTTGAATACATAAGATACAAAGGCAATTCCGCCTGAAGAATGCACTAATTGAAGTTCCATTTCGTCGTTGTTTCCAGGAACTGAAGTCAGTCTGAGTTCGTCTGTTTTCTGCGTTTTCTGAGCGTCACTATACAAATAAATTCGAACCGGACCGCTTGCGTTAGTTGGCTGAAAATCTGAACTTAATCTCCAAAACCCTGTTTTGGCAAACAATGGAGGAACGTCTCCCAGAACTTCATAACTTGTTGGATTCCTATTTTCATCTACGTTAAATTTGATCTTAAAATCTTCGTAGTTAAAATACGTACTCAAGTTTTGTTCACTTGGTTCGATGGCATTTGCCTTAGCAGATTCATCAACCATTTTCAAATTTGTTAATCCCCAATTTCCGTTTACTTTCTCGTAAAGGGTAATCGGATCAACGTAGCTTCCGTCTTCTGTATTATCACAACCAATGGCCATGAAACACATCAAAACAGCTAACCAATAAATACTTTTACATTTCATAAATTTGTGGTTTGTTTCGTTAGTTTTTTTGTCTTCTTAAAGACAGAACGAAACTAGATGTTAAATAAATCTAAAAAAAAACATCTGAGAAAAATCAAGATATATTTTGAGTTAATAAGAAGTCAAAATTCTAATAATCAATATATTACAATCTTATAACGATTCAAAAAATCAAGACGTTGTTTAGATCAAATTATAGGTTTTTTTAATGGTAATAATAACAATATCTAAATTTATACATGTATTTTTTTCACTATGCATATATATAATTGCTTTTTATTGTATAATTGCAAATTATTAGACTACTTTTAACATTTAAGAGTGATTTGACTTTATAAATCACACATTTCTAAATACAAAAAGCTAATTTTAAAGTTGCTCAATCATCAACTCTTTTAAAATTATTCTGAATTAACCAATTAACACTACAAATCAAAAAATAACTTTACCTAACCAAAACACTATGCGAATACTATTGATTCTGTATTTTTTTATTGCAGGTTTTTCTCTGGCTGCGAAAGAGAAAAATCCTGTGTTGGAAGAATTGGATAGAGTGCTTCTGAAAAAGGAAGTTTATTTAAAAAAGAAATATCATAAAATTGCAGCCATAAAAAAAGACGTTTCAAAATTTACTTTGAACCAAAACAACGAGCAATTATATAATTGTTATATGTCGTTGTTTGAAGAATATAAATCTTTCAAATATGATTCTGCTTATTATTATCTGGAAGAAGCAAAAATCAAAGCCATTGTTTTAAAAGATCCGAAGTTTTTGGCTAAAAGCCGAATTAAAGAAGGTTTCGTATTGCTTTCCTCCGGATTATTTAAGGAAGCGATTGACACTTTGAATGTTATCGATGACCAAAAACTCGACCAGAAACATAAAATCGAATTTTATTCCATCAAAGCGCGTGCTTATTATGATCTCGGAGATTATAATAAAGATCAGCGTTTTAACATTCATTATGTCCAGCAGGGAAATCATTTTTTAAAAAAAGCTTTGGAATTAATTGGCCCTAACAGCAATGAATATTGGGCGGCAGAAAGTTTAAAACGCTTAAAACAACAAGATTGGCGTGGTGCCGAATTTGCCTTCAGTTACTGGATAAACAACTATAATCTTCCGCCGGATTATTATGGAATCGCGACTTCTAGTCTCGGCTATATTTATTCGGAAAGAGGATATACCAAAAAAGCCATTTATTATCTCGCTCTCGCCGCTATTGCCGATGTTAAAAATGCCACGAAAGAAACCGTTGCTTTACGAAATCTCGCCAATGAACTTTTTAAAATGGGCGAATTAGACAAGGCAAATGAGTACATTAACATTGCTATGGACGATGCGACTTTTTATAATGCAAGGCATAGAAAAATCGAAATTTCGTCGATTTTGCCTATTATAGAAAAAGCACAACTGAATAATGTAAAAGATAAAAATGACAAACTGGAAAGAATCATTATTCTGTTAACGATTCTGACTTTGATTATTATTTTGTTTCTGATTATCATCTTTAAACAATTAAAAGAAAAGAATAAAGCCCGTAAAATAATGGCTTCTTCCTACGCGCAATTGCAGGAAATGAATGTGAGTTTAAGCGAAGCCAATGCAATTAAGGAAGAATATATTACGTATTTTATTAAGGCGACTTCGGCATTTATTAATAAGATTGATCACATACAGAAAAGTACGCTTCATAAAATTATCACCAAGAAAACAGATGAAGTTATCGCGAGTTTAAAGCGTTATAATGTAAAGGAAGAACGGGAAAATCTCTTTCACCAATTTGATGAAATCTTCCTGAAATTATTCCCCACTTTTGTAACCGATTTTAATAATTTATTCCCGAATGATCATAAATGCATCGTTAAAAAAGGAGAACTTTTAAATACCGAACTCCGCATTTTTGCATTGTACAGATTAGGAATTCAGGATAGTAGTCAAATGGCAGAATTTCTGGAACTTTCTGTAGCTACAATTTACACGTATAAAACGAGAATCAAAAGCAAATCAGATTTTAAAGACACTTTTGAGGAGAAAATTATGGCGATTAAAACGATATGATTTTTTGCCCACGGATTGGACGGGTTAAAACAGATTGGCACAGATTAGAAAAAAACATTTTAATCTGTGTCAAAAAAAAACGCCACGAATTCACGAATTTTAAAACAATTTAATTTTTTGCCCACGGATTGAACGGGTTAGAACAGATTGGCACAGATTAGAAAAAAACATTTTAATCTGTGTCAAAAAAAAACGCCACGAATTCACGAATTTTAAAACAATTTAATTTTTTGCCCACGGATTGAACGGGTTAAAATAGATTGGCACAGATTAGAAAAAACATTTTAATCTGTGTCAAAAAAAAACGCCACGAATTCACGAATTATTGTTACATCTGCATGTATAAAAATTCGTGAATTCGTGGCGATCTTCATAATTTTATTCTGCCCAGATCATACAAATTTATACAATAAAAAATCTGTGATAATCCGTATCATCCGCGTCATCTGTGGCCTATTTTTATTCTGATTCCAATTGCAATACTACATTTTGATAACGTTTGCTCAACGAAAACAATTGTTCTGCAAAAATCATAATCGCCAGCGGAACAAACAAAAATGCCTTTAAATCTTCTTCGTATAAAAAATAACTGCTTACGATAAAAATTCTTCCATATTCCAGATAATAAATCCATCTGCGCTGTTCTAATAAAGCACCACAGTTGACTAACGTTACCAGAATAAAAGTCAACACAAAAATCTTATCAAAGAGATTTAAAAAATCGAAATAATAAGTAAAAACAGTTAGAAATAAAGTGCAAATTCCTAATTGAATATAAAGGTAATTACGGAATCTCAACCTTTGATGCGGATTGCTTTTGTCCTGCAAAAAGCGTTTTTCTAATATCGGTCGAATATCCTGATCCATATGCGCAGGACTTCCAAAAACGGCTTTCCATTTGGCTTTAAATCCTGAAGAGCGTTTCCATAATTCGTAAATTTCAAAATAATAATGAAAGTGCTGCCAAAGGAAACTGTAGCTTTTTAGCGGATGCGTTAATCCGTATTTTGGTTTTTCTTCTTCTTCCTGGAAAGTTCCAAAAATACGATCCCAAAAGGTAAACATATCTCCGTAATTTTTATCCAGATATTTTTCGTCAGAGGCGTGATGAACGCCGTGAACGGATGGCGTTACAAAAACATATTCTAACCATTTTATTTTACCAATAAGCTGTGTATGTGTAAAAAAGGAATAAGCGCCGTGCACAATAAGCATCGTGATTACCATTGTAGGATGAAAACCAACAAGTGGCAAAATGCACCAAAAACCAGTGCGTACAACTGCCTGAAAAGTAGTGATTCTGGCTGCAGCTGTAAAATTAAATTCTTCACTGTGATGATGTACAATATGCGCTGCCCAGAAAAAATTGACTTCGTGACCCAGTCTGTGGTACCAATACCAGACAAAATCGGTCGCGAGAATTAAGGCAAACCAGACAAATACATTGCTGGGAATATCAAAAAATCGATAATTATTATAGATAAAATAATAGAGCTGATAAAAACTTGCGGCTACAAAAAGATTGATTAATCTTTCGGCAATACCAATACTAATGTTCGAAACAGAGCTTTCGTAATTGAAAATCTCAGGTCTTTTTTTGCGCTGTGCCAGTTTATATTCCAAAAACAAAAAAATGAAAAAGGCTGGCATAGCAAACGCTAAAAAATTAATATGTTCCATTTTAAAAATTACTTTTAATTGCTAAACAATTAGGTATTTAATTCGGTATAATTTTAACGAAAAAGATATTTTCATCAGTTACTATTTCGAATAACCAATGAAAATATACTATTCATTTAAAAAATCAGTTTTTAATTCTGTTTGAATTTTGGCGCACTCAAAGCTACTTCTTTTACAGATTGCGTATCGGCAACTTTTTGCAAAGCGATGATATAAGCCGCAATACGTGGCGTTACGTTGTGTTTTGCAGCAATCCTGAAAACAGTTTCAAAACCTTTTTCCAAAATATCTTCAAGACGCGTATTGATTTGGTGAATTCTCCAGGATTCTAAAAGCGAATTCTGAAGCCATTCAAAATAAGAAACCGTTACACCGCCGGCATTTGCTAAAATATCCGGAACAACCAAAACATTTTTCTCATGCAAAATCTGATCAGCATCTGAAGAAACCGGACCATTTGCGCCTTCTACAATTATTTTCGCCTTAATTTCATTTGCATTTTTTTGTGTAATTACATCTTCTTTCGCCGCCGGAATTAAGACATCAACTTCCAAAAGCAATAAATCTTCGTGTTTTATGGCAACAGAATTGGGATATCCTTTTATACTTTTATTATTGAGATTATAATACAAAATCAGTTCCGGAATATTAAGTCCGTCCGGGTTGTAAAATGCTTCTGAAACATCACTTACTGCGACTACCTTCAATCCTTTTTGATGTAAAAACAATGCGGAATGCAATCCTACATTTCCAAATCCCTGAATAGCAACCGTAGATCTTGCCGGTCTTAATTTTAATTTTTGAAGTGCCAAAAGTGTAATAATGCTTACACCTCTTCCGGTTGCTTCTACCCTGCCCAAAGAACCTCCGGAATGCAAATGTTTTCCAGTTACAACAGCGTGAATTGGTTTGCCGTGAAGTAATGAAAATTCATCCATTAACCAGCCCATTTCGTCAGGACCGGTTCCCATATCCGGTGCGGGAACATCTTTTTCCGGACCAAAAATATCTGATAAAGCTTTTGTATACGCTCTTGTAATTTTTTCTAATTCTTTTTTAGAAAGTGTTCTCGGATCACAAATAATACCTCCTTTTGCTCCTCCAAACGGAATTCCTGTTACTGCAGATTTCCAGGTCATCCAGGCTGCCAATGCTTTTACTTCGTCAAGATTTACGCCGTTGTCGTAACGTATTCCGCCTTTTGATGGGCCCAATGCCGTGTTGTGAATTACTCTGTATCCTTCGAAGTTTTGTACGTTTCCGTTATCCAAAACAATAGAAAAATTAACGACAATTTGTTTTTCAGGTCTTTGCAGTTTTTGCCTGATTGATTCGTCAAGATTAAGAATATTTGCTGCGATATTAAAACGATCAATCATAGACTGAAAGGGATTCTGTTTAATTATTTCTGTACTCATTTTTATATTTTTAATTGGGGTTATTTTTTTGATTTAGAATTTTACCTGACTCTTTTCCAAGAGAATTGTTATTGCAAACAATTGCCTTGTCTACAACACGGAATTTTGATAAGACAGCACTGCATCATTATGTTGGTATTTCTATTTGATCTCATTTTATTGATTTTTTAATAGTTCTAAAAAAAAGCCTTTCATTGTGCATGAAAGGCTAAAAAAAAAAATAACTAACAAGTTCCATTTTCTATTAACGCCATTTCATTACATAGTTCATCATGCAACACATCGTGAAGCTGCACATGACCTGAATGATATTTTGGCTAGAGTTTCTCATTGTTGAAGCAAATTTATAAATATATTTTATAAATTCTATAGAATTAGTCGAGTTTATTTTAATTATTTTAAAACTTAACATAAAAGAACCTGTAAATTAACGTATTAAGGGGACAAAAAAATTACTTAAATTGAGAAAAAACAATCAAAATAATGGCAATTAAGGCCAAAAAGATACCGATAAAGTTAATTTTGGATAGTTTTTCTTTGAAAAAAAGCAGACCAACAAGACTTCCTAAAATAATAACCCCCATATTCATTCCGGCAAAAACGGTAGAGGGATTTTCTGAAAATGCTTTGTGTGCTTTTAGGTAAAACAGAATATTTCCGAAATTAAACAGTCCAACCAAACTTCCGAAAAGGATATTTTTAGCTTCTAATTTCATCTTTTTAATTGCAACATTATAAATAATTATAAGCAAAGAAACTGCTAATGAAATATCAAAAACAATAAATAAAGAAGTTGTATAAGGCAAATTAGTATAAAGGGCAATTTGTTTGAAAAGGATATCGATTAATCCGAAACCTATTAAAACCACAGCGGGATAAATCCATTTGTTTTCTTTATTTTGAGATTGTTTTTTTAAGATGAACAACAGCGCTAAAAAACCAATTATGATTCCCAGAACTTTATATGTATTAAATTCTTCCTTAAAAATAAACCATGCGGCCAGTATTGGAATAAAAAGTGATAATCGTTGTGCTGCATCAGTTTTTACGATTCCCATATGTTTTATGGATGCAATCAAAAACAAGAAAACAACTGGCAACAGAATTCCTATTGCAAGATAAATATTCCACGGCGCAGTTGTGTGAATTTCAGAAATATCCGGACTAAAAGTAAGGTAACACAATAGGAGGGCAAACACATAATTGAAGGCTACAATTTGAATTGGGTTTCCGTTATATTTATGGGTTATTTTGAAAATTACACCAACAGTTACGCTACAAAGAATACTTAAAAGAAGAAATAACATAGAATTATATTTTAACTACAAAAATAAGGTTTTAAACTCCTTTAGTTTTATTTTTCACTTCTTTTATTCCCGCTTTTTTGATTTCTAACTGTGTAATTTTTCCTTTTTTATTTTTAATAAATTCCAATGTCATATTATTATTGTCTGATCTAAAAAATTTCGTCTGAGATTCCGCCAACAGTTCGATATTGTAATCAAGATAATAGAGTTTATTGTCTTTCTTTAAAATTTTGATGCCATCATAATCGCCAACATACTCATCAAAAACTTTTGTATCTATTACTGATTCAATGTGTTTGTACGGAAGCTCTACTTCTTTTCCAAAACAGATTCCGGCAAGACCATAAGCGATATAATATGATTTTGACTGATTATTAGACAAAACGGTTATAAAAACCTTATCCTGTGTGTATTTATTAAAAGAAGTCATAGCACCGTAGAAACCTCCATCGTGCGCAATTAATTGATGTCCCTGATTATAGAAAGGATTTATTACAACTCCAAAACCAAAATTTTGCTCATTATAAGACGTAAACATTTCTTTCTTAGATTCTTCTGATAAAATGGTTTCACTATCAAAAAGCGCCTTATTCCATAAATATAAATCTTCAGCAGTTGCATAAATACCATCATGCCCAAAATTACAACTCCAATCGATATAGGGATTCTTTACCAATTTATTGTTTTTTAAATAATATAATTGAGTCATTTTATCTACTATTGCATCATTAGTTGAAACACCTGAATTATACATTTTTGCTTTATCGAATACATTCTCTTTTAGGTATTCGGCATAAGATTTTCCAGATACTTTCTCTATAATACGCCCCAGAAAATAATAACCAATATTGCTGTAAGCCGTACTTGTTCCAGGCTCAAACAACAATGGTTTTTTGGTTAAATAGTTATAAACAAAATCTTTATTAAGATTTGTTTTAGACAGATACAACTCGTCAAAATCCATTTGTAAACCTGAATTGTGGGTTAACATCATTTTTAAAGTTATTTTTTCTCCTTTAGGAAAATCACTAAAATATTTGCTAAGAGGATCATCCAATGAAAGCAATTTATTTTCTGTTAATTGCAAAATAGCAACAGCAGTAAATTGCTTTGAAACCGAAGCTAAACTGAATTTAGAGTCTATTGTGTTTTTTACATTCCACTCATAATCAGCAAGACCATATGCTTTTTCCAGCATTACAGAATCATTTTTAGAAATCAAAACAGTACCGCTAAAATTATTAATGACAAATTGAGCATCCATATATTTTTCTAATTTGCCCGCAAGTTCTTTTTGTGAATATCCAAAAGTAAATACCAACAATGCAATTAGTGTTAATCTTAATTTCATAATTATTATTTTTTACAATTCGCAATTATTTTATTGAGGGTTTTGTTTAACAATGCTATTTCTTCTAATGATAAACCATCGAGTGCCGTTTCTCTATTAATTTTGATAACTGGCTTCATTAGTTCCAGAGTTGTTATTCCTTTATTTGTTATTTCTAGATTAAATTTTCTGCGGTCTTCGAGATGAATTGTTCGGTTTAGATATTCTTTTTTAACCATTAATTCAATCATTCTTGTAATCGAAGCATTGTCCTTAAAGACTAGATTTGCTAATTCTTTCTGAGAAATATTCTGATTATCATTTAGTATAATTAATACTAAACACTGATCTATCGTAATGTCTTTTACAACTTTGGTTATATTTTTTTGTGCCAGTTTTCGATATTCCTTTATCGCTTTTTCTATTGAATAAAGCGCGGTTCCGGTTGGATTTTCAAGTTTCATATTCTTTTATTTGATACAAATATAATTGATATATCAATATAATTTCTAAAAATATTCAAACTCCAAACAATTAAATATTTATAAGGATCTCTTAGTCGCTCTTTAACCAGCCAGTAATGCTCATTCTTGTGTTTTGCGTAACTAAAACTTCATGAACTAATTCATTACTTTTAAAAAAAACTGTTTTTCCTTGAGTTGGGGCAATTTTTTGATTGTTGTTTTCCTGATGAATCATTAATTCGCCACCATCTGCTTCTTTCCAATTACTATTTAAATAACTGATCATGGAATATTTTCGACTTGGATTATTTTTGAATTGATCTAAATGTTTCAGGTAAAAATCACCGGCTTCATATAATGAATAATGAAATTCATAACCGGTAATTCCAGCGTAACAGCTTTCGTTTAAGTATAATATGAAAGCGTCTATTTTATCGAAGAATTCATTTTCGAAAACATTATTGTGCTTTTTATCAAGCCAATAAATGGAATCACTTCTGATGGCGCCGTCGTAAGATAGTTTCTCTGAATTACCAATTCCGGCAGCAAGCAACAAACTTTTGTCGTTTAAATCAAATAAATTTTGTTTTAAATGATTTGCTAGTTCAGCACTTAAAAAATGCTCTGATATTCCTACTTTATTCTCAATATAACTCGAAATCAAATCTTCGAAACTATCTTCCATTTTGTTTTAGGGAAGACTACAATTGCAGCCAACGGAGCAAGGTAGACGAAATAAAAATGGTAATGGGTTTAATTTCAATAAAATAAAAAACCTATTATGATAGTTGATTGCTAAATCTTTGTCAAAGTTTTAAACTTTGGCAAAGATAGTTGCGCATAAAAAAACCGACAGGTTTTAAAAACCTGTCGGATTTAAATTTATAAGACGTAACTTAATTTATAATTTATATTAAACTATAGTTTACTAATATAACTTCCGTACATATCTTTAAACTGATGTCCTTGTGCAAAACGATCTTTACTTAATTTTTTATATTCAACCAATCCCCATAAAATAAATTCTTTGAAGAAATAAATATCTTCTTTATCCAGTTCTGGCTGGTATTTTTTCACCAAAATATTTAACGGAGTTACTTCATCCAAAATTCCCTGATATTCAGCATCCGAAGCATCGTCTAATAATTCGAAACCACTTTCGGCAAAAAACCATTCGATCAAATCAGAATATGGTGTTTTTTCTCCCGGTTTTTCGAGCTTTTCTATTTTTGGCAAAAGTGTCGGGAATAATGTTCGAATTGCAGAACCTATTAAACTCTGAGCCACATACGCTGCTCCCTCCTGCTCTCCTTCGTAAACCAATTCTACTTTTCCTGTAATAGCCGGAATAATTCCGATAAAATCAGACAAACGTAAATTTGTTTTATCAACTCCGGCTTTTAAAGCGCGGCGTTCTGCTGTACTTATTAAGTTTTCGAAAGCCGTAATACTCATTCTCGCACTTACACCGCTTTTATTGTCGATGTATTCGCTTTCGCGGGCTTCAAAACTAATTTGTTCTAAAATATCACGCGCTAATCCTGGCACATAAACAATGTCGCTTTGGTTTTGATCCAATTTGGATTCCTGTTCCGTAATTGTTCTTGCAATGGCTACACTTTCAGGATAATGCGTTAGAATTTGTGAGCCAATTCTATCCTTTAAAGGCGTTACGATACTTCCACGATTGGTATAATCTTCGGGATTGGCCGTAAAAATAAATTGCATATCAAGTGGCATTCTTAATTTAAAACCTCTAATTTGAATATCGCCTTCCTGCAAAATATTAAATAATGCTACCTGAATTCTGGCTTGTAAATCAGGTAATTCGTTGATTACAAAAATGCAACGATTCGCTCTCGGAATCATTCCGAAATGAATTACGCGATCATCTGCATAAGATAATTTTAAATTGGCAGCTTTTATTGGGTCAACATCTCCAATTAAATCGGCTACAGTAACATCCGGCGTGGCTAGTTTTTCAAAAAAACGTTCGCTTCTGTGCAGCCATGAAATTGGCGTTTCATCTCCTTTTTCTGCAATTAAATCTTTTGAAAATCGAGAAATTGGATTCAACGGATCGTCATTAATCTCCGAACCTGAAACAAACGGAATATATTCGTCTAACAATTCGACCATTTTGCGCGCCAAACGTGTTTTTGCCTGACCACGAAGTCCTAATAAATTGATATTATGACGAGATAAAATAGCACGCTCCAGCTCCGGAATTACGGTGTTTTCGAATCCGTGAACACCTTCAAAAACAGGAGCTCCGGATTTTATCTTCTCACGCAAATTATTTCGCAATTCGTCCTTAATACTTATCGTTTTATATCCTGCGGCTTTTAATTGACCTAATGTGTTTATGTTTTCTATTTTCATTTTATTGAAATGTCTTTTTGTTATTTATTTGTTTTAATGACAAAGGATTGTGTCATTACTTTGCGGGAGACGCACTGCTGTGCGTCTCTACGATATCTGTTGTCTATAAAAACCTTTGTTCCTTTGAACCTCTGCAACTTTGAACCTAAATCTTTTTACGTTGTCTATAAAAACCTTTGTCCCTTTGAACCTCTGCAACTTTAAACCTAACTAACGAACTCTCTTCTTCCTATTCGTTTCATAATCTTCAAAAATCATTTCGCCCAAACCTTTTAGTCCGGTATAAAATGCTTTTCCTTGATTGGCTTCTGTAAAATGATTTACAAAACGCTGTAAATACGGATCGTTTGCAATCATAAAAGTCGTAATCGGGATATGGAGTTTTCTGGCTTGCTGTGCCTGTGTGTAGCATTTATCTACAATATATTCGTCGAGACCATTACTATTCATATAATAAGAACCATCGCGTTCGCGCACGCAGCTTGGTTTTCCGTCGGTAATCATGAAGATTTGCTTGTTTGTATTTCGTTTTCTGCGCAAAATATCCATCGCCAATTGTAAACCTGCAACGGTATTAGTGTGATACGGGCCAACTTGCAAATACGGTAAATCTTTTATGGGAATCGTCCAGGCATCGTTTCCAAAAACCAAAATATCAAGCGTATCTTTTGGATAACGCGTTGTGATTAATTCGGCCAAAGCCATTGCTACTTTTTTGGCAGGCGTGATTCGGTCTTCACCATACAAAATCATACTGTGACTGATGTCTATCATCAAAACCGTACTCATTTGGGCTTTGTATTGCGTTTCTTCTACAACCAAATCATTTTCGGTCAACATGAAACTTTCAACTCCATTATTGACTTGTGCATTTCGCAAACTTTCTGTCAATGAAATACGTTCTAAACCATCGCCAAAATTAAATTCGCGAAATTCTCCTGTATGTTCATCGCCATTTCCGGCATGCTTAGTTTTGTGATTTCCTGTTCCGGAACGCTTTAAATTTCCAAAAATCTGATCTAAGGCTTGTTGTCGAATGGCACGTTCTGTTTTAGCAGTAATACCAAAACCTCCTGTTCCATCTTCTTTAACCTCATCTTTTATGTAACCTTTCTTTTTTAAATCTTCGATAAAATCATCGATTGTGTAGTTTTCGTCGGTCAGTTTATATTCTTTATCCAACTCCCGAAGCCAGTCTATTGCTTCATCAAAATCGCCCGAAGTATGGGTGATTAGCTCTTTAAAAATTCCAAAAAGCTTTTCAAACGGAGACTGAAATGGGGCTTCGTACGTCTTAAAATAAAAACCTTTTTTAAATTCGTTTTTCATAATTCTAAAATTAAGCTATTTTAGAATTACGAAAAAAGAAACGTTTATTAATTTTTAGTTAAAATATTCAAACAAAAGAGGTTGAATTCCCTTATAAATTTAGCAATTATTCAAACTTTCCGTCAACGTAAAACCAAACATTATTTTCTAATTTAAAAGTCGAAAATTCATAATGTGTTTGAGGCTTATTATTAGCATCTGAAAAATAGGCTTTAAACTCAACTGTATCTTCTGATGAACTAAGAATTTCTAATTTTTGCCATTTATTACTTGTTGCCCATTTTAAAATTTCAGTTTTTGAATAATACTTTCTTTCCGAAACATAAGTAGTTTCCAAAAGATAATCAGCATTATGAGTCGCGTATGCCGAATATCTCGAACGCATTAACGCTAAAGCTGTTGGCGCATTTTGATTGTTTTCCAGATACAATCCGCAGCAATCTTTAAACAATAAACCTGTATCGCAAAAACATTTATTCTCCATCAACCTGCTCTTCGCCGTTAATTTTTACATGCAATTGATTCAATAAAACCTGATAACGGCTAATTTCTCTCAAATCTTCATCTTCTTCTGCGTGATCCAGCATTTCGTCTAAAGTATCACTCACTTCAAGCAATTTATTATTCGCTTCTCTCTCTTGTTTTGCAGCTATCAAATCAATAATCTCCTGCACTCTTACTTTTAAATCTTCGAATTTCATATTTTATTGTTTTTGTTCGCCACGAATTTCACGAATTGACACTAATTTCAATTTGTATTGAACACAAATTTTAAAAATTAATTCGTGAAATTCGTGGCAACATTTTTTTTTTTATTCTTCTTTTTTGTCTTCGTTGAACTTTTTTATAATTTCTTTTAATTTTTCTTTACGTGCAATTTCAGCCTGTTTTACTTTATTTTGGGCTTTGTGCAATTTGTCGTTGTGTTTTTTGATATTCCTTTCGTTGTTGCGTCCCATTATATTTCTCTTTTAATTTCTTCTAAAGTTTTCTCGGTGTAAATCAATTCGGTAATAATTTGCTTTCGTAAATCGGCAATATCATCATAATCGAAATGTTTAGCCCAGGAAGTTAATTGCTGCAGATTTCTAATCTGTTTGATGCGTTTTGTCGTTTCGAAACTCGTTCTTAAAATTGCTTTTTTATCCCAATCCGGATTATTTTTATGCTGATAGGTTACGGTATTTTTATCAAAATCAGTATCTATATAATATAGTTTTTCTTCAACATTATCCGGGTAAAATTCACTCCATGCGGCAAAACCTATTTTAGTTTTTGATTCCGTTTCAGGCTCACGCGCTACCAAACGCCATTTACTGTTGGCAAGTCTTCCCCAATGATTCGAAACGCGATACATTCCGGCTTCGGTATAATAATAGGTACTTCCGGCTTTGCTTTCGAACTGTTTTTTTAATCCTTCAATTTCATCTGCAAGTACTTCATGAAAAACACAGAATGTATTTTTAAACGAATTAGGATGTGGCTTAAAGTTTTTTTGCATATGCAAATATACTGAGATTGTTGCGAACTCCCCAAAACAAACATTAATTGATTAACTTTGCTGCTTTAATTTTAAATTTAAAAGTCATGTCTAAAGATTCACAAGAAAAAATGCCCCAAAAAGGAGTTTACACCGGTATCATCGAAAAAGATGAAAACAACAATTATTTTTGTGGTGAATATCTTTTAGATTATAAAATTGCACATACTAATTTTAACGTAGGTGATTGGATTACAATTAAATCTGTAATTGAAAATCCAAGCGATATTAGTTATGATAAATATCCTAAAAAGTCCAAAAACTTTGATAAGGCAAATCATAAGCCGGAAAATAAGTAATTTTTGTTCCTGGTTTTATTTGTTTCAGGTTTCAGGTTTTGAAATGAGAATTTAACCACAAAGTCCACAAAGGTTTCGCAAAGTTCGCAAAGTTATAACACATAGCTTTGCGTCCCGAGGCTTCGGGATGCTGTTTACAGGTAATTTATATATAAAAACTTTGCACCTTTGCGATAAAATTTCTCACTTAAACACTAACTCTTAATTTTTTACAATATTTTTTCCTTCAAAAGTAAAAAGTTAAAAAAAAGTGTACCTTTGCAAAAAATTTGTCGTTTTGAAGTAAAAAACACTCATTTCAAACTAATAGACAATAAGTTACCTTTTATTTATGAAAAAAATAGTTGAATACCGCAAGTTACTAAACGTTGATAAAACTGCAGAGTTAAAAGATTTGAAAACCATTTATCGTAATGCGATGAAAGAATCTCATCCTGATAAATTTCAAGGTGATGATGCTGGTTTAAAAGCTGCAGAAGAAAAAAGTAAAGCTATTATTGAGGCTTACCACTTTTTGGTTAGTATTAATCCTGAGACAATTAAAGCAAATTTACCTGAGTATACTGAAACGATTTCAACTTGTTCAATTACCGATTATAAATTTGTTGAAGGTCGTTTAATTATCGATTTTTCTAACGGAAGTGTTTACGAATACATCAGTGTTCCTAAAGCAACTTACGTAAAAATGGTAAACGCTGATTCTCCTGGAAGATTCGCAAAAAGACACATTTTAAACTCTTTTACCTGGAGAAAGAAAACAAATCAGGAATAGATTTATACCCAAATATTTATAAAAGCATTCTGACAACAGGATGCTTTTTTTATGCTTAAAAATCAGAAAATTGTATGTTTTATTTCCAAATAATAATATAATTAAAAGTTTTAAGTCAAATTTAGCCAGCAAACACACTGAAAACATGAGAATTAAGCATAAAAAAACTATAACAAAATTTTAGGTTACAAAATTCTTTAAGTTTTATATTTTTAGATACTTTTGTTGCACAAATCAATTAACTAATTAATTTTTTATAATGAAAAAAATACTTTTTTTACTTACCGCTTCTGTAGCGATAATTTCTTGCAGCAAAGTTAAAGACGGAGAATACCTAATTACAGGAACTGCAACTGGAATTGAAAACGGAAAAACGATCATTCTTCAAGGTCAGGATCCAACAACAAAAATGCCATTAGCTCTTGATACAGTAAAAGTAGAAAATGGAAAATTTGAAATTAAAGGAAAAGTAACTGAACCAGCATTTCATACTTTAATTCTTCAAGGTGCAAACGGGCCAATTCCTTTTATCTTAGAAACAGGAGAAATTAAAATTGCAATCGATAAAGACAGTATCCACAAATCTAAAATTTCTGGAACTTACAATAATGATGAGTATGTAAAATTCAACGAAGAGCTTACTAAAACTCAAAAAGCATTAGTTGATTTTCAAAAAAACAACACTCAAAAAATGCAGGCAGCTCAACAAGCTCAAGATACAGCAACTATCAACGGTTTGATGAAACAATACATGAAAATTCAAACTGAGGTTCAGGCAGATTCTAAAAAGAAATATTTAGCTTACGCTGAAGGTCATCCAAAATCTTATATTTCAGCATTGATTATTCAAGGTATGTTAGGAGATCCTTCTACAGATGTTAAAAAAGCAGAAGCTTTATACAACTCTTTAGATGAGTCTTTGAAAAACACAGCTCCTGGTAAAGAAATTAAAACAAAACTTGGTCAAGCAAAAATGCCTGCAGTTGGTGCAACAGCTCCTCCTGTTGGTGACGCTAAATGAAGATCAGATTTTTCTGCACCCAATCCTGAAGGGAAAGTAATTTCGCTTAAGGAAAGCTTAGGAAAAGTAACTATTGTTGACTTTTGGGCTTCATGGTGCGGACCATGCAGAAAAGAAAATCCGAATGTTGTAGCCATTTACAAAGAATTACATTCTAAAGGCTTAAATATTATTGGGGTTTCTTTGGATAAAGAAAAAAGTAAATGGACAGAAGCTATCGCAAAAGATGGCTTAACATGGACACACGTTTCGAACTTAAAATTTTGGGACGAGCCAATTGCAGCTCAATACGGAGTTCAATCTATTCCGGCAACTTTTATTCTTGATGCGTCAGGAAAAGTGGTTGCTCAAGACTTAAGAGGTCCTGAATTGAAAGCAAAAATCGTAGAATTATTAGCAAAATAATCCTACTTTTTAAAAAAACTTAAAAAATCTCCCTAGTGGAGATTTTTTTATTTTATTCAATTCCAATGAATTAAAAAATAACTTTAAAATAACTTAAAATTAAGTTCGTTTTTTGTTTGTAAACATGAAAAACGTTCCTATATTTGCAACCGCTTAGAACAACAAAGCGCATCAATGCTGAGATCGGGGAGATACTCAAGCGGCCAACGAGGGCAGACTGTAAATCTGCTGTGTGAACTTCGCAGGTTCGAATCCTGCTCTCCCCACGGAAAGGCCAAAAAGACGGAAAACTTTAAGTTTTCAATCTTTTTAAAAAGTCACAAAAAATGTCTGAAGACCTGCAAATTCAACGATTTGCGGGTCTTTTTCGTTTTAGGCCTGTTTTCAATATTTATAAATGCTCACAAAATTAAAGGTGCAGAATCGGTGCACTTTCAGGCGCGCAGAAAAGTGCACCAGAAACAGCAAAAATTCCTTAATTTATAGGGGTTAACGAGATTAACGACTTGATTTGGCAGTTATATTATTCTACATTTATTAATTTAAAAAGTAGGATTATGTTGGAAAGCAGTTTTGGTTTGGGATTCTTTTTAAAAAGACCCAAAATAGAAAGTAGAGAATGGATCGTATATTTCAGAATAACTGTTGACGGTATCCGCAAGGAAAGTTCAACTAAGAGAAGATGGGATAATACACGATGGGATCAAAGGTTCGAAAGAGCGGTCGGCTCAAAGGAAGATGCTAAGTCGCTGAACTTCTTTCTGGATTCGCTGACTTTAAAAATCAATGAAATCAAAACCGAAATGATGTACAGCGGTAAAACTATAACCGCTGAGAAAATTATGGACGAGGTCCTGGGAAGGACAGCTCCAAAGATTAAGGTGTTGGAAGAATTTCAAAAGCATAATGATGAAATGCAGGCGCTTCTGGGAAGAGGTTATGCAAAAGGCACCCTTGACCGGTTTACCATTACTAAAAACCATTTGACTGCGTTTATAAAATTCAAACTTAAAAAGCACGATCTTGAATTTGCAGATTTGAATCTTGAGTTTGTAAAGGACTTCGAGTTTTACCTTAGAACTGTACGCGACTGCAGCAACAACACCACCCTAAAGTATATTGCAAATTTCAAAAAGATTGTAATCCGCGCCATTGATAAGGAATTAATCACCAAGGACCCATTTAAGAACTTTAAGGGACGTAAAACAAAACTGGTAAAAAAACCACTCACCGCACAGGAATTGTACGAACTTGAAAGTCATTATTTCACAACTGACAGGCTCAATGTCGTAAGGGATGTATTTGTCTTCCAATGCTACACTGGCCTGGCTTACATAGACGCTTATCAATTAAAGAAAACTGATATCAAAGAAGGCATTGATGGAAATCTATGGATTATGTCCGAAAGGCAGAAAACAAACTCATCATTTAATGTACCTCTTCTTCCCCAAGCACTGAAAATAGTTGAAAAATATAAAGAGCACCCGCTGTGTATCCAGCGTGGAACCGTGCTTCCTGTTTCATCCAACCAGAAAATGAATGAGTATCTAAAAGAGGTGGCAGTCTTGTGCGGCTTTCCTTTTACATTAAACACGCATATGGCCCGCCGTACTTTTGGAAGCACTGTGACATTAAATAACAACGTCCCTATTAATGTAGTTAAAGAACTGCTGGGTCATGCATCGGTAAAACAGACTGAGGCATATGCTATAACTGAGCAGGCTACAATCGGTCGTGAAATGTCTATTCTCAATAAAAAACTCAATAAAACTGGATCCAAAATATCTAAACCTGATTTGGCGGTTCTCAGCAGGCTCGAAAAGGAAATTCAGGCAATCAAAAAGAAATACAACATTTCTTCGTGATCAATAAATTTCAAAATATATTTAAAATTAAAAGAGGCTATCTCAAATATTTTGAGATAGCCTCCTTTTACACAACTTAACTTCGCTTTTATATCCTGGATGATAAGATGGGGTGTACTTAATGTATCCTAAATCCTGAAGCTGTTTAAAATACTTATGATACGTCGGCAGCGTATTCACATGTGACAGCTCCATAATTTTACTGCGGCTGACTTTAATCCTTCTTCTTTGGCCCTGCCTATAGCCTAATCCTAGTATTGCTGTCAAAATTGATAGATGCCAGACATTTAGTTTAGGATCATTACTATACATTGACAGATAACTCATTATATAGCTTTCTTTTAATCTCTTAGTGTTTATCATCATCAAATAATTTTTGAAGATCTTCTTTATTATAGTAGTACGACCCAAGCACTTTTTTGAAACGGACTTTTTGGCTTGTTCTAAGATTCTGTACTGAACCTGCTGAAATATCAAGCAGTTTTCTCACAGACTTGCTTTTAATCCACTCTGGTTCCAAAGTTTCTTTCCGTCCAGAATCCTTATCTTTAAATAAAGCCTGTATTTTATCTACTAGAAGAAGACCAAACTGTCTCAGATCTTCCTTGGTTACAATTTCATTCATAGTACAATTTCATAAAATTATTAATTGCAGAATCTTTAGATGTCCGTGTCAGCTGAAAACAAAAAATATACTTCACTTCCACGATTTTTTTTAAAAGATGGTCTATACTTTATATATCCATACTGATGAAGTTCCTGGACACATTTATGATACGTATTTGCTGAAGAAACTTTAGCAATAACAATAATCTCCGAGCTAAAGACAAAAATTGGATTAATGAAGCCCTTAACGGATCTAAATTGTAATAGAGCTGCATAAATGGCAATATGCATCGGACTAATCCGGTAATCATTCTCTATTGCGGTGAAAAAATCCGATAAAGGCTTTAATTTTTCCATAACTTTAAAGTGAAGGAGTTTTTCTTTTCTTTACTTTATTATCTTTCCTCCCAGCATCACCTTCATCTGAATCTGGATTTTGTTTTTGATCTTTGGAAACGGATTCTTTTTGAGATTCAGCCTTTTTTTCTTCCTTGCTCTCTCGATGATTAATTCTTTGTAAATTTTCATCGTAAACATTAACAGTCTTGAACTGAGGATTTGCCTCCACAAACATTTTACTTTCAGTACCGCCGACAACAAAAGTCGCTGACTGAAGATTTCCTTTTTTAAGGGAATTTAAAAGGTCTTCTTTATACTGCGGAGTATTGAGCTCTTTGATTGAATGTTTTGCCAGACTTGCTTCCAAATCATACCCATAATTCTGATGGTATTGGTTCAGCTTAAAATTACCATTGTCAGATTGTTTAAAGTCGATTTTCAGCCAGCAATTATAGCTCTCCCCTTCTTTGTTTTTAAGATCTTTATTGACAGATCTGCCTTCCATCAAATTATAAGCCTCTTTCATTGTAATGCTGGCGCTGTCTTTGTTGATGTAGAAGGTCTGTTCCAGACCAGGTTTGTTTTCTTCTTTCTGAAGATTGACATGATAGGAATTAAAAAAGTACATATCTGTCTGCTCAGACCTTTTGAAATTTAATTCTACAGTTAAGGTATCCTTATTTGGCAGACCATTGTTCATAATGCCGGTGTGCATAATTTTAAAATCCTTATCTCCCTTCATTATGTTCTCTCGCAGTTCAGCATCGAACGTTTCTCCAAATCCAGTATATTTTAACTGGTCTTTCAGGTATTCTAAATTTTTCTCATTCATTGCGTTTTCATTTAAATTATTTTCTAAAATTTCTCTCCTATCTATTTCCCTTTTGGCAAATCCAGTAAGTTCTATTGCTTCATTTTCGGAAGTATCTGCCCCGCTATTCAAAACTGCTCGCAAGTCGTCGATAACTGATTCAATCGTCAGGCTCTGAAAATAATTCGCATCATTGTTCATAACCAGACAGTACTCCTTCGCATCCAATGGATTTCTAAAAAACTCAATTGTGTCGGTATCAGTCACCTCATCGGTATTAAAGGCGGCAAATCGATGGCCGTTATAAGCCATTTCCTCAGCAAATGACAGCATCATTTCAGTGTCAGCTAAATTGATTATCATAATTTATTTTAAAGCTTAAAAAGTGTCACTGCTTAATTCTGTAATCGGAATTACCTTATCAGTCAGATTATTATTAATATCCACTTCCAAATGTCTTCCGCCGCTTTTTTCAATCATCTGAATCGTTAGATACTTATTCTCAGGTATAGTAAATTTCTCCAGAGCATAAACTTTTATTATTTCAGATTTATAAGGAATTACTGAAGATGATGAAGTTGCATACAAAGGCTCCAATTCAATTTCCTGTGACGCAGTTCGTTTTGATTTTCTCTTATCCCTGATGAAAAAACGAAACTGATCAATATCGTAATTAATCTTTGATTTGTTTTCAAAAACAACACGCAGATACAAAACATTCTGCTGGATAAAGATGCCGTTCACCTCCAGTCTGATCTGATACTTTGATTTTTTTAGGCCACTGATTTTTTTCTTTTTGGAATACGCTGCCCAAGCACATTGTTCCGTTCTTTTCTGATTTTCGTTTTCTAAAGAAAACAGCACATCCCTGCTTGCAGCCACTGCATTTTCAGCCTTAAAATTTAAGTCAGGGCACGAATCGTCATAATTCAGTACAAAAACGTACAATTTCCCATCAGATGTTACAACTGTCAGATTGGTCTGGAAAAAATGCTGTTTAGCAGCTTTTACAAGTAGTATATTCTCAACTCCTTTTGCTTTCTGTACAAGCACTTCTGCGCTTCCTTTATCTATGCTCTTGATTGTATAAGGAAAAATAATGCTTGTGGTTTTAGAAAAACCTATTTGTAGATTTTTATACTGCTCTTCGTAAAAGACAGTTTCCCTTGCGTTTGACTGTGGATTAACTGAAGCACAAACCAGCAGCAAGCTGATTAAAAACAAATAATTCGCTCTTTTCATATTTTCTCTCTTTTAAGGTTTTATTTTTTTTTGTTTTTCATCATACAGAAGTACCTGATACCCCGCCTTTACAACCACTTTTATGAGTTTTACCTTTTTGCTCATAAGACTTTTGGCTGCCTCGATGCCCATACCAGCGGCCTGTGCTCCCCATGAATCCGAAATCCCGGTAAGACCTAGAGTCTGAATGGATCTGTCCGCTGATGCCTTAGCCACATCCCTGTTAATTGCTCCGGGGATATAGATGCCGTCAATCCCGTCCATATCATAGACTGTCAGCTCGACGGGAAATATCGAATTATTGTACTGGATGTTTGTGATTTTCACCTCCAGCCTCTCTCCTTTTAAAGCCGCCGTACCATACAGAAAAGTATTTCTGGGTATAATTGTTCCTTGAAGAAAAATATCATCCGTAAGTCTTAATTTAACCACCGAGCCATTGACAATAGTCTGCGTCTGATGCACAACTGCTTCAATAGAATTTTGAATTTCTTCAGCAGGCTGTGCTTCGTCCAGAGAATAAAATTCATTTGTTTTGAAAGAGGTCTGCAAATCGGCATTCCGCTGAAGTGAGCTTATGTTATTCTCTGCTTCTTTTTTCTGCACTGAATATATTTTTCCTTTTTTGCTCTCAGATGTCTGTTTAAGTCTATCCTGCACGCGCTGCGGATGCTGTATATCCAAAATATTTTCCAGCATACCGCCTAACTGCTGAAGTTCCGGATCAGGTTCCTGGGGCGTGCTCATCGTCGACATTAGCCCTTCAAGTTTTTTAATCTCTTCCGATTCTCCACCAGAAGTGCCGTAATTTTCAAATTCCCTCATGTCCTGACCGTAAGCAGGGACAGCAGGCTGGCTGATTACTTTTTCAAGAGCCCTCAGCTTCTCATAAACTTTCTGTTCATTGCGGTCCTGAAAAGACTCAGAATTAAAAGCCGATCTGTTTTTTGGAAGCATGCGGGATTCAAAATCACTTGTGGAAAAAGAATCTGCTTTATCTTCCGAGACTTTATTATCAATATAGTTAGGATCTTTTTTTATCTGCTCTCGCAGTTTTATCGAATCAACTGCCGCCTGATCGTAATAGCTCATCTTATCCAGTGCTGAATCTTCTTTAAATTTAGGCAGAGGCAGATTAAAATTGAATCCTTTCTTTTCATCGTTCCCTGCCATCTTGGATTCCATTCTTCCGCCGCCTAATGAATAAAATAAGAATGTGAGAAATGGAAATGTTATAAGAGGCAGCATTAAAAGCATCTTTCTCTTTTTAAATTCCTTTGGAGATAATGTTTTCTCTTGCATAATTTTAGTTTTTTAAATTGATTGTCTTAATTTTTGAAGCTGTTGAAACCTCAGCTTGTTTATAAAATGTCCTATACAGGTTATAAATTAAATAACCCGATGTCAAAACCGTAAAGAATAGAAGTCCCCAGATCAGTTTTGTTTTAGAGAGCCCATCTGTGACTCTCTTCATTTTTTCTGCCCATCTTTTCTGCAATAGCAGATAATACTTGTGATACACAAAAGGCTCAGTCTGTCTTGTAAAAAAGGATTTCATAAATCTCTATTTTCTGGTTTCTGCGGAAAGATCTTTGTTTTCAATCGTATTAAACCGCTCGATAAGAAAACCATGCGGATTATTATCGCTTCTTGATACATTGCGAAGCGCACCTTCCGTAAGCAGGCTTCTTTTTAAAATACTGGTAGTACGGATAATGTTCTGTCCGGCATAACATCTAAAACGGTAGGGATATTCACGGATATCAATACTCACACTGTCAATCTGGATGGTCTGGCTGATATTTCCTGATATAATACCCGAATAAAAATTGTTTTCCTTCAGGTCATCATAAATCCGTTTTGCACTGTCGTCTGCCAGATACAGCGCTTTTGTGATATTGGTTTTAATGACCTTATCATCAGGATCAAGGGTAAAGAAAAACTTGTGAAAGGTTTTCACATGGTCCCTTGCTTCAACAGCAATATTATCTTTTCTTTCCGAAGCGTAAGCTTCCAGCGCTTTGCCGTTTGCCAGAATATATACTTTATCCTGCATAAGGCTCACTGTCTGGAAACTTTTATAGACAGCATAGCAGCTAATTATGATGCAGCCTGCAATTACAAGCATCGTGAAACCTCTCACATATCTAAATGCCGTATCGACGTTTTTCATTTTGGTAAACATATGCTCCTGTTATTAAGTCTGTTTAGAATTTCCTTTAAGCCTATCATTCATATAGTTTCCTTTATCAGTAAAATAAGGACTGCTTCCTGCTGTCGCAGCCATGCTGCTGGTCATTCTGCGATCCGCATCTCCCATCGCATCAGCAGCCATTCCAACCGCGTTTGAAGAGGTTCTCACAACAGAATTGGCTGAATTGCCAAACATGCTTGTCACTTTATGCCCCAGGGCTCCTCCTCCTCCTGCGTGAACAATATAATTGGCAACAGAAGGCACGGTAAAATATCCTATGATGCCTATTATCATGAAAATTAAATATGACATATCGGTCCTGCTGAAAAAAGTGTCTCCTGTTGCCTGCACCTGCGAGAGGTCCAGCTTGAGCATGAGTTCCTGAATCTTTCCGATTATGCTTCCGAATATATTGGCAACAGGAAGCCAGAGGTAAATATTGATATATCGGGCAAGCCAGACAGTGAGCGTGTGCTGGAAGCCGTCAAATACTGCGATTCCAAATACCAGCGGACCTAAAATGGAAAGCACCACGAGCTGAAAGGTCCGAAGGGTGTCAATGCATAAGGCGGCAGCTTCAAACAAAACCCTCAGCACCTCGCTCAGCCATTCCTTGACCGAATTTCGAAAACTGTAAGAAGCTTTTTCCATCGCAAATTTGACATCATTGCCTATGCCTGCGAGCATGCTCTCATCCGATGGATCAGCACCGTCATGCGTATACTTATACCATCTGTCACGATCACCCGTGCCTGCAGTCCCGACATACATCTTCCATGGATCGGTTTCTTTAATTGCTTTTTCTTTCTCTTTAAGCAGAACAGCAACTGCATTGTTAGAGCCTGTTACCATAGCTGCAGTAGCTGTAACAGTCGGTTTCATAACTCCGTTAATAAGTGCCAGAACCGACGGAAAAATCATAATGCAGAATCCTATAACAAAGGGACGGAAGAGCGGATAAAAATCAATGGGCTCGGCACTTGCAATATGTCTCCACACGCGTGAAGCGATGTACCATATAGTTCCAAAGCCTGCTATTCCCTGCCCTACAGCAATTAGGTTAGAACACAACGGCATCATTTCATCATAAAGCTGGTCTAAGACCCCATGAAGACTACCCATCTCGTCCCCTAGTCCCTGTGCTATTATTCTGCAAGGAAGGAGTAATATGATAAGCATCACACAAACTGCTTTTTTGTTTAATAGGCATTTCATACTCTACTCTTTAAATTCTTGAAAACTCTTTGAGACATAAACATCATTTTTCTCTTTTGATCTCTGAAGGGCCAGCACATTAGATGAGGCATTAAAGTTTCTGAGAAAAAGCAGTTTATCCTGCATCTGTTCATAGATATCGTCAACTGCCTTTAGTCTTTCGTCGTCCGACATCCTGAGCTTATCTGCTGTTATGACCATAGTAAGTTCATCGAGATTTCGCAGGCTCTGATTAAGCAGGTTTCCGTAAACTTTCTCAAAGTAATTTATTTCCTGTCCGCTGAAATTTCCGCTTTTTATAAATCGGTTCATTCCGTTGCGGCTTTCCTTTACTATTGAAATCTGATATTCCACTATCTCTGCTACCCTTTTGTAATTCTTTACCGCTGGACTTACCTGCATGAGTGCGTCCAGAAAAGTTTTATGAAGGCTGAAGTTTCCTTCAGTCATATCTTTCACCGTTTTGTATCCTCCAGAAAGCAGCTCATATCCCTTTTTCATATCACTGAGAATTTTCTTGAACTGGGATAGCTTTTCAATATTCAAAATCAGCTGCTGAATTTCTGCTGACTGCCCCATTGATTTAACTGGAGTCAGAAATAGGCAGATAACTGCCATAAACAATAATATCTTTTTCATCATTGCAAGTTTATAATCCGTACAATTCACTTAATCCTTTAGAATCCTCTTTATCGGCAGATTTTGAAACCGACAGCAGTCTGGCATCCCTGCTGAAGGAAAGACAGAAATTATAATCCTCCAGCATAGTTTTGTGCAGAAGATCAATGCGCTCAAGTCTCTGATCATCTTTTAGTTCCAATTCTGCATCGGTGGTAATAACCAGCAGCTGGTCGAGAGTCTGGTTGCAGCTCCAAAGAAGCTTTTCGAAAGACCTTTCAATGTAGTCCAGTTCATTACCATGAAACAAATCAACAGTCTTAAGATCTGCCAAAGTCTTTCTACAGAGTTTTATTATTTTAAACTGCATGGAAATGATCTCAACAGTTTTATAATAATTCCTAACCTTTGGATTGATTTTTAAAAGTGAGGTAAAATAATCACCGTACAGGTTTAGCTCTCCTTTTCTGGCATCACCTATGAAATTAAGCCCCTTTGATACTGCCGAATATCCTTTCTTTGCATAGTCAATATAAACCTGAAGTGCCGCTATTTGAAGGATTAGTTCTTTCCTCTGCTTTGCCTGCCCGCTCATACTTTGATTAAAAACACAGAGCGCTACTAGTAGTACAGCTATCTTTTTCATGTTTTTTTTATTGAATTATGGAATTCCGTAAAATTGTTTCACTTGGTTTACATCTGCTTCTGTTTTGGCCCTCTGAAGACTCAGCAGTATGTTCTGCTGGTTAAACATTGTAAGGTCATCGTAGTTCCCATCAATCTGATCAGCAGCCTTGTTGATGATTTCAAGACGTTTGATATCGCTCATCTGGGTGGCAAAAGAATCCAGAATCAAAAAAATCTGGTCGATATTCTTCACACTTTCCTCGAGTATTCCTGTATAAACGCTCTCCATATACTGGATTTCGCTGTCTTTAAAATGGGTATCCTGTTTGAAAAGATTCCAGGCTCTTTCATATTCCTGAACAAGCTGTGTCTGCTTTTTGGTAATCTCTCTTATCCTCTGATAGTAGGTAATAATTGACTTTACTTTTGCGAGTTCTTCATAGTAGCCTTTGTAAAGATCTTTCTGTTTCTGAGTCCAGTCCGAGATCTCATCGAGCTTCAATTTGGAAAGTACATTTTCCACCTGCTTCTGTGCATTCTGAAGCCATATCGTTTTATTCTGTAGCCGCTGGATTCTCAGGTCAATGGCTTTAATCACCTTTTTCGTAACAGCTTTTACAATTTCCAGTATCGGCAATACCGCAACTTTTTCCGCAGGTCTTGCCGAGGTGCCGACTAGCAGCAGGCAAACCATCAAGACTATTAATTTCTTTTTCATTATTCCTTTTCATTTAATTCCATTTCTCATATCCTGAGCCATTGCGGCTATTCCTTTCTTTATGTCCCCGCCAAACTTCTTCGCATAGGC
Organism: Flavobacterium sp. MEB061; assembly: GCF_000834715.1. Lineage (NCBI taxonomy): Bacteria > Pseudomonadati > Bacteroidota > Flavobacteriia > Flavobacteriales > Flavobacteriaceae > Flavobacterium > Flavobacterium sp. MEB061. The sequence continues at coordinate 135,895 of NZ_JXQR01000027.1, read as the reverse complement.
ATTCATTTTCACTTTCTCGCTTTCCTCTGTTGTATAAGCTAAGTATTCCTCCAGCGAAACTTCGGTTCTATAGACCTTTGAAAGCATCCCTCCCAGAGAGATAAACACTTCTTTGTATTTCCTGGCTGGATCATTGGCTTTATTTACAGAAAGTACAAGTGCCTTTTCTTTGTCTGTAAGTCCAAGCAGCTCCTGAATCTGGTCAAACTTATTCTGATATTTGCTCTGGTCCAGAAGTATCTTGCAGTCGCTGTTGTTGATAATTGCCTGCTTGACCACTGGCGAAGAAATAATATCCTCTACCTCCTGCGTGACCACTATCGCTTCCCCGAAGAATTTACGCACAGTCTTAAATAAATATTTTATATAATCCGCCATCCCTTCTTTTGCTATGGCTTTCCATGCTTCCTCAATAAGTATCATTTTTCGGATTCCTTTGAGTTTTCTCATCTTATTGATAAAAACTTCCATTATAATGATGGTCACTACAGGAAAAAGAATCGGATGATCTTTGATATTATCGAGTTCAAAGACAATAAACCTTTCTTTTAGAAGGTCCAGATTTTCTGTCGCGTTCAGCAGATAATCAAACTCGCCTCCCTTGTAATAAGGCCTGAGTACATAAAGAAAATTATTCACATCAAAGTCCTTCTCCTTTACTTTATCTCCTTCCAAAATTGAGATAAAATCCACCTTCAGGAAATCATAGAAGCTATTGAAACAGGGAAATATCTCTGCATTATTATCCAATTTCTCGTAATACAGCTGCAGGGCATTTGAGAGCGCTACATACTCGCTCCGGTTAAAGGTTTCGTCGTCTTTTTTCCAGAGTGCGAGCAGAAGCGTTTTAATACTCTCTTTTTTCTCTGTATCCAGACTGTCTCCTTCTGAAATATAAAATGGGTTAAAACGGATAGGATTCTTTTCATCGTAAGTGAAATAATACCCGTTTACCATATCGCAGAGCCCTTTATAGCTGTGCCCGACATCCACCAGCACAATATGCGTTCCCTGCTCGTAATAGCTTCTCACCATATGATTGGTAAAAAAGGACTTGCCGCTGCCCGAAGGTCCCAATATAAACTTATTGCGATTGGTGCAGATTCCCATCTTAACAGGCTCATCGCTGATATCAACATGAACTGGTTTCCCTGTAAGCCTGTCTCCCAGCCTGATACCGCAGGGACTCAGCGAAGATTTATATCCCGTTTCCATATTCAGAAAGCATACCGCCTGTTCAGTAAAGGTGTCGAAGGTGTCATTCATGGGAAAGTCCGCAGCATTTCCCGCCATTCCAGCCCAATAGATCTGAGGAGCTCCGACAGTTTCCTGCTTGGCAGCCGCATCCATCTGCGCAAGAGCTGATGACACTTTGTTTTTAATCTCTTTCAAGTCTTCCTTATCCGTGCTCCAGGCCAGTACATTAAAATGGGCTTTAACCGGAAGCCTCTGCTGTGATACTGCCTCGTTCAGGAAATCATTCGTCGCATCCCTGGCAATCATATTCTCCCGGCTGTAGGCAGAGAGTGACTGCAGTCTGAGTCGCTTGCTTTCCAGCTTTTGGATGGTTTTCTGTGAATCCTCAATGAAGATATACTGATTGTAAATATGATTACAGGATAAGAGCTGGCCGAGGGTTGACGCAAAACCAATACTGAATTTGGTCTTATCGGTTGAATAGCGGTCAAAATTGATTCTCGATCCGCATAATCCAGGAAGATCAGCTGCATCACCAAGAGTAAAGAGCTGACAGTGTTTATCCCCTACCGCTAATCCCTCATCAAACCTTATATCCTTAAATACGAATGAATCTTCACGCTCTGACAAAAAACAATACTTTTCCACCAGCCCTATTCTTCTGCTCTCGCTTCTAAGCGATTCATTTTGCAGACGCTCCAGCTTTATAAATCCGCTGTCTTCCATAATTCTCTTAAACTGGCCGCAGGTATCTGCAAAATCCTGCAGAAGCTGCGGTTTTAAGGTTTCCTCGGGTACTATGGAACTTCTAAGCAGATTAGAAAACAATGAGGTTGCATTTCTTCTTCCCGCCGGTTTCTTGGTCAGCATGATATAGCAGGAATGATCCAGAAATGGTCTCTCGTTAAAGAAACGCTCGCTGCTTCTGGTCAGAAAACTGCTGTCTTCACTTGAAAAATCAGCTCTATAAGCACTTTCTAAAAACCAGTCCTGTTTATGAAAAACACAAAACTTCGGCAGCACCTTTAACGCCTTTATCCATGACTGGTGGAAAGCTTCATACTCCTGGTCTGACAGCGTAAAAATTTCAGGCAGTTCTGCCTTAAAAACTATAGTTACATCGCCCTGTTTTGATAAAATACAATCATGCTCCACTGCCATAACCGGCAGCTGCTCTTCCATCCTCTTCTCCATCCTTTCTTCATTATGTCATTAACGTTCTGTAGCTATACTTTCATAAAAACCTCTCTGCTGTAGACTTTAATCCACTTTGGAATCTGTTTTTTAGCCAGAGCCTTCATCATGCCGTATTCTCCGTAGGTATTACTCATTCTGTATATTTTAAAAACAAGAAAACCTCCCGCCGTTCCAATAAAGCCAATGCATATCAAGGAAGGCACTCCAATTATATACAGGGCAGCAAACAGAATCATAAGACCTACAACACCTCCGCCCAAATACCAGATGTACTGCGCTTTAAGTCCCTTAAATTCTATACTCTGATTGATTCCTTTATTGATAGAATAAACACTGTTACTCATCTTCTGTATCGTTTAAACCCCGAAAAAGGATTTAATGACCGTAGCGACTACCACCAGAAACACACAGCTTCCAAACCAGGCGGCTGCGACTTTTCCGGTATCAGGATCTCCGGCATTCCATTTCTGGTAGACTTTTACTGCCCCTATCAGCCCGAGGATCGCTCCTACTGCATACATTAACTCAGTGCCGGCATCAAAGTAACTTCTCACTTTCTGGTTGGCTTCATTAATTCCCGCCACACCATCCTGGCTGTAAATAACATTACTAACCAGAATCATCAGGAGCGACGATCCCATAGCTCTAAATCTTCTAAAAAGACTTTTAAATTTCCATCTCCATTTTTTCATCACAAATCATTTTTAAAGTTATTCTTTAATAAAAAGAAGAGGAATACCGCCGTTGCTGCTCTATTTTTCCTGTCACATAAAGCCATACCGCACCAGAGAGAACGGGGAATATTCCTCCTCTGAATTTTTTAAAATACCGGTCCTTCCCAAAGACTGTCTGCTTCGCTGAGCGTTAAAAGCAGATTGGGATGCTTTTGAGACTCAAAGACTATTTGTTGGTTAATGTTTTCTCTGAGGGAGGAAATTTTGACATAAGGATATTCATCCAGAAGCATTCGCAGGTAGTTTTGAAACTGCTCTTTTGTTAGTCGTTTTTCTGCACTTTCTTTAACTGCTTCTTTAATACGCAGCGATAGATTTTTTGCATCTTCCAGGGTATCAAAAGATTTCGGAAATGAATCGGATATCGATTTTATTTCCTGTAAATTTTTAGAAGTTTTTTTTAGAAATGGTATTTGCAGTTTCTTTTCACCTGATAAGATTCTTTTTAAATCACGACTGTGAAATTTCAGTAAGATTATTAGATACCAGAAAATTATAGCAATACCAACCGCGGTCAGATAACTGCCCCATGAAATATTTGTAAACATAGCTCCTCATTTTATCGTTCAACATTTTATCTCCTCTATGAAAATCACCACCAGTTAAATGTTGGTGGGATTTATTCCACAAGTCAAAGGAACGATTAGTATGAGTTTTCTACAAGTACAACTTTTCTGTACCCTTTTTGTACCCTATCAAAATGCCCGAATTTAAAGGGTTATCAGATTACACCGACAATAAAATCTAATACGTTTTTATCTTACGGATTATTTTCTCAAGACTTTCAATCGCAATTTCCTTATCCCGCTCTTCCGCATTATATGATTTGCTTCTGACTGACTGGTACGAAAGATTTCTCTTTACGGGAGTAGAGAGATAAGGCACTATACTTTTAAATATGTAGTTCATAGACTTGGCCTTAATAATTCTCGCCTCATCTGTCGCCCTTAAAATAAGTCCAATCTGATCTCCTGAAAGTATACATTCAAGTTTTGAATCTGCCTGCTGTACAAATTCACTTCCGACAGAAGCATCACTCTGTTCCTGCATTAGAATTGCAGCCTTTTTTTCAGCAAATCTGATTTCGCTGGAGAACCAGTATTCCAAAAATGAAATAAGATTCTGTTGAGATGGATTAAAGGTTAATTTTAAATCTGCGTTTATTTTAGACAGTTTCTTGCAGAAGTATAGCAGCTTTTGAAGTCTTTCAGATAAATTCTCAAAACCTTCTAAATACCTGCCTACTTTAGTAACCAGTCTCTCGGTATATTCTCTGGAATTAAAATTCATTCTTATAAGCATAATATCAAGATTTGAAAAACCTTCAGATTCCGTAACTGGATAATTTAATTTTTCAAGTTCGATGATTATCTCTCTATAATACAAAATCTGGCGATAGGTATACTTACTCTTTCTGCTGTTTTGAAGTGGCGCCGCAAGAAGATTAACAACAAATTCCAATTCGAGATCATTCTCCTCAGTATTTTCTTTTTTTTTAATCACATTTTTTAAAACCTCAAGTGTCTCTTTTTTCCAAATTGAAAAATAGCTGTATGACACCCTCTGGTCCAAACTCATGAAGGACGAATATCTGATTTCTACAAATGAAAGCAAATCGTCCAGCGAATTAACGATCAGGTCAAATATTCTAAAAAATTCAGGAGAATTGAATTTTTGGATCATTCTTATTTCTACTACTCTATCTATTAAAAATACCAACGAAGAATGATATTTTCTTATAAGAAGTCTAATCTGTCTTTTACTTTTCAGCTCGAAAAAAGAATCTTTAATATGAATTTTAATTTTTTTTGATTCAGATACTATTGTTTTACTCAAATTCTCCAGTTCATATTCCGATACTTTTACAGAAGAATTATCAGTATCAAATGAATTTATAATTAACGAATCAAACCATTCCAAAGGATACATTTTAATCATCTTCTTATCGTTTTAATTAAACAATCTCTGGCAGAATGAGGAGCGATTAGGCAGCTTATTTTTTACTTGAACGAAATTCGGTTGGCAGCATACCTGTATGTCTTTTGAAAAACACGCCAAAGTTTTCAGCGCTGCTGAATTCTAATTCATCGGCAATATTAGCCACGGAATAGCTTGAATCCGTGAGAAGATTTTTTGAAACATTGACAAGAGCTTCAATTATAAAGGCTTTCGCTGTTTTACCTGTGCTTTCTTTTACCATCTTATTCAAATGTCCTGGCGTGATAAATAAAGCACCTGCATAAAACTGGACATGATGCTGTTTTCTCAAATGAATTGAAAGTATAGTCAGGAATTGTAATACAATGCTTTCTCTTCTTGAAAAGTCAAGATTTAAGTCAGGTTTATATTTCGAATGTATAAACTTGAGTTCATATATAAATAAATTAAAGCATATCCGGCGCAGCTTAGTAATTACTTCCGGTTTGTCATTGCTGTTCTGCAATACATACATTAATTTGTAAATAATCGACAAAACTTTAAAATCCGTTTCCTGAAGACTAATCTTTCGATCTGATTTTAACATTAGAAAACTAAAAGCATCTAAAAGCTCTTTCTCATAACAATTATTAAATGCAAAATCAAAATTTGTCCTTACAAGATAAAGCTGGATATTATCCGTCGCTTCAAGGCTGGTGCAAATGGAATTAAATGGTATTACCAGTAAATCTTTCCGATTTACTATATTAGTTTCGTCATGAAATCTGATATTCATTTTACCACTTTTGATCAAAAGCACTGAAAAATTTGAAACGGAAAATGGGACCGGTACAGTTTTTTTTGCCCTATAGTCTGTAATGTATACTACATCAATACCATCATTTTCAATGCTTTTAATCTCAGTATTTAAGATTTCTCTAATCATTTTTGTTCTTTTAGTTTAGATCTCCTTTTAGATTTCATCCTTGAAAAAATATTCCATCCATGTAAAAAACTGGAAATATAAATTAGACAAACAGCAGACGTATAAAATATACGCTGTTAATCTCGGACTCTCAATTATATTGTCCTGGTAAAGTACGTACTGTACCAGCTGATCAGCAGCAAAAAGCTTCATTATAAAATAAAGGCTGCAAAGATTAAAAAGGAACAATAAAATATAAAACAAAGCTCTCTTTTTCATAAATCCGATAGATTAGAAAATTATTAATCAACTATATTAAAGTAGGAAGTGATTCAACTTCAATTACGTCGTTACATCATTAATGCCTGGTACTCTTACTGGTGGTGGATGTCTCCCAATCTCTGTCCTTTCTGTCCTTTTCACTAAATAAAACTGCTTCCGAAATTGAGGAAATAGATAAAATGGATTCCTTTTCATCTGTTAGAAGTGTTGAATCCTGTCGTTTTGAAATTTCGTACTGAATTATAAAATCATCCACAATGTGGTACTGCTCTCCACGAAGATTTCCAAGATTAATTATATACCCCTTCACATCAAGTTTCAGTGATGATCCCAGTGTACTTTCATCAACAATTATAAATAATGTTGAGACAGGATCCTCCGTAGAAGAAATTGTATCTAATGCAGAACTGTTTTTCTCAAAAGTCTTTAGTTCATTTCGCCCAGGTTGGGCTTTTAATACTGAAATGATCTTTTCTTTTAATAGGGCAGGAACTAGAAGTACGTAATCTCCCGCCTGAACTTCCTTAAAGTTTTCCTCTAAAGCAGACCCATTTTTAAAATCTGCAGTTTTCTCTTCGCTGATTGCTTGGCTGGAAACCAATCTTAAATCAGAATTGTCAAAATCGTCATTTAAACATGAACCTAATAAAATAATTAAACCAGTTAATAATAAATTTTTCATAATACAAAATGGTTTGGTTAATTGAGAACTTGTCTCAGTCCATTTTACCCGGGCCAGCAGAACTTTTGCTCAGTACTTTACTGAATCTTTTGCTGTTGAATTCAAGGCAAATCTAAATTGCAAAAAATCATAAATCAAGTGCATGTATGTGGATTTTCGGAAAATCCACTGTCGATTTCCATGAAATCAACAATGTATTTTTCTTACATTAAATATTGAAATTCAAATAATTACATTATTTTTGAAAGTTGCTCTATAGCGACTTCTACATTTTTTTTTTATTAATCTGATTTATGCTTTCATCAGAGCATAAACTCAAAATTTCTATGTATTATGAAATGTAATTTACCTGTACTGCTGCTGCTATTTCTAATTAAATCTTTAACTGCCCAGAATACTCCCGACACAATTCTTGATTCCCTTATTTTTAAAAGTTATGGATATCTGGATGATAAAATTTATCAATACAAAAATGACAGCCTGAAAGCATCTCCATATTTATATGCCTATTTAAGAAAAGCGCGCAGGGAAAAAAATTATGAAGAGTTAGTTAATGCATATCAAAATATGCTGCATCAGTCACCTATGACTCTCCGTTTAAAATACGCTGACAGCATGGTACAGACAGCTGTAAAGTCAAGAAGTCCTGAACTGATCGGATCTGCTCAGCTATCCAAAGGAATAGTCTATTACAGTCAGAAAAACTATGTAAAAGCATATGATTGTTATATAAATGCAAATGAAAACATTTCCAAAACCGAAAATGATTACCTGATCTACAAAACCAAATATCATATCGCGCAGATTAAATATTATCTGGGTTTTTATGATGAGGCCATTTCACTCTTTAATGATTGCCTTGCATATTTTAAAAAAAATCAGGCGCGCCCTTATTTGAATTCACTGCATTCACTAAGTGCCTGCTATAATAAAGCTGGTGATTACAGCAGATGTTCACAGACTAATGCGTTAGGTCTTGCAGAATGTGTGCGGCTGAAGATTCCGGAAATGGAATTGTTTTTCAAACACTCCGAAGGAATCAACCAGTTCTTCCTGAATAACTATCATACTTCCATACAAATGCTTCAGGAGATAATACCCGAGTTGAACAGCATCACAGAATTTGCCAACTTATCCATTGCAAATTTTTATATAGGAAAAAGCTATTGGAAACTTCAGCTTCCTGCAAAAGCAGTTCCCTACTTTAAAAAGGTTGAAAAGGCTTTTATTGAGAAAGGATACATCCGTCTGGATTTAAAGGAAGTTTTTGAATTAATGATTAAATATTACAAAAAGGAAAATAATCTGAAATCCCAGTTGTATTATATAGACCAACTTTTAAAAGCGGACTCTATATTAACAGATGCCAATACGTATCTGGTGGGAAAAATCCACAAGCAGTATGATACTAAGGAAATTCTGCTGGAAAAAGAAAAAATACAGCAGCAGCTTGTAAAAGAGAAATATTATGATGTTATTTTGATCAGCGTGGTTGTCGTTCTGTTCTCCGCTGTCATTTACGGGACCTATAACCACTTTGAAACCCAAAAGCGCAATAAGATCAAATTTGATCTGCTTCTGGAAAAAAATGAAAAGAGCACCTTCCAGAAACAGGCAACCGACAAATTCGAAATAACAGATATTTCGCAGGAGACTGTACAGCAGATAATAAGACACCTTGAAAAATTTGAAAGGGATAAAAAATTCCTGCACAAAGAGGCAACACTAGCTACTTTAACTGTACGGTTTAATACAAACAGCAAATACCTTTCAAAAGTGATATACCATCGTAGCGGCAAGCGTTTTGCCGATTATATCAATGACCTAAAAATCGATTATCTTGTTGAACTGCTCCAAAACTCAAGCATGCATAGAAATTACTCTATAGGATCGCTGGCGGAGGAAGCCGGTTTTACTTCCACTCCCCGATTCACCAATGCATTTCACTCTAAAACAGGAATTTCTGTAAGTTATTTCCTCAAAGAGCTGAAGAAAGAGAATTCGTGAAAATATTTTGTTAGCAATACCGTTTTCATTTATAGCAAAATTTTACTTTTGCCCACTTAATTTAAAAAAATGTATAATGAAAGACCTAGTTGCAAAAATCAACGCTGAAATCGAAACATTTAAAACAGAATCTGAAGCAGTAGCTGAAAAAGGAGTTAAAGCTGCAGGAGCTCGAGCTAGAAAATCATCTTTGGAAATTGAGAAACTTTTAAAAGAGTTTAGAAAAGTTTCTATTGAGGAGTCAAAGAAATAAGTATCGCAGAAAGCGACTTGCTTGCTATAAAAGGTTGGACAATGGGGCTTTTGGCCCCATTGTTTTTTATTAAACGTGCTGTGTGCAGCCTCTCCCGCTTTACGCTGCAATCTTTTATGTCAAAGGCTGGCAGAAAAGGATTTCCACTGCAATCGGGGCTGGAAAGTAAACTATGTGCTTTCGAGCAAAATGTCTTCTTTTTAGAGTCAGTAGCTAGTTAAATTTTATTTTGACACCTAACCTTTGTTCCATCTTGTCCGCTTTTTTATTTACTTTTTCTATTATGTAGTTTGAACAATGTTCAAAAAGAGCAGAGAATTTTTCAAATTGGCCATTGGGTGATTTAAATGTTATGGTCTGCTTTAGAGTTAATTCATTCCCCTTTTTTTTCTGAAAAACTATCGCAAGTTCGAAATCACTATTACCATTATGCGCTATATATTCGTTTCGCATATCCATTAAAGCAAGATGGGTTTCTTTCATATCTGGTTCATTTTTGAAAACATCTTTTGGATCCAATGATACTTTTCCGCTTCCAGAGCTGGAAAAGCATTTTACATAAGAGAGAACAGAATTTTTGAACATCCCATGCGAAAGAACAAATTCTTCCCACTTTTCGAAAGGATGTTTTTCGTTGAATGTTTTTGCTAGTTGCAGCGAATGCTTAGCTTCCAAAATCTGCAGCCCCAAATTTGTCCAGGAATTCAAATACTTGGTTTCATCTTCACTTATGGCAAAATTATTATCGGTAAAGCTTTTTAGATTTTCTGTTAGTTCTTCTTTCTCCATAGTCTATCTATTTAAGTTACTAAGTCATTAAGAATTTTTAGTCAATTCCATTTAAGCAAGTCTGTTGCAGTGGTATATTGACGCTAATCCAAGTTATGAGTCTAAATAATTTTCTATATCAGCTAACGTGACAAGATCTTTTTCTTTAACAATCATTTCTTCTGGCAATCTCTCATTTTTTCTTATTAACGGTGTTTCATATTTTTTTCCTTTCAGTGCTTTATTTAAATTTTTTGATAAATTAAAACAATTATGCATTTCATCGTAGAATTCAAGTGCAAGGAATATTTCTAAAGGTGATACTTTTAAATGTGAAAGATCTTCTTTTTTTCTAAGTTTAAGCATTTTACTACTGTCTTTAAAAATTGAAAGATGCAACTTATTCAACCTTTCGTAATTGTTTAATAGTTTCACAACCATTTGGTTAATATGGCCACTAGTAAAGTCATTTACTTTTTTATCATATTCTAAAAAGAAACCTGATCTATAAAATGACTCAATTCGACTTCCTATTAAAGGCTTAATTTGCCAGCATGAAGCATAAAAGGCTGCATAGTTTATGTATTGCCCTTGGGTTAAAGTAATTTGTAGTTTATCAGGATTAAATTTAAAGTCTTTCCATAGGTCAGTGCTCATAAAACCTATTGGAAAAAGTCCTTCTTCATGTTTAGAGCTAATTCTTTGTAAATTTAATTTTAGATCATTTAGAACTACAAATCTATTTTGTTTAAAATTTAAATCGAATCTGCCGCCAAGTTCTCTTCTAAAAACTTCAGTTACGTCTTTGAATGTATTGAAATTATGAATCCAATTGTTTTTCGGACGCTCTCCAACTCTCATCTCTTCAACTCTTCGAACTTCATCGATAAATTTAAATCTGATTTTTTCTTCTTTTTTCAGAATATCTTCAACTATACTTTCATCAATTTTAGGATCTTTTTTTAATTCTTTTATTTTTTCTCTAATTACATTAAAATTTGTCCATGTATCTTGACGAATGAATGCAATTATTTTCAAATTATTTTTTAACATTCTTGAGTAAGCATGCTGATATTCTTTTTGAGTTATTGTAATATCATCATCATACATTCCTCCAATTCTGTCCCCGATCAAGAGTATAAAATAATCTGAATTATCAATTGCATTTAAACAAGCATCGTAGGAGTTTACATCAAGTGGTTTGTCAAAATCGTTAAATTCAGAGGCATTCACTATATAATCATTTTCTTCAAGCCACCACTTTATTGATGACCTTAAATCTTTGAAATCAAAAATTGTAGATGATATAAAAAAAACTGGCTTTTTCATTTAATTTTCTGTTTTAGCTAATTTGTGTAACAAAATCCTCTCTAGCAGACTTAAAACACTAATTATAAGGCTTAGATAAATCTAATTTTACTTTGATTGTTATATTACTTTTTATTTATTAAAAATACAAAACCGCCTATGTTTAGTTTACGGCTTTCTATAATCTATAGCGATTTAAGCAATAAGGACTGCAAAATAATTATTTTATTTATGGAAATGCTACCGTATAAATACCGGTTTTAGATTTTTTATTACGCATAAAAAAAGATGCCGAAACATCTTTCTATTAATTTTTTTTTAATTATAAATGATGAACGGTTTTAATTTTAGTAATCTAAAAGTTCCTTTAATGAAACGTTTAATACCTGAGCTAAAGCAACTAATGTTTCAAATTGAAAATTAACTTCACCTCGCTCAATTTGTCCAAGAGTCTTTTTGGTTATATAGTCACTATTATCCGCAAGCTCTTGCTGCGAGATGGACCGATTTTGGTATTCGACACTTTTAATTTTTCGTCTTAATTTCAAGACATGTTTCCCAAATTTTATTCTTTCCTCGTTAAAGTCAATTTCATTCATTTGTTAAAATTCATAGGAAAAAACAAAATAATTGGTACCCTATAAGGTATCATAATATTTTTTTTACTATATTTGTTTTAATTCTTCTAAATAGAAGTGTAATTTTGCGATTCTTCATATAAAATATTTGAAGCATTTCGCTTTGAATCCTGTTTCAAAAAACTTGGCAGTTTAAACCCACAGGATGATAAGTAAATTGCTCACGCTTACGGGCGTGGGCTCACTTATCTGTGGGTGGGTATGCCAAGTACCTTTGAAACAATAAGCTGAGTTCCATGCCCTTTTTTATGTCATAAACTTTTCTTTAATTCATAGTGTTAATAATTCTTTTTTTTTTAAGTTTCGTTTTAAATCAAAAGTAGAACTGTTTAATCCTTACTGCCCGTGTCCTAAAAAAACTTCATTTATTTCATTAAGCCGTTTACTTAATGAATAAAAAATGGCCCTCAGCTGCAGCGACTAAACTTGAGCAGAGGACCTTAGCTAATCAAATCCATATTTAACTAACCAATCCCAATATTATGAATTATTTTTCATTTTACAGGGATGGGAAAGCACTTTATTGCCTATTTTTTCTTGGCACTATGCTGTCTTTTTCATCTCTTTACGCAAACATTTCCCTTCGGCAGAATTTCAATCCGCAGCTTCAGATTAAAGGAGTCGTCACCGACGGCTCAGATCCCCTTCCCGGTGTTACAATCTCCGTAAAAAATAAGCCTTCCATCGCTGTGTCCGATTACAGCGGACAGTACACAATAACCGCAGCTACTGATGATGTGCTGATTGTATCATTTATCGGATTTAAAACTGCCGTGATAGCTGTTGCAGGCCGAACTGTGGTCGATATCAGACTGGAATACGACACCACCGCCCTGCAGGAAGTGAAAGTGAATGCAGGGTACTATTCGGTCAAGGAAAGCGAGCGCACGGGCAACATTGCCAGGATCACTTCAAAAGATATTGAAAAACAGCCCGTAACAAATATTCTGGCCGCCATGCAGGGCCGTATGGCTGGAGTTAGTGTCATACAGAACTCAGGAATGCCCGGTGGCGGCTTTCAGATCAAGATCCGCGGACAGAACAGCCTCAGGGCAGACGCAAATGCTCCTATGTATATTATTGACGGAGTGCCCTTTTCCTCCCAGTCCATCGGAAGCACTTACACATCTACCAATATGCCGGCTCAGAACAGTCCGATGAGCAGTATCAATCCCGATGATATAGAAAGCATCGAGGTATTGAAAGATGCCGATGCAACAGCCATATACGGTTCACGCGGGGCAAACGGAGTGGTGCTGGTCACAACAAAAAAAGGCAGGCAGCAAAAGACTACCATTTCCCTGAATTATACCAGCGGCATCGGACAGGCCTCCGGGCATATGGACCTTCTGAAAACAGAGGACTATCTGGCCATGAGAAGACAGGCCTACGCAAATGACGGTTTATCCGCCTACCCTGCCGCAGCCTATGACATAAACGGCGCATGGAAACAGGACCGGTACACCGACTGGCAGAAAGAAATTATTGGAGGCACTGCACAGTACAATATGCTGCAGGGTTCGATTTCGGGAGGATCGGCGCAAACACAGTACCTTATTTCCGGAAGCTGGAACCAGGAAACCACCGTTTTCCCTACAGAATTTAAATCCAGCAGGGTCAATACGAGAATGAGCCTGAATCATACCTCAGAGGACCAGAAGTTTAAAATATCCTTTACTGCCGGCTATACCTATCAAAAAAGCCTGATGCCGTCAACTGACATTACAAGGGATGCGCTTGCACTTGCCCCTAATGCTCCTGCATTATTTAATGCGGACGGAACACTTAACTGGGAGAACGGCACATTCAGCAATCCCGCGGCAAAACTGCTGCGCACCATAAGCAGCAGTACTTATGACATGATAGCAAATACTGTTGTTTCCTATAATATCGGCTCAGGCTTGCAGGCAAAACTCAATCTGGGATATACCGATCTGAGACAGGACCAGCTTACAGCCCAGCCCCATACGGCTTTTAATCCGTCCCTTGGACGCGGCAGCGAATTCTCATCGGTTTATTGCAATGTCGTTTCCCGCAGATCATGGATAATTGAACCCCAGCTGGCATGGAACAGAACATATGGCAGAGCGCAGCTGGAAATACTGGCAGGAACTACATTCCAAAAGCAGAGCGGAGCGCAGTTGGTAAGCACAGGCGAGGGCTTTGCCAGCAACAGCTTAATGGACAATCCTGCGTCAGCTTCCATATACAGGATTATTGAAAGCAGTCAGACCGTCTATAAATACAGCGCCGGATTTGGACGCGTAAATTTTAAATGGGACGGAAAATATATCCTCAACATCACGGGAAGGCGCGACGGCTCAAGCAGATTTGGACCCGGAAAACAGTATGCCTCATTCGGAGCTGTCGGGGCAGCCTGGCTGTTTGCTGAAGAACCTTTCATCAAAAAAACAGGACTGCTAAGCTTTGGAAAATTAAGGGCGAGTTACGGATCTGCCGGCAATGACCAGATCGGAGACTACCAGTACCTGGACACCTACACGGTATCCGCAAACAGCTATCAGGGAATTAAAGGGCTTTCCCCTTCAAGGCTTTTCAACCCTGAATTTGGATGGGAAACAAACAGAAAGCTTGAAGCCGCTGTTGAACTGGGCTTTCTCGATGACCGTATAGCCGTATCTCTGAGTACCTACCGAAATCGTTCTTCCAGCCAGCTGATCGGGATTCCGCTGCCCGCTACCACAGGTTTCAGCCAACTTATAGCTAATCTTGATGTGGAAGTACAGAACAGCGGTCTGGAATTTACCCTGCAAAGCCGAAACATCAGCAACCCGGCTTTTACATGGACAACCAGCTTTAACCTGACCAAAGCAGAAAACAAACTGCTCTCCTTTCCTGGACTTGAAGGTTCTTCCTATGCCAATCAGTTTGTAATCGGAAGGTCCGTAAATATACTGAAAGTATACCAGTTCAAGGGTATTGACCCTCAGACAGGTAATTACAGTTTTACTGACTTTAACGGAGACGGAAACTTTTCGGCTGCAGATGACAAAAAAGTCATTAAAGACCTCAACCCCGATTTTTACGGCGGCATCCAGAATACCTTATCCTACAAAAGTGTGACGCTGGACTTTCTTTTCCAGTTTGTCCGCCAGGAAAATTTCAGCGAGACTTACCGCTTTACCATGCCCGGCACCTTTTCCAACCAGCCTGCGGCAGTGGCAGACCATTGGCAGGTTTCAGGTGATAATGCTGCTTATCAGGCATACAGCAATTCAAATAGCCTGCGAAGCGCGGCATACTCCAGATACATCCAGAGTGACGCTGCGGTCAGTGATGCTTCCTTCATACGGCTGAAAAACATATCTATTGCCTATGATCTTCCCAAAGAATGGACAAAGAATTTTAACTGCCGCATTTCTGTCGAAGGACAGAACGTGCTGACATTTACCCGTTACAAAGGAATGGATCCCGAGTTTAGTTCAGCAGGATTCCTGCCACCTCTTAAAATATTCAGCACCTCCGTGCAGCTGTCATTCTAATTTTAAAAAATACGTCATGAAAAATAATTTAATAAAATATTGTATCAAGGCGCCCTGCCTTAGAATTACTATGGCTGCACTTGCTTTGTTTGCTGCCTCGTGTAACTTTACCGACGTTGAACTGCCTGCCTCACAGCTGAGCGCAGATAATGTTTTTGAAGACAAAAATACCGCCACGGCGGCCTTGGTGGAAATATACACCAGTCTGAGAACAAATGGAATTCTGAACGGCTCTGCTTCGGGCACTTCGGCCCAGCTGGGTCTTTATACAGATGAACTTGATTTTTACGGTACGCCCAACACAGGAAATGCCGTCTTTTTTAACAATGCACTGGTGGCTTCCACTTCGGATGTCCTGCTGCTGTGGAGAACCGGATACAATCAGATCTATGCGGCGAATGCGGTAATTCAGGGAGTGGAAAAATCGGTCTCCCTAGTCCAGAAGGACAGGGAAACCATTATCGGAGAGGCGCTATTTATAAGAGGTCTTGTGCATCTCTACCTTACCGGTCTTTACGGCGATATCCCATATATTGAAACGACCGACTATATTCAGAACAGGAAAGCAGAACGCATGCCTGTAGAAACTGTATATAGAAAAATTAAGCAGGACCTTCTTCAGGCATCATCACTTCTCTCGACCGCATACACCGACCCTGAGCGCACCCGCCCTAACAAATGGGCTGTCAATGCACTGCTGGCACGTGTGCTGCTGTACACGCGCCAGTGGGATGAGGCTTCCAATGCCGCGTCGTCGGTTCTAAACGAAAAAAGCCTTTACCGTCTGCCAGACAGCCCGTCACAGCTGTTTTTAAAAAGCAGTCCGTCAACATTATGGCAGCTGATGCCTGCCGCAGCAGGTGCTCCGACCGCTGAAGGAAATCTTTTTATTTTTAAAAGCGGCCCTCCGCCTTCAATGGCATTAAGCAACACTCTGGTAAACAGCTTCACAGCTGCTGATCTTAGAAAGACTAACTGGATCAGGCAGGTTACCAATGGAACTTCAAGCTGGTATCATGCTTACAAATACAGGCAGGATAGCAATGCAGCGGCTTCTTCCGAATATTCCATAGTCCTCAGGCTTTCCGAACTGTACCTCATCCGTTCCGAAGCAAGACTGATGAGCGGTGACCTTATAGGAGCAAAGGAAGATATCAACGCCATAAGAAATTATGCAGGACTGGCCAATACCGAGGCAGTGACCGAGGCAGAACTGATCGAGGAAATTCTTAAACAGAGAAAACTGGAACTGTTCTGCGAATTCGGGCACAGGTTCTTTGATCTCAAAAGGACAGGCAGGCTGGATACTGTCCTGAAAGGAGTAAAACCGAACTGGACTCCCAATGGAAAACTACTTCCGTTACCTGAATCTGAATTATTATTGAATCATAACCTTAAACCGCAGAATGAAGGCTATTAAATTTAAAACGTCAGCATATAATTATCCGACACGGAAAACTTTGAGAATCATTTTATTTTTTATTTACCTGGTCCCTGCACTTCTTATGAGTCAGTTTCAGCCAAAGGCTCTAGACTCCTCAAAATACAATATGTGGAATGAAATCAGTATACGTAAGGTTTCTCCCGATGGGAACTGGTTCAGCTGCCTGCTGATGTATAAAAGCAAAAAGGATACCCTGTTTGTAAAATCGCTCTCCGGCTCAAAGACCTTCAGCTTTCCCCGCAGTAGGCAGGGAGAATTTATGGACAGTAATTTTATCTGCCAGAAAAATGACTCGCTTGTAATACAGAACCTCAAAAATGGCACCTGCAGGACGCTGCCAGGAATCAAAAAGTTCAAGATGACTGCTGATGGTAGATACCTGGTGCTGCTAAGAAAAACAGGCACGGGCACTTACAGTCTGCTGGCAGAAAACAGTAAAGGCATTACAGTATACAGCGGAGATAATATCAGCGATTTTGACATCTCAGATAAGGGAGGCCGGATCGTCCTTAGTTCTATTGCTAATAATAGGTTTATAATCAGCTTAATGGATCTTGATAAGACCGGCTCTCCTAAAAAAATTCTTGAAACCCAGACAGCAGGCATGCCGAAGTTTTCGTGGAAAAACGATGTGATCGCTATTATTCTCAAAGAAAATCAAGGCGCCGTCCTATATAGCTATGATGTAAAAAGACAGCTGCTGAAAGAGTGTCCTTTCGGCAGTTCAAAAGCTAGCCTCTCTGGAATGAAAATTTCCTATGAAGCCTACAGAAATATGCTGGTGAGCCAAGACGGAAGTAAAATATTTTTCCGTATTTCCGAGCCCTCCCAGCCAGAAAATGGGCAGGGCAGTATCGCTGAAATCTGGAATGCTGCCGACAGAAGATTATACGAGAAAAGAAAAAGATACGGAAGTGACAATACCTCCCTAAAGACTGCAGTATGGAACATTAAAAGTGGTGTTGTGCATCAGATTACCACAAGAAAAAATCCTGAATTATTTTTAAATGGCACACAGACCCATGCTTTTGTTTATAACCCTGCGGCATATGAACCCCAGATGGAAATTTTCGGCCCGATTGACCTTTATGCAGTGGATCTTCAAAGTGGAGAACATTGGGAAGCTGCAGTCAAAATACCTTTCTCCTATTATCCGGACACTTCGCCCGACGGCAGATACTTTGCCTATTTTAAAGACGGGCAGTTCTGGGTGTACAGCATTGCAAAAAGGAAAGCTTCCCCGCTTTTAAATCACTGCGCAGAACAATTTTTAAAAGAAAAAAAAGAAATGCCCGGAGATCCTTCGCTTTGGGGTATTGCCGGATGGAGCGCAGACAGCCGTCTGCTTTTAATTTATGATGAATTTGATTTATGGCAGATCGAAATAAACTCTCTTAAAATCAAAAGACTTACTTTCGGCCGCGAAAACAGACAGGTGTTTCGTCTCACTAAGCCTCTGCAAGAAACCGGACCTGCCTATCACGAACTTCAAAACAAGCCTCCAGTGATGCTCGATAAAGAAGTGCTTTTAACTGTGAGGAACGACAGCGGAGGCCTTTCAGGATTTTACTCACTGGCGGCTAAAAAAAAGCCCAGCAAAATTGTATGGACGGACATGAGAATTACCTTTCCTGTAAGCACTGGCAAGGGAGAATATCTCTATCTGGCGCAGCGCTTTGACATTCCGCCCGCAATTATGAGAATAGACCGAAAAGGTATTTACAAAACAGAGGTAAAAACCAATCCCCAGCACGAGAAGTATCAGTGGGGAAAAGCAGAACTGATACAATATCTTTATAATGGACAGCCGCTTTCAGGCGTCTTGTATACACCCCCGGGATTTCAAAAAGGTCATAAATATCCTATGATAGTATATATCTATGAAAAACAGTCCAGCACGCTCAACATGTATCACAACCCTACTCTTCACAACAGTGACGGGTTTAACATACCCCATCTGCTTTCAAAGGGATATTTCATCCTGCTTCCTGACATATACTTTAAGTCGGCTGCATTAAATAAATCTGTTCCTGGCAGTGTGCTCGCCGCTGTTGATAAGGTCTTGGAGCAGGGCAGTGTTGATGGTTCAAAGCTGGGTCTGATAGGACATTCTTTCGGCGGCTATGAGACCAATCTCATCATAACCCAGACCGGCCGTTTTGCCGCAGCAATTTCAGGAGCAGGATGGAGCGACCTTGTAAGTGCTTACCTCTATATGGGCACCACTCTCGCTCTTGCAGATTATTACCGCGCTGAGTCGGACCAGCTGCGGATCGGAAAATCACTTTTTGAAAGCAGAGACGTTTATCTCGACCACTCCCCGGTGCTACACGCAGAAAATGTTTCAACACCGCTTCTTTCGTGGACCGGTAAAAATGATACGCATGTCAATGCCCTTCAGAGCCATGAATTTTATTTTGCACTGAGGCGTTTAAACAAAGAGCACATTATGCTGGTGTATCCCAATGAAGCTCACAATCTGAATGGCACGCTGAGCCAGGAAGATCTGACTCAAAAAGTGCAGCAGTGGTTCGACCGTTATCTTAAAAACGGCCCGGTTAAGGACTGGATGGTGCCTAAAATGGATTAAAAAAAAGATGCCGCTTTATGCGGCATCTTCCTTTTTATAAATTAATTTGGAGTATCCCTTTGTAAAGGAACAAGACATGTTCCGTTTGAATACTCATACAGCTGCGAATTATCAGAAGACGCTGTACAGGCAAATCCTGCATTATTATTACATTCCTGTACTCGCTCGCAGACGTTTTCGTTTTCAATCTGCTTGTATCCCATGATTGGGGCTGTAGTGCTTCTGCCGATAGAACTTGTACTGGCGGCGCTCGTTAGTCCGATCACTGCCGCAGCCATCGGAAACAAATAATTAAAAAATTTGGTTTTCATAATGTAAGTATTTAGTTAATGATCTACTCTCTCACAGGTTTTCGATCTTCTCCTGCTATTTGGCCAATAGATTTATGCTGTCATGCAGCTTTATTTTTCATACTGTTGCATTTTTTTTTCATTGAGGGTGCCTCGGAAAAGATGGCTGCCTATCAACGCGTACAGATGATCACCAGATATAATAAAACTTCTGGCTTTTTTCCCTTCAATATCATAGATGCAGAAACTGTAGCGGTAGCTTGAATCCCGAAGATCGTACACATCAATTATGCTGGCTGATCTCCATAACGCATCCTTTTCATATTTCCCTGGCACTGCCGAGTTTATAAACAGCCTGTAACCGGACACAGCACTTGATTTATTTACAAATAATGGCGGTTTTGCCAGTTTTCTTAGTCGGTTTTTTTCAACTGCGACCACCTCGAGCTGCGCCCTTGAAATCGTGTCGATTGTATTGCCTCTTTTTATCAGACCGAGCTTTCTGTCAGCAATTGTATACTGATTGCGGTAAGCATACACATACAGAACCTCCCCCAGCACATTATCATAAAGCAGGTGGCCGTCCAGATCAAAAACGCCGTCAAACTGCTTGACAAGCAATGCAGGATTTAAAGCGGTTTCACCGGTTCGGATGTCTGCCATGCCCAGTATGCCCTCTCCTGTAACCGAACTGTGTGAACGGATTGCCAGCGTCACGGAATCTATCGGCACGGCTGCGGCAAAATACTCTTTTATTTTTTTTGCATACTCTATTTTCCAGTCCGAAATCCTGCCTCTGTAAATAATTGGGACTGTCCCGTCAGTCACAAAAAAATAAGGCGGTCTGACAGTTATTTTAAGCCCTCTGAATCTGTAGCTGCCAGTCTCAATTTCAATCCTTTTCTTTTCAACGATCTTCATGCTTTTGTCCACAACTGTAATAAGCGTAGGAGCTGTTGTATTGCCCAGATAGATTTTATCCTCTTCTGCTCCCGCAATGTAATAGGAGCTTACACCGAGATCCAGTTTAATGCCTTTTTTCATAGGGGTATGAGGAAACCTTCTGATCTGGTTATTATGATGGTGAATTATTTTTTCTGAAGATATAAAAAGTACTGTGACAATGGCTGATGCCAGAATTGTGATCAGAAAAAGGAATGCCGTATATTTTAAAATGCAATACCTTAAGGAACCTGTGCAGTTTCGGTAAAATTCCAGATACAAGGCAAGCAGAGCCAGAAAGAGAAAAACAAAATTAAAAACCAGATGCTGTGTCCAGTTCATCTTCTCCAGTATCCCTCCGCAGGAACACGGCACAAAAGAACTGTAGTTGAGAATTACAAAGATGTAAGCCGTAAACATCACCATAAGAAAATAGGATGCTGTAAGCCCTGCCCGCCTTGTTGAAGGGATTATTAAAAACACACTGATCAGCAGCTCCAGGACCGGTATAAACCATGAGAGATAAAGAGTAAATGCGCTTACTAAAGGCGATTGCCCGAGCTGTATCTGGAAGTTTTCAAAATCAAGCAGTTTACTGGATGCCGCATAAACAAACAGTAGTATATACAACAGACAGATGATTTCAATCATAATATTCTTCTTTATGGAGCCGCCTGAATTCATATCTCAAAAATTTTGTATTAAACTTTGTTTTTTAGAACTGATTGTTTTATTATCCACTACAAATTTAAATGAGATAATTCTTATACATACTTTAAAAATCAATCCAAAAACTTTGAAAATCAGGCAGTTTTACGTTTTAGCTAATATTAAAAAAAAATGCCTGCACTTTGTAAGAATTATGCAGGCATTAAATCATTGCGATTGTTTTGAAATCAGCCTTTTATCGAAGCGCTGATTCCGGCAAGTTTTTCATGCAGCTCTATAAGCCCCGCTTTCTGCAGGCACTCTTGTGAAAGACTCTCCAGTTCTGTCCTTCCCTGCTCGCTTATGCTCTCCAATAGGACCGAAGATCCTTCTCTTATCTTCAGCCCATCCTGTATCAGGTGGCTTAAAAGCAGTACATTTTTTCTTGAAATTTTCAGATCCATTTTCACCGGCTCATTCATGCCAGGGATACTCAGGACCGTATCAAAAACTCTGGCCGCATCATTTGCTGTAATCATAATTCTTCATTTTAAAATTAACACTAGACTCATTGTAAAATTATGAAGGATCAACCCTATTTACCCTACTCAAAATTTGGGGAGGATTGCAGGACTTGGAAGCCTTTTCTAATTTAGCTCTCAGTCAGTTCTTCAGTATTCCCTCATTATCATTTTTTGGAATTTCAAGAAAGGTTTTGAATTGGTCTTGCTTTAGATTTTAATAGGCATGACAAGTACCAGTAAACTGATTGGAAAAGCTGAAAAATGTTTTTTCGAAGCTTTCGGACTGCGGTTTTCTGCAGTCAGCAAGATGTCTGGTTGTATCACAACCAAAAATCTTGCTGCCCCTCTGCTCGGAACTCGCTGGCAGTGAAACTTTAAGATTGAATGAAATTGAAACAATGAAAAAGAAAAGATCATGGAAGAGAAAAACAGCGGCAGAAACAGATGGCTGCACATCCGGCTGACCAAAGACGAATTCGAGCAGATAGACAGAAATTTTAAAGCTTCAGTCTGCCGCAAACGAAGTGATTTTGTGCGCAGAAATCTGCTGAGAAAACCCATTGTAATGAGATATAGAAACGAGTCGCTGGATAAGCTGCTTCAGGAGCTTATCCAGCTCAGAACACAGCTGAATTTCATGGGAAATAATTTCAATCAGAGCGTTAAAAAACTCCACACCCTTTTTGAAATTGCCGATTTCAGAATTTGGATTCTGGCTTTTGATTCCGACAGGAACAAATATTTTTCGTTGGTTGAAGAAATAAAAAAACACATTGAAAATCTCGCCCAAAAATGGTTGCAGTCATAAACACAGGACACTTGATTAGAGGCATCCTCATCTATAATGAGAATAAAGTTTCCCAGGGAAGTGCCGTGTGCATCGGCGAGGGAAATTATCCCATCGATATTGAAAAAATGTCAGAATCTTTTAAGCTCAGCGTATTTCTAAATCAGCTCCAGCTCAATGAAAATGTCAAGCGCAGCGCAGTGCACATCTCGCTGAATTTCGACCGTTCGGACAAGGATTTATCAAAAGAGAAACTCATGCAGATTGCCTCTTCTTATATGGATAAAATTGGATTCGGCGCACAGCCTTATCTGGTCTACCAGCACCACGATGCGGGACATCCACACCTGCATATCGCGGCCATAAATGTGAGAGCAGACGGATCCAGGATTAACATGCACAATATTGGAAGAAACCAGTCCGAAACGGCTCGCAAAGAATTGGAGATTTCTTTTAATCTGGTTCGGGCGGACTCGAGAAAAAAACAGAGTCCGGCGCTTATTAATGCAATTGATGCGGAAAAAATAAAATATGGGGCAATAGATTCCAAGAGAGCCATCGGAAGTGTACTCAATGCAGTTATTCCGCACTACAAATACACAACCCTCGGTGAGTTGAACGCAGTATTGAACCTCTATAACGTGAAGGCGGAAAGGGGAAAGGAAAATTCAAAAATGTTTCAGAATAAAGGGCTGATCTACCAGATTCTGGATGAGAACAAAAAGACGGTCGGAGTTCCTATAAAAGCCAGCAGTTTTTATTCCAAGCCTACCCTTTCCCGGCTTGAAATTAATTTTGCCGCCTCCAAAACTTCTCGCATGATAAACATGAAAAGAACCCGAAACGCGGTGGATCTGCTCCTTTTGAAATACCCAAACATTACGCTCTCGCAGCTTGAAACGCGGCTGGCGAACCAGGGCATTACGGCAGTTGTCAGAAAAAATGAACAGGGGTTTATATACGGCATGACCTACATAGATCATAACACCAAATGCGTTTTCAACGGAAGCAGTCTCGGACCTGAATATGCAGCCAAAGGGCTCCTGCAGCGTCTGGGCCATTCCTCTCATTCTGAGAAGCAGTATACAGTTCCTGATGGTACCGCTCAGAAGCACGGCTCTTTTATTTCCGCAGGGGAAGTTCAGCGGATAATAGATGATGTGCTTTACGCCGGAACGCCGTCAGATTACGTTCCCAAACAGCTTAAAAACAAGCGAAAAAAAAGAAAGAGAAAAGGACAGTCAGATAATAATTAACACATAAAAATCATCAGCATGCAGACGGGAGAAAATGAACAGGCGCTTAGAAAAATTTTAGATATGACTAGACTGATGGGCATCGCAGTACTGCTGATCCATTTTTATTATTACTGCTTCGATTCCTTCAGGCAGTGGAATCTTGCACCGGATTTTGCCTGCAGGATACTGGAGAATATTCATCGTACGGGGCTTCTGGACAGCTTCCATAAATCAAAGCTTTTTGCACTTGGCCTCTTGGTTATTTCCCTCATGGGGGCCAGGGGAAGAAAAGATGAAAAACTCCATTTTAGAACTGCTTTTTATTATATCTCAATGGGTCTCCTGCTTTACTTTGGATCCTATCTGGCTTTTGTAATATTTGCAGATGCTAAGGTCTGCTCCGTACTATATATCTCACTGTGTTCTTTGGGCTATCTGATGACGCTTTCCGGGGGCACCCTGCTCTCCCGCATTATCCGAAGAAAGCTGGGTTCAGCAGATATATTCAATAAGGAAAATGAAACTTTCCCTCAGGAAGAAAGGCTTATTGAAAACGAATATTCCGTTAACCTTCCCGCACGTTATCACCTCAAAGACAAAGTGCGAAGAAGCTGGATTAACATTATAAATCCCTTCCGAGGTATTCTGGTTCCAGGCACGCCGGGTTCAGGAAAATCATACTTTGTAATCCGCCATATAATCACCCAGCATATTGCCAAGGGCTTTTCTATGTTCATCTATGATTTCAAGTTCGACGACCTCACCGTTATCGCTTATAATGCCTGGCTGAAATTCCGTCATCTTTATGCCGTGGAGCCAAAATTTTACATCATAAATTTTGATGACCTCTCCAGAACCCACCGTTGTAATCCTCTTGATCCTGCGGCAATGACAGACATTACCGATGCCGCTGAATCTGCCCGCACAATCCTTATGGGACTCAACCGGGAATGGATTAAAAAACAGGGCGATTTCTTTGTGGAATCCCCTATAAATTTCATGACAGCCGTCATCTGGTACCTTCGAAAATACAACGATGGCGAGTTCTGTACCCTGCCCCATGTCATTGAAATGATCCAGACCGACTATGAAAGCCTTTTCACGATTCTGAGAACAGAAAAAGAGATCGAAGTGCTTATCAATCCCTTTGTCAGTGCGTTCCTTCAAGAGGCAGTCGACCAGCTGGAGGGCCAGATCGCTTCGGCTAAAATCTCACTGGCGAAACTTTCCTCCCCGCAGCTTTATTATGTGCTGTCGGGCAGTGATTTTACCCTTGATATTAATAATCCATCTGATCCAAAAATTGTTTCAATGGGGAACAATCCGCAGAAAATACAGACATACGGGGCAGTCCTTTCCCTTTTTGTCAGCCGTCTTATCAAACAGGTAAACCAGAAGGGAAAGCTTAAAAGCAGTCTTGTTTTTGACGAGTTCCCCACTATCTATCTCAATAATATTGACAGTCTGATTGCAACGGCAAGAAGCAACAAAGTAAGCACCTGTCTTGGAATTCAGGACTTCAGCCAGCTACGTAAAGACTACGGCCGCGAGCAGGCTGATGTGATTATTAATATAGTCGGAAATATTGTCTGCGGACAGGTCAGCGGAGATACGGCCAAACAGCTCTCAGAGCGTTTCGGAAAGATAATGCAGGACCGCGAAAGCCTCTCCATCAACAGCAGCGACACCTCCATCAGCCGTTCGCGACAGCTGGAATCCGCAGTGCCGCCCTCGAAGATTTCTTCGCTGAGTTCGGGAGAATTCGTGGGCATGACAGCCGATAACCCGGACTGCAGAATTGAGCTTAAAACCTTTCACTGCGAGATCATCAACGATCACGAAAAAATTAAAAAAGAAACAGATAATTACCAAGAAATTCCGATCATACGGACAATTGATAATGTTATCATCCAGAAAAATTATCTGCAGATTAAAATTGAGATTCAGGAAATAATACACAGCGAAATGGAACGGATAATCAAAAACCCAGCACTTTCATCGCTGGTTCTCAAAAAAGAAAAATAGCTTTTAAAATAGATTTGTTTTTCAGCAGAAGAAAAAAGAAAAGTGGCTGTTAGCTGCAGGGGCATTTTATAATTTCTGGGGTATTTTCATCCTGCTCTCCATGTTAATATTTTTTAGCCTCTGCCAAAAAAATTCAGGCACATCAGTCACGCGGGTGAAGAGCGTCATGCGGGATTTCAGTTTTCTTTCATCTGGTCTCCACAGGATTCCCAATGCTTTCCATTGAAATGTTTTTTTGAAATTCTTGAAATTATAAAATATTTGAATACCTATTCCAAAGTTAGTGACAGAAATTATGGGACGATTTTCTTATGCTTTACGGAAACCCGTAGAATACTTTTGAAAACATTTTCTACTTTGCGCTTTAGAATAATTTAAGCTGAGAAAACAGGCAGTTTTTGCGGATGTAAACACGTATTTTTACTGTAGTTTTCTATATGCTTCTTTGCTTAAATTAGTCCCCTAATCCAATTCTAATTATGATTGAGCATTACTTTGACTACAACCAGGACAGAAAAGACTTCTGTTTTGAATTTTTCTATGTTACCCAAAATAAAAAAGTGGATGCGGCATTTCTTGAAGATCTGAAAGAGAAGGTTCTCTTATCATATCGCTCGATCGAGGCGCTGAAGTTTCATCTGAGCGAATCAACAGAGGACGAAATTAAAAAATATGTTACAGACTATGTAATACCTCAAAATGCCGGCATCATTGACCGTATTGTAAGGCAGGGGGACTGGGGAGAAATCGTAGCAGGACTGATCGTGGCAAATATTCAAAAACTTAGCATACCGATCCACAAACTGCGATGGAAAATAAATAAAAACAAATCCGTATTTGGCACAGACTTGATCGCCTTTAATCTGGGGGATCCGATAACAGATATACATTATTATGAAATAAAGACCCGGGTAGCCTCGCATCAAAAAGAAGGCACAAACCCAAATCGCAACTATATCTCAATTATTGCCCACAATAGCCTTGCAAAAGAAAACAATGTACCCAATGAAATGCTGGCTGACTTTCTTATGAGGTATTATGTCGCGCAGAACGACTATGCGTCTGCCGCAAAATTTAAAGACATCGTTAAGAATCCTTCAGCTTATAACAGAAATTTTGAATTGTTTTTTATTGTGGAAGAGAACAATTACACTGACACAATTTTTGATGAGCTTCATAACCTTCCACCTCAGCTTGCCCCTTTGCGCGTTACCGTAATTATCGTTAATGACCTGCAAAAAATTATTGATGAAACATGGCAAGATATTGAACAGCGCTTGGTGGACATGATAAAAACATAAAATGACTAGACAGGAATATACCCAGTTTATTGACAGCGAAGTTAGGAATGTCTTGAAAGACACTACTCTTGCCAGCTACAAGAACCAGATTTTCGCCTGGCGCCTTAATGCATCCTTTACAAAATCGTTCCAAATTGATTATTTGTGGAACCGTGCAGTATTTCTTTCAAGCAGCTGCGCATATTTGCTGGAGCAGGATGGCGACACAAGAATAATTACGACAGGATTGAAATCCAGCGCGGAAATCTTTGAATATCTAAGCGAGCTCAAAGAATTAGCTGAGCTGTATGATAAGGATTCTGTCCTTCTTCTCTCTGCATTGTGCTATGATCTGTCCGGATATCAGGCAAATGCTTATTGTATTGCGCAACAGATTAGTGAATTCATATTTCATGACGAAAGATCCGAAACAAGCACTGAATCTGAGAGCTACATCGTTAGGCAGATTACCTGTATTCTTTTAAAAAAAATACCCGAGGCAAAGGCAAATATCCAGGCTACGGATGATCTCGGCATTACGCTTTTTAATGATGCATTGTCAAAATGGTGTGATGCTATTTTCAAGCTTTCTGAAGAGGCAGGATATGAAGAAGCTTTCGAGAGAGTCTACCGATATTATCTAAAAAGGCACAATATTTTTATCTCGCATCTTCTTTCTCTTTTAAAGACACGCATTGCTGTTTTTGAGAACAAATCAATCTGGAACACGCTCAAAAAAAACGGGCATATTGCTGAGAGCAAAGTTTGGAGAAAATATGTAAAACTTTTAGCGCATGACTATTATGACAGTAATTCTATAAAAAATATCGGGAACCGCAAATCAGTATTTGAACTCTGGACTTCCCAGCATAGGGCTATCGAGCAGGGGCTTCTTGAAGGAAATGAAAACTTTGTCGTTCAAATGCCCACTAGCGCCGGCAAAACTTTCATTGCTGAACTTTCCATATTAAAAAACCTTACCGAGTTTCCTGATAAGAAATGCATTTATGTCGCACCCTTCAGGGCGCTTACAAGCGAAAAAGAGATTGAGCTTGCCAGATACTTCTCCAAGCTCGGCTACTCAGTCTCAGCCCTTTCCGGGAGCTATGAAGTGGACAGCTTCCAGGATGTAATCATCTCCCAGACAGATGTCCTGATAGCTACTCCCGAAAAAATCGATATGCTGGTTCGAATCAATCCCGAGCTCTTTAAAGGCATTTCCCTGATGGTTGTGGATGAAGGCCACATTATCGGTGAAGTGAGCACAAGGGCAGCCTTACTGGAGTTTTTGATCATAAGATTGAAAATTAAATTTCCAGAAATAGCATACTTGTTCATTTCGGCAGTTATGCCTCCAAAAAATGCAGACCAATACGCGCAGTGGCTAAGCGGCGAGCAGGAGAATGTGCTGCGGTCCCTTCAGTTTCCTGACAGTCCCGTAACTGAAGAATGGGAACCTACACGCAAATTGATTGGAAGCTTCACCTGGACGAAAGGGGGCAGCCAGATCGGATTTAAAAATTTTGAAGAAACTGAAACTCTCGCTGCAATCGGGAACTCATTTGTACCTAATTACCTCATCCAAAAAGAAATTGGAGGAAAGTATCCTGCTGTACAAACAAAACCTGCAACTACTGCAGCTCTTGCCTACAGAATGTCTCTCGAAGGCAATACACTGGTTTTCTGCGGACAGCCTAGACGTACCCTTACCATTGCAAACCAATTATTGCTGATATTACAGGGCATTGATATCGATCTGCCGGAATGGTTTGAGGCCGATGAGGACAAAGAATCTTTTTATTACGCAAAAATGTGGTATGGAGAAGAGGATCCCATAACGCAGTCTATCAGACATGGTATTGGAATTCACTTCGGAGATATGCCTGAACAGGTAAGGAATTCTGTAGAGCATGATTACCGTACAGGCAGATTAAGACTGCTGCTGTCGAGCAATACGGTCGGACAGGGTCTTAATTTTCCAATTAAGAACTTAATTTTTTACAATCTGGCGATTGGACATGGCGACCAGGGACAGATATTGATTTCAAAGAGGGACTTTTGGAATATTGTCGGAAGAGCTGGACGCGCTGGCAAAGAAACAGAAGGAAAAATAATTTTTGTAATAAATACTCCTACTGATCTGAATAATTATGCAGATTTTACCAATAGGGATAATCTGGAGGAAGCAGACAGCCTCTTCTCTAAAGTAATTAATACATATAACCGCAGGAGGATTACCCGCATAGTTCGTGACCGGCACTTATCAATTTTATCGGAAACATTTCTGATGGAAATGTTTACAGAGGAAATCATTGGGACTGATTATGAAGAAATCATAAACGATATTATAGAAAATAGCCTTTTCAAATTCCAGCTCGATGAAGATGATCTTGAACTGATAAAAAGGTCTTTCCGCAGTACTTTTAAGAAATTTGAGGAAAATCTCGACGTCTCTGATGCTGAAATATATAAGCAGTCCGGTTTTACTTTTGACAGCAATATTATAATAGATGAATTTATCATCAAACATCTGGATGTGCTGAACGGCTATTTGGAAGACGACAATCATTTTGATTTCTGCAGGCTTGTTTTTGAGTTTTTGCTTGATGCAGGATTAGAGGAACTGGATGATCACAAGCTGACAAATATCGGTCTTACTACCGAGATGCATTATCCAATCATAGAAATGTGGATTTCGGGCGAGCCTCTCGAAGAAATTATTGACAAGTGGAAAGAGAATCAAAGCGTAGACAGTTTCCATCTGTTTCTTTCAAAGGGTCTTTATTATCTATATCCGTGGGCATTTACTGCCTTTACCAACATTATGATTTACAGGCTCGGAATTGAAAGGGATGACGTGCCGTACAATATCGCAAACCTATCATCCTACCTGAAATATGGATTGCCTGATTCTGCAGGCTGCTTGGCCAGATCGCTTGGAATTAAGAACAGGGATGCGGTCGTTGTGCTTACCAAACTGGCATCTGGACGAACAGGTCCTGATTTTATAAAATGGCTTTCAAATTTGAGTATTGGCAGAATCAATAGTTTGGAGCTTTCTGTGTTTGATACGGAAAATATTATCAGTATAAGCAGAAAACTTACACCTCACCGTTTCAACGCTCTTCCCGATGTATTTTCTTTTACAGTAGAAGCAACCTCGGAATTTGTTGGTTATCGCATAAACTCCCGCAGGGTTCGTGAAGGCGCCGTTCTTGAATATAGGAGGGTACGAGGCAAGAATAATCCATATGCCATTTATTTATTATACAAAGGGTATCGCATTGGGCGAGTGCCTGCAGAGTACAGCAAGGTTATTTCAGCTGAAATCGACATTAATGATGCCGATTATCTGGTGACAGTCAAAGAGGTTATTGAACATGGAAAGTACAACAGTATCATCGTAGAGATGGCTTTGATGGATTTACTGTAAAAACAAAATACACATTGCTAAATAAAATGGATTGATTTTATTTTTCTTGTTTTTGCTGTTTATGTGTTAGAAAGTAATATCTTTTTTATAAATCGAATTTTTATAATCCGGAATCGCTTGTGCCGAGAATTTGAGTGGCGGCTGATTTTCTCCATCTGAGAACTGAGTCTTTAATAGCAATTAGGTCCCAGTTCTCATCAAGAAGATCCAATCCCCTAAAAACGGCAGACTCTGTAATATCACACTGTTTATCGGTATTTAGATTAAACTGGGAAAGCACTCTTTTGGTATGTTTGTGGAACTCCTCATTATCATCTTCTTTATGTTTTATATAATTGGCCAGACATATTATGAGTTCAATCTTTGTGTAGCCGGAAGTAGACAAGATATCTCCGTGCCTGTAATGCTGCAGCTGAAGCTGCTTTCCTCCTTGTTCTGTGAGGTCCTTTATCGAGGCATTTATATAATTTTGAAAAGCGATAAATGCAAGTCCAAAAATATGTTCGGAGTCTTCCAGAAAAAAAAGTGCGTCATACCATTGGTTCTTTTCGCCAAAGCGCTGGAACTCCTTGATAGAACTGCTCAGGCCGTTGATGACCATATTCAGGCTGCTTGCCCTGTAATCAACCTCTAGGTAATGCATTATATATTTCTTTTTAAGTTTGAGTATTCTGCTTTCAAGTTATAGCCTTGCTTTAATCTGCTTTAATGCGGCAACCGCATTTTTGCCAAAAACCGGGTTGCCAGCTGCTTGCTGCAGCAAAGGCAGGTCTGCTACATTTCCATAAGCCCCAATCTTATCGATAGCGAATCTAATGATTGCATCAGCACTGTCAAACCCATATCTCCCATTTTCAGCGACTGGCTCCGCAACGCCTTTCCTGCAAGCTTCAAGCAGTTTATCCGCAAACAGATCATAAATTCCTTTGATGGATGTATTCTCATTTTCATAGAACCGGACAGGAAAATGTGTCTGGTAATAAGAAAACTCTAGCTCTTTCAGTATATAAATGGCATAAAGGGCCTCAGATTCAAATAGAAGCTGGAATATTGGTGCACAATTCTTTCTTATTTCCTGTTCACTGATATGGGTCCTATTTATCCAATAATAGAGTTCGGTGCATGTATGCTGAAAATTCGGCTCCCCATCCTGTGCGGTAATATTTTCAATTTCATAATTATATCTGCCCAAAATCACATAAGTCGCTATCCAGGTTTTGACTTGTTCGTAACGCAGTACTGACTGGCTCTGCGGCTTGTCCAGATAATGCAGAAGATACTTGCAGCATCCTTCTCCAAGAAGCTGCTCGGACATAAATATAAGACCGGGAACAAAAAGTGAATTCTCGCTATGATAGCGCACCGCCATCGAATAAAAGGTTCTTTTGGAAGCTTCCTCCAATTCCTGCAGTGATTCAAAA
Source organism: Flavobacterium sp. MEB061 (assembly GCF_000834715.1). Lineage (NCBI taxonomy): Bacteria > Pseudomonadati > Bacteroidota > Flavobacteriia > Flavobacteriales > Flavobacteriaceae > Flavobacterium > Flavobacterium sp. MEB061. The sequence continues at coordinate 103,862 of NZ_JXQR01000027.1, read as the reverse complement.
TAGGCTCTATTATAGGGATGATCGAACTGGTTCGAATATAAACTAAATGCTTCCCGCCATGATTCTTCAGCTTCCGGCTCCTCAAGCAATTTGCTAATCTGCCATTTTACGCTTTCTTTATGAGATTCTGTATCTTCATCAAGAGCATCTAAATCAGCAAGAGCTTCAAGAACTAAAGTAGAAATCCAGCCGTTTCTCGTTTCTTCGTGGATCGTTTCCAAAGCACTTATCAATGCCTGTTGCTGCATACCATCAGAGGCGCAGTGCGATACAATAAACAATACTTCCACCTTGAGATGATAGGGAATAATGTTCCATGATGATGTAAGCGCCTGATGGATGATAGGATACAAAATGCCCGGGCTTAAATTGAAGCGCAGCAGGTGCAGTAGAAAATACAGCTGTCCTGAAGTAATTTCTGAAGGCAGCTGGTGCCTTATCTTTTGGTCCGGAATTTTAGATTCATTGCCTAAAGCAAAAAGCCCTGAATTGACAAGATTGAAAAGCTGTGAAATTGCTGGTACAGTCTCATAATTTCTAAATGAAACATATACCGCTGCAAACAAACCATTTTTCAGATTAACCTTTTTTTCTTTAGCCTCTTCAAATAGCGCCTTATAATATTCTTTAATTTTGTTTTCTACTATCCCGATAATGGAAAGAATTTCCTGCAGATGTTCCGCTTCCGATAATTTAAAAGCGAGGACCTGCAGAAATAATTTATCGCTGTTTGTCCAGATTACCTCAGAATCTGAAGCAGCTTCTACCGAAAAATACTCGTCTGCAGTAAGTACAAAGGTGATTCCCTCCGCATCAAGACGCAATTTTTCAATAACTCTCCCTATGCTTTCTTCTGCCCAATTCCTGCAGTACTCCCCTGCTTCGCCTTTAATAATTTCTTGAATAAGCGCAATATCAGTTACGCTTTCCAGAAGGCTGTTTGTGACCACAGGCTCGTCAACCGCTCCTATTATTAAAAGTCTCTTCTCATCATTTCTAGGTGCATTAAATTCTGAAATCAATTCCTCAGCTTTATTACTAAATCTTATAACTGCATCAGCAGTAAAAAAATTTAGAATCATCTCATGTTCGAAACTGACTTTTGTAAAATCCTTAACCAGAATATGCTCTTTTAGGCAGTGTTCCAAAACGAGGTCGGATATGTTATTCTCCTGCATTATCATGTTTAGCTGGCGCAGGGAGATAGAAAAGTTAATTTCTTGGGACATCCAGTCAGCAGCCAGTGAAAGAAGGAGCATTGCCTGCGTTTCAAATCCGGCAAGCTTTTTTCTGACGTAGAGTTCAAACAGACTGAACCTGCTTATCCTATCAGCGCCAAACTCACCTATTTCTCCAACCATTTTTGCTTCTTGCGCTGTGGAAACATTCGCTAAGACAGGCATTAGCTTCTCAGAATAATTTGAATATTTTGCTGCAATGGCTGCTTTAAGCTCTATATCTGGCAGTGCCATTCTAAGAAAATCAGCCTCTAGACTTTCAAAATTTGCATTATAGTCCTGAGCTGTTATTATAAACAGTATGTCGTGCTTGTTTGAGATTTCGGCAAGCTGGCCTAGTAATACTGCTGCTTTTGACGAATCACATTCGTTAATTCCATCTAAAACAAGAAATATTTTTTTTCCGGCTGAATTGCAGATTTCAAAAAAATCAGAAGCTGAATTAAAGCCATTTTTAATGACTTCATCATCAATCATCCTTATAAGTCCCGTATCAAAATATTTGGCACCAAGTATCAGCGGAACCATTCCATCACTGTTATTCAGGGCCCATGCTTTCGCCAGAAGCGACTTTCCGCATCCCGATCTTCCAAGAATAATTTTTCCCTGCTTATTAAAAGGCAGTCCAAAAAGCTTACGCACATCATAATGTACCTGGTCCTCTCCCAGATAGATATAGACGATGCCATCAGGTGAGGGCAGGTTGGCTTTTGCTGCATCAGTAAAGTTTTTTATCAGTGCGCCGGAATCAACAGGCACAGCTGTTTGGTTCCTGGTCCTATTCCCAAACTCAATTTCCAGGAATTTCTTTATTTTATTGAAACGCACATTATCATCCCAGAAAATTGTTTCAATTTCTGAAATGAGATCTGATACAAAAAGGATGTCTTGGGATTGGTCAAAAATTTCATCGTAACCTTCTATTTTGGAAAACTTTTTCTTCTTTGTGCTCAAAATAAGGAACCTGACTCCATTTGTGAATTTTTTGGAAAGCCCTAATTCTTTAAAGGTTTTAAGATTTTTCTTTACTTTGTTTGCGCTGCTATCCGATGTAATCTGAAAGGCAATTTTCGAAGAAACTGTATTTCCAAGGTCAACACCTGGAAAATTTTTCTTTTCTTTATTTAAATCTCTAAGATTATATTTATATATCAGGTTAAGTAGCCTAAGACAGACTCCTTCCGATACTTTATTAATGTCAAAGTAATTCAGAGAATTTGAAATTTCAATCTCGTAAATCCACTTTTTGATGTACTCCTTAATTTCGCTGACTTCTTTTTGCTGGTTTGACATTCTTCTTTATGATACTATCTTAATTTCCAAATTTAATAAATATTGCGCTGAATTTTAAATCCAATTAAACGAATTTGTTATTCAAAGAAGTGCGCCTAAATGTATAAGAAGTGGTTCGAAACTGTATACCAAATTACCATTTCCGTCCGCTGCTTTAAAATCTATCTTTTCCCTTGATATATAAGTGTTCTATTGAGGCAGTGAAAGAAAAATATTTTTTAGCTGCTGGATTATTTAATAAGCTGCAGTGTCTTTTCATCCTGCTCTCCATTGTAATATTTCACAAGCACCTGCCTGAAACATTCAGGCGTTTCAGGCAGTAGTCCGAACAGTGTCATGCAGGATTTCAGTTTTCTTTCATCTGGCCTTCCCAGAATTTCCAGTGCCGTTTTATTCTCTATCTCAAGCATTGCCTGGGTAATTTCCACCAGACGTTTTCCCAGTATGGGGTGATTTAGATACAGTGAGGCTTCTTTTAGGTTTTCAATGCCGTAAAAGATGTTATAATCCGTGAATCCCAGTCCTCTTAGCTGGGGGAAAATAAACCACATCCAGTGGGTCTGTTTGCTGCCCTGCCTGATCTCGCGCAGTGCGTTCTCATACGTTTCCCTTTGTGCCTCTAAAAAACGGTCCAGATCATATTGCTTTTCCATTGCATTACTTTTTTCTCACCTGAAATTACAAAATATTGTAATGCCGATCCCAAAACAGGCGTCTGAAATAGTTCAGCCTGCTGTAAAGATTGATAAGGAAATTTTCAATAAAAACGGATTAAAAGAGCCGCGAAAATAGCACCCGCAGGCTCCTGCATGCGCATAACGGCCTTGCCGCCCTTCGGGACTTATAGCACTCCGGATCCTTTATCGGGCGCTTGATTTTGTGCTTTCTTTTTTCCCGTTTTTTCTTTGAAAAATTTTATGCGGGCATGAGGAAAAACAGAAAAAATACTCACTTTAAAATTTTACATCATGGAAATCTCAGGACGAATTACAAAAGATGCCATAACGGCAAAAGTTTCAAATGACAGGGAGGTGGTAAATTTCTCCATTGCCATAAACGACAGCTACAGACCAAAAGGCTCTGAGGAGCTTAAAAAGATTGTAACCTATATCGACTGCTCCTATTGGATGGGTTCCAAAATGGCGCAGTGGCTTAAAAAAGGCACTGTGGTTGAACTCTTCGGGCGTATAGGTCTGAATGTCTACAATAATGCCGATGGCAAAGCGCTCGGTTCGCTGACCTTTCACACCAGTAATATTAAAATACTGGTGTTCCCAAAAACAGAAAACAGTTCTTCTCTTCCCGCAGTTCAAAAGAAAAATACGGATCAAGACACCCCTGACGACCTGCCTTTCTAATTGGAATATATACCGTTTCACATCAAAATTTATACGCCATGAAAGCCTTTGAAAAATCAGTTTACATAGAATATCCCGTATCCGCCCAGTTCAAAAAAATAGTCCTCTCCAATATGGATTCCTATGACGGGACAAAAAAAGAGCAGTTAAAATCTTTCTTGGAAGACCTGCAGAAAAACGGATGCATCTGCGGGATGATTTCAGAGTTTGTCTACAACTCGGACTGCAGGAAATTCTATATACAGCATTTGGATGATTTGGAAAATATCCGATATGAAATTGAAGATTCCCTTGGGGAATCTGTCAAAAACCGCCACCGACTGCCCCATTACACCTTTGTATGCTGGCTCTGCTTTGAAGAATACTGTTTTGACATTTACAGAAACAGTTTTGAATAACGCTTTTCAATCTTAAATCTTCCCTTATGAAAGCATCAGATAAATTTAAAACCGCCATAGAAAGCTACCTGAGCGAAAAAGCGCAGAATGATGCCCTGTTTTCAGCGGACTATAAAAAAGAGAGCAAAAACCTTGAAAGTTGTTTCCATTACATTTTCGGCGAGGTCAAAAAAACAGGGGAATGCGCCTTTGACAATCAGGAAATCTTTGACATGGCTGTGAAGTACTATACAGACGACACGATTGGAACGCCTGCCCCTGTTCAATGCAGAGTTGCAGTAAGCCCCCCTGCCAAACCTGATTTATTCTCAACTGCCACCGCAGTATCTCAAAGCACAGTTCAAAAAACAGAAATAGTGCAACCCGTGAAGCCTGTACAGAAAACCTTAACACTCTTTGACTTATGATACCCAAAACAGTTATAGAAAAAGAAATCAGCGCCTTAAGCACCACCCTTGCGCCCATTACTGCGCAGATGCATCAGTGGGCGGAAAAAAACATTTTCCTGAAATGGGCGGTACTCTCAAGGGGAAAATTCCATTGTCTGGAATGCACCCATTCGTGGAAGCCCGACAGCCAAAGCCAGTCCTGCAAAAATTATATTAACTGCACCGCCTGTCAGGGCAAACTTAAAATGCATCAGCACAATCAGGTGCATTTCAAAGAAATCGAATATTTCGCCCTCACCGATACCTGCTCTGGGTATCAGGTGGTGCGCATCATCTGCTCGCACAAGAACATGAAAAAAAATGTTCTTCCTACCTATTCCCATACCGAAGTCATGCAGCATTGGATAAATCCCAAAGGGGAAGTGCGCACCATCTCAAGAAGCACCAATGTTTTTTCCAATGCCTATGATGCATGGCAGTACTATTCCCCTTTGGAAATCCGTCCAAAGGATTTTCAGAACTCGCCAAAATACCGCATCAATCCCTACAAGGTTTATCCGCACATGAAAGTGATTCCGCTTTTGAAAAGAAATGGCTTTAAGACTTCAGTGCACGGCATCGCACCGCAGATACTCTTTACTGCTCTTTTAAAAAACAGCATTGCAGAAACCCTTTTAAAAAGTTCGCAGACCTCTCTGCTCAAGCATTACCTCACCTCCCATGAACAGCACCTTCGCGAAAACTGGCAGGCAGTAAAAACCTGCCTAAAACAGCGTTATCAGATTCAGGACATAAAAATTTGGGAGGATTATATTGCCCTGCTCCGATGGTTTAAAAAAGACCTCAGCTCCCCTGCGCTTGTCTGCCCCGAAAATTTAGACCAGGCACATGACAGGCTTGTTGCCAAAAAAAGGGACATCCAGCGCAGAAAGCATCTTGCGCAGTTGCGTGCAGAAATACAGAAAGCAGAGCCGATTTATGAAAATGATAAAAAACAGTTCTTCGGACTTTCTTTCACCGATAATGACCTTACCGTAAAAGTCCTTGATTGTGTGCAGGATTTTCTCTATGAGGGCGACACGCTCCACCACTGCGTATTTACCAATGAGTATTATAAAAAGAAAGATTCCCTGATCCTTTCGGCGCAGATTGAAAACAGACCCGTGGAAACCATTGAAGTCTCCCTTTCGAGAATGGAAATTATCCAGTGCAGGGGGCTTCGCAATAAAGCCACTAAATATCACAGCAGGATTCTTAAGATTATAAATAAAAACCTGCCTGAGATTGCCGGGCGGTTGAAAAAGCACAAAAAGCAGACTGCTCCCGCTTAACCCATTTTACTATTGATACCGCAGATTTTTAACTGCGGTATTTTTTTGGCGCGCAGACACTTTAAGGTTCACGGAGCAGTTCCGGCTTAGGGGCTATTGTGGAATGTTAAGTCAATTTCATCACAAAGTTAGGGCACGTCCTTCGGTTCTCCGCAAAAAATTCCCCCATAAATGCAGGGCTGCGCTCCTGCTTTATTGCGTTGCTTTCTGCGTTCGCTCGTCCCTGCCCGCGCAGCGGTGCTGTAATTAATCTTAAAACTACAGCAATTATGAAAAATCAACATCAAAACACAGAATGGCAAAAAGTATCAGAAATCGAACTGATCTATAAAACCAAAGTAAAAAGCACTGAAAGACCGTGTATCACTTCTTCCAGAGATGCTTACCGCATACTGCTCGACAGCTGGGATCCCGGCAAAATAGAATTCTTTGAGCAGTTCAAAGTGCTGCTGCTCAGCCAGTCCAACAGGGTTCTGGGAATCTACGAGGTTTCCTCAGGAGGCATCTCGGGAACTGTGGTGGATATGCGCCTGCTTTTCGCGGCAGCCCTGAAAGCCGCCGCCGTCGGGATCATCATCACCCACAACCATCCCTCAGGAAAAACATCACCTTCCGAGGCCGACAGAAATATGACCCGAAAAATTAGAGAAGCAGGGAAACTGCTGGATATTCCGCTGCTCGACCACCTGATCGTCACACCCGAAACCTATTACTCTTTTGCAGATGAAGACGCCCTTTAAGGGCGTTTCCATCTTTCATGCCCTTGTGCTGTTCTGGTTTTTTAATTAATTTTGCCCTATGAATCATGAAGAAATAAAACGATATTTTGAGAACAATCCGCCGCCGAAGGAAGTAGTGTGGACCCAATGGGCGAAGATTACCGACACTCAGGTTTTTCTCAACAGCTGTTATACCACCATCAAAAATTTTAACGGCCCGATAGACCGCTGCCCTGCATGGTGGCATTTAAGGGATTTTTACATTCTCATGAAGAAAACAGCAGGCAACCCGATCGGCGAAGAACCTGCTTCAGAATAATTCTGATCCTTCCGTAAATTCTTAATAAAGGAAAAAAGCACCGATTTGGGTGCTTTTTTTATGCCCCGAAAAATAAGGTTTTTTTATTTTTGTTATTATTTAGAACATTTTATTTTTAAAAATTGTCGCTATCTGTACTAATTTTGACAGGTATAAAATGATTAAGATTATGAGCCGGGCTATTGTACACATCGACATGAACACGTTTTTCGTATCCTGCGAAAGACTCACAAATTCTGAACTTAACGGCATACCGCTTATCATTGGAGGCGGTGAGAGAGGCGTTGTGGCTTCGTGCTCCTATGAAGCCAGAAAATTCGGCGTGCGCTCGGCCATGCCGATTCACATGGCCATGAAGCTTTGCCCTCAGGCAAAAATCATGAAAGGCGACATGGAACTCTACTCCAGGCTTTCCCATGACATTACAGAGATCATTCAGGAAAAAGCGCCTGTGGTGGAAAAAGCCAGCATCGATGAATTTTATCTGGACATCACAGGCATGGATAAATTCTATGGCAGCTACAGATGGACCGATGAGCTCGCCCAGCGCATTACCAAAGAAACTGGACTTCCCCTAACCTTTGCGCTTTCGGTCAACAAAACCGTATCGAAAATCGGCACCGGTGAAGGTAAACAGAAGCAGAACCTTGAAATTCCCGAGCATCTGGTGCAGTCTTTTTTAAATCCGCTCTCCATTAGAAAAATCCCGATGGTCGGCCAGAAAACCTTTGAGCTTCTTTCCCGCATCGGCATCCGCACCATCCGCACACTCTCTGAAATGCCTGCCGAATCCCTGCAGCAGATGATTGGCAAAAACGGAACCGAGCTTTGGAAAAAAGCCAATGGAATTGACAACAATCCTGTGGAGCCTTACACGGAAAGAAAATCAATTTCAACAGAACATACCTTTTCCCAGGACACCATTGATGTATTAAAACTAAACAGGATCCTTCAGGGCATGGTGGAAAAACTGGCCTATCAGCTGCGGGCCGAGCAGTGGCTCACCTCAACGGTGACCGTCAAGATAAGATACGCCAATTTTGATACCGAAACCAAACAGTCCAGAGTCCAGTATACCTCAGCGGATCATCTTCTGACCCAGACCGTCACTGATCTCTTTACCAAACTCTACCAGCGCCGGATGAGGCTGCGCCTGATCGGAGTGCGCTTCAGCGGCCTTGTCAGGGGGACCTATCAGATTGACCTTTTCAATGATACCGAAGAAATGCTTTCCCTTTATCAGGCTATGGACAAAATGAAGACCCGTTACGGATTTGATGCCGTGATGAGATGCGCCGGTGCATCTTTCAAACCCAACAATAAAGACGAAATTTTAAAACGCAAAAAATAAATCATGTTTCTCAACTGCCACTCCTATCATTCCCTGCGCTACGGTACTATTCCCCTGGATGATCTGATAAAACAGGCAGCGGACTGCGGTGTCACGGCAGCAGCCTTGACCGACATCAACACCGTAACAGGGATTTATGATTTTATAAAAGGCTGCCAGGCTCAAGGCATAAAACCGCTTGTCGGGATAGAATTCCGATGCAGGCACAAATTGCGATATATCAGTCTTGCCCAAAATGCTGCAGGGCTTGCCCGGATGAACCGCTTTCTGACCAATCATAATTTCAGCGGAAATCCCCTGCCGGAAAAGGCACCTTCTTTTGAATCAGTATATTTTATCTATACGCTGGAAAATGCGCCTGTACAGCTCGACGAAAACGAATTTATCGGCATTGAGCCTGACCAGCTCGGCAGGCTTTTTATGCCAGAACTTAAAAAGAAGATTTCCAAAATGGTTATCCTGCAGCCGGTGGTATTTCGTACCAAAAGGGAATACAACCTGCACCGAATCCTGCGAGCCGTTGACCTCAATGAGCTTTTGTCCAAACTCGGACCTGAGGACTGCTGCAGAAAATCGAATATGATGATGCCCGAAGCTGAAATTATCGCCTTGTATAAAGATTATCCCGAGATCATCCAGAATACCCGATACATCATCGAGCACTGTAATTTTAAATATGATTTCGAGAGTCCGAAAAACAAAAAATATTACACCAAAAATAAAAAAGGGGATATTGCTCTTTTAACCACCCTTGCTGAAGAAGGTCTGGTATGGCGGTACGGAAGACATAATGACCAGGCAAAAGCGCGTATGGAGAAAGAGCTCAAGATCATCAATGACCTTGAATTCAGCGGCTATTTTCTAATTACCTGGGATATCATATGCTACAGCAACAGCCGCGGTTTCCTTCATATCGGAAGGGGCTCGGGCGCCAACAGCATAATTGCCTATTGTCTGGGAATTACAGATATCTGCCCTTTGGAACTTGACCTGTATTTCGAGCGCTTCCTGAATGAAAACCGCAAGAGCCCTCCCGATTTCGATATCGATTGGTCGTGGAAGGAAAGGGATGTGATCCTGAAATACATCTTCGACCGCTACGGCTATGAGAACGTAGCTTTCTGCGGCACCAATGTGGAATTCAAATACCGCTCCATTTTCCGAGAGGTCGGCAAGGTATTCGGACTTCCCAAAGATGAGCTTGACCTGCTGGCCAAAAATCCCATGAAATTCCATCAGCCCAATTCTATTGTCAAGCTGGTTCAGGAATACGGCATGATGCTCGAGAAATATCCCAATATGCGCAGCATGCATTCCTGCGGGATCCTGATCTCGGAAGAACCGCTGACCAATTACACCCCGCTGGAAATGCCTCCAAAAGGATTTCCCATAGTGCTCTTTGACATGCACACAGCTGAAGATATCGGATTTGAAAAATTTGATATCCTCAGCCAGAGAGGCATCGGTCATATTGATGATACGGTAAAACTAATTGAGAAAAACAGAGGCCTTCGAATCAATATTCGGGATACCTCATTATCAAAAAACGAACAGTCCGCAAACGTGTATCTTGCCGAGGGACGAACAATAGGATGTTTTTACATTGAAAGCCCGGCCATGCGCGGACTGTTGCGCCGCCTGAAATGCGACAACTACAAAACCCTCGTGGCGGCATCATCGATCATCCGTCCCGGAGTGGCTCAGTCAGGAATGATGAAGGAATATATCTTCCGCCATAACAACCCGTCAAAATTTGAATACTTCCATCCGGTTTTTGAAAAGGAGCTCGGAGAAACCTACGGCATTATGGTGTATCAGGAAGACGTGATCAAAATTGCCCTGCATTACGGCGGGCTTTCAGCCGCCGACGGAGATATCTTAAGACGTGCCATGTCGGGTAAAGGACGCTCAAAAGCGGCACTTCAGAAGGTAAAGGATGATTACTTTATTTCAGCCGCCGCAAAAGGGCATCCCGAAGAGCTGAGCCAGGAAATCTACCGCCAGATAGAATCCTTTGCAGGCTATTCTTTCTGCAAAGCGCACTCGGCATCCTATGCCGTTGAAAGCTACCAGAGCCTTTACCTGAAGGTGCACTACCCTGTTGAATTTATGGTTGCTGTGATCAATAATCAGGGAGGGTTTTACAGAACTGAAATCTATGTGCATGAAGCCAGAATGGCCGGCGCCGTTATCCATACTCCCTGCGTTAACAAAAGCGGATATGAAACGGCTCTTTACGGCAGCGATATCTATCTGGGTTTCATGCATCTGCAGGGTCTGGATTCCAAACTCTCGCAGTTCATTTCTTTTGAACGAGAAAGAAACGGCGTTTATAAATCACTGGAGGATTTCATTAGCAGGGTTCCCATGGGCATTGAGAATATAAAGGTGCTTATTTTTATAGGCGCTTTCCGCTATACGGGAAAAACCAAAAACCAGCTGCTGGTGCAGGTCAGCCTTTTGATGAATAATTTCAAGCCTGAAAACCGCGGGCTTATGCTCATTGAACAGCCCGCAAAAGAATTTAAGCTGCCTGTTCTGGAGCGCTCGGTATTTGAGGATGCCTTTGATGAGATAGAGCTTTTGAATTTCCCTGTATCCTGCAACGTTTTTGATCTGCTGCAGACAAAACACCGCGGGGACGTGATGGTCAGGGATTTATTAAAATATCATAAAAAACAGGTCCGCATGCTGGCTTACCTGATCTCAACCAAACAGGTGCCGACCAAAAGGGGCAATATGTATTTCGGGACATGGATCGATCATGAAGGAGCCTATTTCGATACGGCGCATTTTCCTGACAGTCTCGTCCAGAATCCTTTTCAGGGAGGCGGCTGCTACCTGCTTTTGGGAACCGTCGAAATCGACTATCATTTTCCGACCATCACCATTTCCAGAATGGCAAAAATGCCCTTTATTCCCGATCCCAGATATTCGGATTCGGAAAAAAGGTATACCACACAGCACAATATCAAACAGGATGTCAGCAGCACACACCGCCAGCCTTATCCGCAGGAGCATGAAATTAATCTGCCGAGGCATAAAATGGGATTTTAATAACATAAATCCTCATATTAAATAATGAAATAAGATAGTAGATATTCCGCACTAAATAAAAAATCTATAATCGTATTCAACCTTATCCCTGTTGGCTATTAATTTTCCAATTTTCGCGATTTTGTTTGAAGAATCTATGGTTGCAGGCATCTGAGAGTACATATTAAGAGAATTCCAATTCATTTTTGTTAGTCCTAATATTTCATTTGCGATCTGCTCTAGGCTTCCTTTTCCATAATGCTTGATTATCCTTAAAGGTTTTGGTATATAACGCCCGCCTGGATAAAAATTGTAATTTGGATTTTTTACCGATGGGATCACCCCATGCGCATAAAGTAATGCCTCTCTATCATTTAAAAGGATGCACGTTCCCCTAGATACCGAAAAACCATCTATTTTTGTTTCCCTGTCAATTATTTTACTTGAAACATAACGAATATTTTCCTCAAAATTGATTTCAATCAGATCTACATTTTCAATCTTTTTATTATCATAGAGACTGTCTAAAATTCCCTGTTTCTCATCTTCGGTGTAAAACGTCCTCTTATGGATCACTACCCTTTTCGGAACTTCATTCATAGATTCATAAAATAGATTAATGACGTTTTTTCCAAACTCGTATGCGTCATCATAGCTTAAATGGGGCTTCTTTTTAATCCATTCAATCTTATCGTTCACCTTTGTAAGCTTATATTTTAGTCCTTCCCCGTTCGAACTGTAAATATGGCTGCAGCCCAGAATGATGTGCCCTTTGTCATCCTTCTTGCTCTCCACGCTGTAACCGATTCCTGCAAAAGCAGTGGTCTTGTCTGTATTCTCGATCACCCAAGGTGTTCTGAACGACTTTACAAAATACGATAGCGAAAGCCACCAGTTTATCTGGCATTCCAAAGCCGTATCAATTACGGTCTTTTCTCTAATGATCTGCGATGTGATTCTCTTTTCTGTACAAAAGGCCTTAAGATAATCATGTAGGTCAAAAGTCTCGAATTCATCGCTGTAATGCAGAAAATTATCCCATCGTTTGGGAATGAAAATTACTACAGTTTTCTGTCCGCCTGTAGAGCACAATCTGTTAATCCTATCGCATATGATATTCTTGATTTCATGTATGATATCTTTTGGATTTCTGCTTACAGGCTCATTGGCCATTTCCCAATTAGATGATTCCATGGTCGGAATGTTCAGGCTAATGCCATAAGTGGAATGGAATCCTTTATAATCCACTACATATTGATCTTTTACGTTTGGGTTTCTAATTTCCTGATTTTGCTTGTTTAAAAATTTGTAGAAATTATCTGAATCCGCCTGAGGACATATCACCCCGAGATTTATGGTCGAACTTTGGAAAGTGCTGAGACCTTTGTCAAAAGGGCTGTGATTCACCAGTCCCCTCATGGGATGAATGTCCTTGACTTCCTTATCGCCATGATTGCTAGAAAACAGCAGGCTTGTTTCCTTAAACTGGACGCCTTTGAGCTTTATCATGTTTTCAGGAATATCGTGCTCATTGTGATAGTTTACGCTTAAATCGCAAATGGTTGTAAAAACTGGATTTTTTGAAATTTTAAACAGAAATCCTGTGCCGGAAGCTAATGGAAGCTCGTATGACGTCGTCTTGAGCAGCTTGCCTCTCCACATATTGACATACTCATTGAACTTATCATTCCATATCTTATGAAAAAACTCCATGCCGATAAGCTGGTTGGCTTCTCGGGAAACATTTGGATCCTGGGCCTGAAAATCCGGATTAAGCGATAAATAGTACTGTCCCTGAATTTTTACCAGATCCAGTTTGATGGCATTAAAGACTTTCTTGCCTTGGAATATCCTTATCGCCGCCTCATCCCATATTTTATTTCTGAAATCTGTTTTTAGATTATGCGTTTTGGCAAGCAGTTTGCAAAGCGATGAAAGCAGCAGAAACTTCATATTGTGATTATGAAGCGTCACATCCGTAAGGGGTTTTCTTTGCAGTTCCCCTTTGATTACGTCTTTAAATCTCTCATATACGTCAGCCGCCGTTCCAAAAGCCCAAATGTCTTTTCCAAATGGCACTGCTGAAATGTCAAAATCGCTTAAGGTTCTTTCTTTCAATAAATCCCAAGGATTATCGCTTAAAGACGCATTGAATACAAAAACTTCCTTTGGAAAAGCTACAGGAAATAAGTTGCTTTTCAATACTTTATTTATTCTATCCGGATTAAGTGAAAAAGGCGTGAATTCATCCGCTTTTGCAATGCCTTTCTTTAGTTCTGCAAATTGTTCTTTTAAGGAGCTGTCATCTTCAATCACATGCTTTGTAAGATTCAGCATGGTATTGTCGAATCCGTCTGTAGATACAAAATAAGCGCTTCTGCCTTGGGCTTTTATGAATGTCAGCAGCTCTTTAACTTCTTCAGACGGATTATTCCCGTAGCCGCACCAAAATAGTATTCCTGCTCCCGGCTTTGAATAGGCATCTTTTAATGACTGCATTACCGATAGGTCTCTTCCGCTGTAGCCCATTACAATCAGATTTTTGTCCGATAGATACTCAAGGAGTTTGTTTCGCAGGGTCTCATCCTGCTCCTGAAGCTCATCGGACGTATTCTTCAATTCGCCATATTTGAAATCCCCATGAATCTTTATAATTGGAAGTTCATTCCTGGATTGATTTCTTTTATTGATCCTGCCCACAGTATCCAAAGAGATATCGATTCCCTGCACTCCTCCTCCGATGCAGGCCACATTAATCAGATCATCAAAATTGGTTGTCCATACCGAATCCAGCATACCCTGCATCACAAGCAGGGGAATGGTCCTGTATCCGATTGACGGTTTTTTATTGGAGCATATTTTTTGAAAGTACTGCCGTCTGTTTTCTTCAATAGGAAAACATTTCTTTGCGTAGAAAGTATATTCCTCAACATCACCCTTCTCGACATTATTTCCCTGATTGTCCAGCCATTTCTGAATTACCTCCTGCGTCTTTGCGCTTTTGTAGTTCTCGATCCAGTCCTGAACGTGAGGGTTATTACTCTTGTATATAATTTTTTTCCACTCCCAGATGCAGTCGTTAGCTGATTGTATGTCTGAAGTGATAGAACAGCCTGCACCTAAAAACAGCGAATAGGTGTTGTCTTTACTGATAGATACAGACCTTAGGAATTCATCAAATTTTAACTGGTTTATCATTTCTTTTTTTGTATATGGATTTTGGTTTGCAGTTTGTTTTAGGTGAAATTATTTTAGTCCAATATAAAACTATTTCTGTAATATTTTTCATAAAATTTTCAACATGCAGAGCGAAAAATAAAAACCCAGCTGCCGCAAATTCAAGCTCTAAAAAAAATTGATGCTTACATTGCACCCAGCAGCGGTGGCACTGCATAAAATCAAATGCAGTGCTTATATTATTAACAAAGATAGAAAAGCTTACCTATTAAAGTCAAAACATTAATAAACAGTAATTTAAATCAAAATATCCCAAAAAAAAAAGCTTTTCTATTTTATTTGTATTATTTTAAAAAATATAATGCTTTTGATAAAAATCATTGCGGAAATTAAAATAAATACAAAACAAAGATCACTTACTCATATCATTTCAATACATTTGCATACTATTTTTATTCTCTAAAATACAAAAACCATAAAATTCATCCGAATATGAATATCCAGGCAAAAACACCAAGCGTTAATATCAAAATTGAAAACATTCCAAATCCGGTTTTAAGAAGGCTTATAGAGGAAGTTAAAATCGAGAAAAACAATAACGTAACAGCCTACAACAGAACCCATAACCGCCATAACCGCGGCAGATAGTATTTTGGATTTCCAGTATATAGAAAGTCCTGAACTTGATACCATCCTGATTAAAGTAGCAAGCAGATGCAATATAAATTGCAGTTACTGCTATGTATATAATATGGGGGATGACAACTGGTCGCGTTTGGAAAAACTTATTTCTGACCAGACAATCCTGGGGATTGTTTCCTCTTTGAAAAGCATAACCCAGATTCAGGATAAGATTTTCAGCATTGTCCTGCATGGAGGCGAGCCTTTCCTGCTTGGCGAAAAAAGATTGGAATTTCTTCTGAGCTCACTTCGTTCTGTGCTTGGGGAAGAATATCCGATAAGCATACAGACCAATGGAATTTTGATTAGCGAAAAACTCCTGGATATCTGTTCGCAATATAGAACCAGCGTTGCAGTAAGTCTGGATGGTCCGGAAAAAATAAACGACAAGTACAGGGTCACGCACGCCAACACAGGAACATACCATAAAGTTATGCAGGGTATACGCAAACTGCAGAATCATCGCGATGCAGCATTTTTGAATGCTGGATTATTGGCCGTGATTGACGTAGAATCTGATCCTAAAGAGATTTACAGCTTTTTTAGAAAACTGGCGCCGGCCAGTGTCGATTTTCTTTACAAGGACGGAAACCACTCAAAGCTGCCTGCTGGAAAAGGCACATCCGATTCTGTAGAATACGGCATTTGGATGGCGAAATTGCTTAAGTCATATTTAAAAGATCCTGATCCCCTTCCCATAAGAATTCTGGATGATATGCTCAAAGCTTTATTGGGCGGGGTCGTATCTAAAGAAGGGATGGGAATTACCGATTTCGGAATCATAATCATAGATACCGATGGGACGGTAATGAAAAATGACACCCTGAAGAGTTCTTACAACGGCGCCGACAAATTTTCCAGCACGGTAAACATTAAGGATGGAAATCTTATTGAGTTCTTATCCTCCGAAATTTTCCGTGAATATCGCAGTATGCAGAAGCCCGCATGCGAGCAGTGCCTAAATTGCCCAGTTTTGAATATATGCGGCGGGGGAATGATGCTGCACCGCTGGAAGGAAGACACCGGCTTTAACAACCCTTCAATCTATTGCGCCGATCAGCTTTATCTGATAAGCGCAATGCAGGAAATCATAGAAAAACAGCTTAAAGATGCAGAAACCAGCCCATATTAGCCTGAACAGCATAGAATCTGAAATGCTCCCTTTCCCCCATTTTTCTTGTACAGATGTACTGAAGGGCGGTTTGGAGAAAGAACTTTTTGATTGGTTTGAAAAAACCGATTCGTGGGGACTTACCGAAATGGATTTTTACACGCAGTTTGAATTCAGCCTGTTCGATGTTGAACTTCCCAAAAACCTTAAGCCCCTTTCCTCTATCGGCACGATAAATATTATCAAAGAAAAGATGTCCGCATGCTTTGATGCGGATAATTTGGAAATATCGGGAATCACAGCCCACAAATTGATCAATGGACACAAGATAGGAGTCCACAATGACTTTATTGGAGGGGAGGAAACCCATAGAATGGTGCTGCAGATAAACCCAGGCTGGAATGAAGATAATGGTGGCTTTTTGATGATCTTCAATTCTTCTGATCCGGAAGATCTTGCCAAGCTAGTGATGCCTCTCAATAATACCGCTTTTGGTTTTGAAATATCGCCCCGGTCATATCACGCCGTTTCTGCTGTCCGCAATTATTCCAGATATACTCTTGTCTATACTTTCAAAACTGTTTAAAACCTATGTCCCTTAAGCATAAAATAAATGCGTTTATCGCATCTCCTTATCCGCTGTGGGAAGACAGTCTCACGGAAGACCTTATAGAGTACCAGTGGACGGAATTCGGCAGGCTTAATATCTGGCCTTCGAACTATTCGACTGCAAGAGCTTTGTTTTGGGACGCAAGCCTACCTGACAGCGATAAGATTTTGATCTTTCAGTCAGACGCTTCGGTATCAACACAGCTTGAAATGCCGCAGCAGCAGATGGATCCGTTTTATGATTCCTGCGGTCTCGAAATGATCCAAAAAGAATCTTTGAACAGCAATGATGCAAAAGAAAAACTTTCAAAAGCATTCGCGCTGGCGGGTACTATTGAAAATCTGCAGTCTTTTTTAGTGAAGATCGTGAAAAACATCCAGATCGTTGAGCAACATGATCCTGAAATAGACACCAGCCACAGCGATCCCAAGATTGCTTTTTCGATATTTGTCACTATATGTCCCGACTCCTCTGAAATCTCAAGCCTTCGGGTTGCCGAATCTATTGTTCATGAGGCCATGCATCTAAAACTGACTCTGATTGAAAAACATGAAGAGCTCGCAATTCTGGATACTGCAGAAACTTTCTATTCTCCTTGGAGGGATGAAAACAGGCCAGTAAAAGGCGTTCTTCACGGATTATTTGTTTTCTGCGCCGTCCTTGATATGTACGAAACCTTAATGCGGCTGAAAGCTTTCACCTGTGAAGCAGTTTCATTCATCGATATGCGCATATGCTCAATTAAAGATGAACTTAATCTCTTGACAGATTTTCCCCAAAATCCAGGCCTGACCACTTCCGGAAAATCTCTTGCAGCCTCCCTGCTTAACAAATATATTTAAACCGTAGGAAGGTGTGGAAACTTGCTTCGCACGCAAGAGGCAAATTTAGCGGAGTCCTTAGCTGCGGTATTGGCAAGTCTCAATGAGTCGTTAATTTTAGCTATCACTTCGTTTCGCGAGCATTTAAAAGCACGCATGGCGGCCTGCAATTCTTCATCATCATGAATATCTATCTGACTGCAAGTAAGTGCCAGGTCCAGCATTACTAAATATTCAATTCGCGTGTTGTTCATCCTTTCAAGACCGTACGCCTCAATGCTTTTAGTTCCTTTATTGCTGCCGTTTACCGCTATAGGCACCTCTTCATTAAAAACGATGTGGTCACGTGGATCTTCGGCAGAGGGATCTATCAGCAGATTTTCTTCATCTTCAAGGGCATTCGGATGGTTATGGAAGGGCTTTCGGGTGTTTTCATTGCTTAGCGGAAAAACATTCTTTTTGAATGACCGGTTGCATTTTTCGCATGAAAACATAAGATTGCTCCATTCATAAGCCAGCCAGTAATAGCCTGGATAAGTCAATTTGTTTGCTCCTGCTTTTTTATAGGCCCCCTTTGGCCTGAAATGCTCCACATCCCCATAACTGTTGTCCAAAAATTTCGCCTCGCAGAAACAGCACTTCTCGTTCTGATCTGAAATGAGAAGATCCTTTACGGTTTGATCGCCGTAAACAGATGTATCAAAAGGCATTTTTGTCAAGGAATTGTTGCCTACTCCAGCCCTTGAGGTATAAAGCAGCGGATCAGCTGCATAATCTCTTTGTAAAGCATCTTTCAGATTTGAACCTTCATCGGTTAGTTTTTGCGGAGCTGATGCAGTTTTATTTATTCTTATCATTTTTACCCGTTTTAATCTGATTTAACTCCTTTGCAAAATTTCGAAGCACCGACATTGCATCAATTTCGTCTTTATTATCTCCAACAGGCAGATCATATATCTTTTCATTTAATTCCCGAAGGGTCTTACTGTCCGTCTCGTTCAGATTTCCTTTTTTTAAAAGCTCCCTTCTTTGTGCTATCTTTTTTTCAATCTCCGGTCCTCGTGATGTCGATAGTCCAAAAAAATCGCTGGTGAGAATCTGGTCTATACGCCATCCCTCTATATTTTCAGTATCGCTGATCACTATGACCTTGCCATCTGCATCTTTTACAATTTCATAATTGGCATTAATTGCCGATTGCACGATAAGCGGGCTGTGCGCAGTGGCTACAAACTGTACGTTGGGAAAATTCAGGGACAGTTTTTCAATTACTTCTCTCTGCCATAGCGGATGCAGATGAAGATCGATTTCATCCAGCAGGACAATGGCAGGCTCTGCCAGAGGATTCTCTGAATTTGGATAGCTGTTGAACATCCTCCATGAAATATCGACACTGAGTGCAAGCACGCTTCTATACCCAAGACTTAGATTGGAATACGCAACTCTTTTTCTGTTTTTGTACACAACTTCTATAGTGCCAGCCCTTAGAACGTTGTTTACGATCTTAGGCACGGAAATTTCTATATTTTTCACTTCATCGTGTGAGGGCAGCATTGATTTGAGCATGTCCAAGACAGTGCTTCTATACTTTTTATGCTTGGCGCTTTCTTTCTTGTCACTGCCCAGTGAAGCGTAATTGACTGTATGGAGAATCTCTTCAATGTCAAAAAGTTTGGTATCATCAAAACTGAACAGCAGAAATGGGTCTGCCAGATCAGGTTCGTAGATATTGCTTTTGCCCAGACGTCTGGACGCACTGTAAGGGAGAATCAAAACTTCATCCTCGAAAAAAATTTCCTCTGCATTTGTGTCAAATAATAATTTAACGTCCTTAAGCTTCTTGCCACCATCAAGTTCAATTTCTATTTCGGAGGTGCATATTTTTTCATTCGGCAGATCAGCCTTCTCATTAATCTTTGAGTTTGCTATGAAAGTCGCATGAATTCTCGCCGATGAAAAATTGTTGTTATTTACCAATTCTTCCAAGGTTTCATTGGTTTCATTGTTTATCGAGGGCTCAATATTTTCTTTTTTAAGTGTTTCGCCTTCAGAATCTCTGGCATTATGAACAAGTGGCTTCATCCATCCGATACTCTGCAGTAAAGTCGTTTTTCCGATTCCGTTGTCTCCCAGAATCAGTGTCCATTGCGGAAGCACGCCGTCTTCTTTTAGAAAATTTATATTTACCTCTTCAAATCTTCTGACATTTTTTAGGTTTAAAGATTTTATGTAGATCGGATTAGTTGCCATTTCGTTGAAATTTTAGTCTGAAATTATGCTGTTTGGAATATTTTGTCACTCTTACAATTATTACAAATTAAAGGCAGTTGACATTTAAAGCTCTAAGCTTAAGGGAATAAGGCATCGTGCGCTTTCTTTTTTTGTCAGATTGCCATAAACAGCTTATAAATGTAATAAATGCTATGATAGTTCTTCAAAGCAAAAATATCAAATTAAATCAAATTAACCCTATTTTTTTCTTATCTACATCTTCCACAGTTTGAGCTATGAAAAACATTGTTTAATTACATGTTTTTTTGCTAACATACCAAAATAAGATTACCTGGGATTCGAGACATTAAAAATTTTATCTCAGCTTACTAGCTACGCAAAAAGACTGCGCACTAAGTTTATAGTTTCGCTTTTAAAATAATATCTAATTTTAAAGTATTAAATAAAATTTTAGAGTAGGTTTTGAGAAGTAAAGAAAAAATTTTAAAAGTATGGAGCTAGAAGAAATATTTGACGAATATATTTGTAAATTGGAACAGCTTACAATAGCCAAAAGGTCAATGAAGGAGATTGCTGTGAATGAAATAAACAGATTAAATCAAAAAAAAGAAAAAACATTAAAAGTAATTGGAAACAATAATTTTTCTCATTCTACAGATTTCTTTTTTATTGAAGATCCAAAAAGTGGCCAAATTATTAGATATAATTATATTAAAAGCACAATTGATGAAAATATTAAACAAATAATCCTTCAGAAAAATAAACAATATCAGTGGATACTATCAGAATCTTTCGAAATTTTTAGAGAATTTATTATAAAACTTTATGCCTATATAGGCTACAAAGACATTAATAGTTGGCCCCTTAAAGATTATGGCAATATAGTTTTGTCCGAACTTAGCAACAAAGATTACACGTACTTTTTAGCACAGGCAAAAATAAAAAAAGACATTCCCGACAGTATACTGAATAGATTTAGAACAATCTTTCCTCAATATAAAAATCTCGAAATTAATAACAAGCTCAACAAAAATTTAAACTTTGAAATAATTTTAATAGAGCATTTTCGACATTTAATCGTCCATTGTGGTGGGAAAACTATTGAAAAACCGTTATTTATCGAAAAGATTTTGAAGAAATCAGGTCTTTGGAATAATGGAAAGCCTGATAGCGAAAAAATTGATTTTATATCTTCATTTTTTCAATCCAAAGACGCAATTGATGCAATTAGACTTTTAGAGATTGAATCAAAAAATGATGCTTTCGACAGTTACTATGACATTTTGGAAAATTTAATGGGTTCGTTGACAAGTATTTGTTTCCTGCTATTTAATGAAATTAAAAGTGTTTATTGCAAAGAAATCTGATTAAAAATAGTAGTTAATGTAATGTCTTTTTCCATCAACATTGTTGTAAATAAAATATTACGAATTTTTAAACAAGAAATCCATATAATTTTACAGAAAGTAAAATCTACATAACATATACAATGAGAAAGCAACAATTCAAACAGAAATTAGACTTAAAGAAAGCATCTGAAGGAATAAAAACAGCCAATAAGAATGCAAAATCATTACTTGATGATGCTGTTTTACTATATGACAATAATAGATTTGCAAGAGCTACAGCATTAGCTATTTTATCCATAGAAGAGTCAGGAAAACCTTCAATACTGCGATCTATATTGTTGGAAGATGATTTAAAAGAAATAAATAATCTCTGGAAATCGTACAGAAAACATACTGATAAAAACAACATGTGGATCGCACCCGAATTAATTTTAAATGGTGGTACAACTATTCATGATTTAGAAAAAATCGTTGATAAAAATTCAGATCATCCTCAAACATTAGATAATCTAAAACAATTATGTTTTTATTCTGATGCATTCACTAATTGTAAATGGTCAAATCCAGATAATCTACTTGAAAAAGAAGATGCTAAACGTTTTATTGATATTGCAAATTTTAGTCTTAATAAGGACGAATTATTTACTGATGAATTGTCACTCAGTTTATGGCAAAAGCATTTGAAACCAAGTTGGAAAACTAATTTAATATCAATGAAAAAGTCACTTATCGAATGTTATAATGAATGTGAAAAACTTCAGTTAATCAGTTCTGGTAAAACCCAAGAAATGATAAACTTTTTAAAATAAAAAAATGGAAGAAAAAGACATTGTAAATCCATTAGTAGAATTTAGAAAACTCTCAGAACGAATCAATTTATTAAACAATAGATTTATTGCGGTTGCAATGGACTATAAATATTATATTAATGATTTAATAACGGATAATGAAATCTTTAAATTAAGAGATAATGTAATGTACAAATTGACAAGCGCAAGTTTCCATTTTCAATTATTATTAGAATATCATGATCGAGTTGAGTTTGAGTTAAACGAAAGATATAAAAATAATCTTAGCGATTTTTTTGAAAATAATATAGAATTCATCGCTTTTGAGCGTAGAGCTATTCTAGAAGTTTACTCGATATTTGACAGTATGATTTACCATCTATGTTCCATATTTGACTATATCTTTAGAATAATAAATTATTGCCATTCACAAACAATTGTGCAAAGTCCAAAATGGAATTTATTTAAATATGACAGCAATATTAAAAAAAATTATCCTTACTGCAGTAAAGAAATGGTTGAAGTGATGGAACAATTTGACAAATGCTTCGTTTATCCCTTAATTCAACACAGATCCCACCTAATTCACACTAGTACAGATATTGGTGAATTTACATTGTCAATAAATATAAAAGATACGAAGTGTAAAGCAAAATTTATGTCTACAGATCTTTTTAAAACTAATTTTCCTGAAATAGTTGAAGTCACTGCTGATGAAAAGATGACAATTAAATATTCTGCTCTATGGCTAATTGATAAAACTATAACTACGACAAGTGAATTACTGTTCGAATTAAGTGATGATATGAAGAGAAACAAAAGAATTCCGCATGGTATGTTTTTTACATTAGGAAAAAATAATGAAGTACTTCCTCCATCTATACATTATTGGGGTGATAGAAAAATCAACTAAACAACTAAATTATTTATTTAATGGCACTTACCTTCTATATTCATCAATAAAAGGTTCAAAAATTCTCCCGTTAGTCTCAAATAAAACATAATTTTATAATTAAAAAATGTCACGAATTTCTATTAAACGTTTTGTGGCAAAATCGTGGCACATGGTGTTTTTCAAAACTAAAAACTCAGTAAAATCAATTGCTGGCGAGCCTTAGTTCGAAACTGTCTTAGAATGATATTTGCCATAATAAAATATTCAAAATGGAGCAACTATATTCTGGGTGCAGAATCGGTGCATCAATTTTGCGAACAAATTTAAAATACTGTTATACAATCACTTGGAACCTTAAGTTCGAAACATTACTAGATTCTTGATTCTGCAATAAATTATAGATAAATGTTCGTAGCTAAACGAAGTTGCGGAATTTTGGAGCCGAGAACTTTCGGTGACCGGAAAAGAAGTTATGAAAAAAGTAAGTTTCAACGACCACATAAGCAGCAATTTCAATTAGCTGCTGTTAGGGGTCGTTGATTATCTTTTTAGATTAGTTTAAACCTAATTATTGTTTAATCAAGTTCAATGTCCATTCTTGAAAGTAAATTATCTTTAACTGTAAAAATATGTTTAATTATTCCGTCAAATAAAATTTCTCCTTGTAAATCTTTCACTAATTGATGAAGTTTAACTTCATATTTTTGTTTAGATATTTCAATAATACTAATTGGCTCAACAATTGCATCAATTTCAGTCCATTGTCTCGTCCAATATTCTCTTATTTCTTTATGACCATTTACGTAACCTCCTTCAAATGCTTTTGGCCACTCTACATTTTCGTGAAATGTTGATAATGCAGTTGAAATGTCTCTTGAATTAAAAGCTAAATATGCTTTTTTAATTAAGTTGTGAATTTGATTTTCCATTTTATTTTTTTTAAGGTTATTTAGCAAAACTAAAATGTAATCAAACTATGTTTTGTGATTTACATCACTTTTTTTTGAATTTAACCTGCTTAATGTTTCTCGTGATACTCCAAGATAAGATGCAAGTAATGTTTTAGAAATTTTATTATGTAAGTCTGGTTGATTTTTCAACATCATTTCATATCGCTGTTGAATGTTTGTTGTGAGAAAGGACAATAAGCGTTGTTGGGTTGTTATAAATCCTAACGTCGATTTTTGGTGGAAAAAACTTTGCATTTTAGGGAATTCGCTACATAACTTATTATAGTTTGTCAGCGAAAGGCAAAAAAGATGTGTGCTTTTGACACACTTTAAATACATTGTTGCTTTTGATTTGGTAAAATAAGCTGTAAAATCACTTTCCCAACGATTCTCATTAACAATAGAAAAAATAAATTCTTTGCCTAAATCATTTACAAATACCAATTTTAAAATTCCATTTACCACAAAATAACAATTTTCAACATAATCTTCTTCTACAAATACATATTCATTTTTAGCAAATGATTTTTCAGTAAAATGTGATTTAATTATTTCAAATTCATCATCATTAAGATTAACTATGGTTTCAAATTGTTTTCGTAATATTTCGAACATTGTTATCTAATAAAAAAGTTGGTGAGGTTTATTTGTTACGCTTTTTATAGTTCTCCGGCACAATGATCTCTATTGACCAAATATGTTGTAGTATCTATGTAAAAGCATAACATAGAGTTACTAAAAACGAAGATTATACGATTACAATATGCCTTAATACAACCAAAGATATTCATTGGTTTAGAGATTCACAAAAAAAAAAGCTGGACCATTTCCATTCAAACTGATTTGTTTTTTCTCAGGACGTACTCGATGCCTGTTGTTGCCAAGGATTTATTTCAATATATGGAGCAAACATTTCCTGATCACGAAGTTACTTTAGTTTACGAAGCAGGTTGTTGTCGATTTTGTGCAGTTCGCTGTTTTTTAAATTTAGGTTGGCATGTTTTGGTAATCACCCTTCTGATGTCAAGACAGGAGGCAAGGAGCTCTATCGCAAAACAGACGTCTTAGATTCGAAAAATCTTTCCAATCAATATCACTGGGTTTTACAACCTATTAAAAATTCAAGGTAAAAGATAGTGTAGAAAAGGTCTTTTACCTTGAATAGAAACACTTATTATTCTAACATTTAGATCAAGTAGGACCAACAATCTAAAAAAGTCAAAAAAAAAGTAAAGATGTTCTATCAAAATGAAGTTACCCGGCGTTAAACTGAAAAGTTAATAAGCTTTTATCTAAAGATGACATAATATAATAGACGGCGAGCGGCGTATCGACTTGAAACATGCGCTCGCCGATTAAATAATCTCGAGGGCAAATTATTTTATTTTTGTAGAAAATTGCTCAATTGGCAGGCGAACTTTTGGCATTGAAGCCAGATAATCATTTGCGGCATCGCGATAGCCCAAAGAAATAATTACCGAAGCGTGAAGATTTTTTTCTGACAAACCCAATACATTATTAAATAATTCCGGATCAAAACCTTCCATAGGAGTAGCATCGACTTTAAGTTCAGCAGCTGCAATTAAGGCAGTTCCAAGGCCAATATAGGCTTGTTTGGCCGACCAAATCGCGTGTTGCTCTGGGGTTTGAGTGGAAAAAAACGAAGTCACGGCATCCTTTAAAGGATTTAGAGCTCCACTTTCTAAATCGCGTTGTTCTTCCATCATTGCCACGTAATCTGCAATGTATTCCTTAGTTATCTTGTTAAAGGCGGCAAAAACAAGCAAATGAGAAGAATCCTGAATTTGTGTATTGAAGGATCCTTCACCTAATTTTTGTCGTATTTCAGGATTCGTTATCACAATTAGGCGATAAGGCTGTATCCCGCAGGAAGAAGCACTAAGGTTGATGGCTTCGATAATTTGGTCAATCTTATCTTCATTGACCAATTCATCTGAGTATTTCTTAACAGCATAACGCCATTGTAAATCTTTGATTAGTTTCATATTTATATAATTTAATTGCAAAGCTATAATTGTTATGTGTATATTTGTCACTAAGTGACAAAAAGTTATAGTAACAAATAGGTAACCACTCTATTATTATGGAATTAAAATACAACCCGGTTAAAGATTGCAGCCATAAAATACTAGCAATAAGCGATACGATGGATATTTTAAATGGAAAATGGAAAATGTCTATCGTTGCATGTTTGTGTTATAAACCGATGCGCTATTCCGAATTACTGAAAGAAGTAAATGGCATTTCCGGCAAAGTGCTCAGCCGTGAATTGAAGGATTTGGAAATAAATGAACTCATTGAACGCATAGTGTTAAACACTGCGCCTATCGCCGTAGAATATCGCATTACAGAATACGGCAATTCTCTTAAAGAACTTACCAATACAATAGCAGATTGGGGAATGAGTCATAGAAAACGTATCATTTCAGGAATGACAAAAGGATGAGCGCGTATTCCTTTCTTAATTTCTAAAGGCCATTCTACATTTCCCTGTATATATTAACCTCCCTGCATAATCTGCTTTATATCTAAAATACTTAATTTTAATTACCTTGTGGACTACTGCTTTTTTATGTGCGGTTACAGAGCCAAAAAGCTGCAGTCAATACGGTTGTCAAACGCCATAGTAATGCAGTTTCATTATCTACTGCAGCATATTAATTGCTTTGTTTCCGATATTATAAAAATATAATTTGGTTATAACTTTGCAATATTTCTTGCAGCAATAATGAGCATGGTGTTTACCATCTCATGTACCATGTCCTCTGTATATAAATCCTTTACCGTTTGTTCCTTGTAAATTGCCTCAATTACCCAAGGTACAAAACCCTTGTCAAAAACGTTCTTTAGAATACACTCATTAATATGGCTGGCATTTTTTAGAATATATTCCAATCCTTGTAAATTTTGTCTGCTGAAATTATTTTTCTCGATTTGAATATTGTTAAATCTTAGGAAAAAAAAATCAGTCTGGTTTTCCACTTCAAAATGATGTGTATCCTCAGGTGTGATCAAAAAAAGATGGCCAGGATAATAATCGCATTCTGAATGATTTAGATAATGCTTACCTGTTCCTGAACGGATAAAGATCAGTTCAATAAAATTATGCCGCTGCTCAAACTTGGAACAAGCATTGGATGTTATAAAAGTGATTTCGTAAGGGGTTTGTGTATCTTCTTTTTTCATGATATTATATTAATCAGTTTATAACCTTAATTGAAAGATTGACGGAATGCTATGGGTGACTGATTAGTCTTGCTTTTAAATAATTTACTAAAAGATTGAGAGTGCTCGAAACCTAATTGGAAGGCTATTTCACTAACCGAGCAGTTTGTAATCGACAGCATTTCCTTGGCTTTTTCAATTAGCTTTTCATGTATATGCTGCTGTGTAGTTAATCCCGTTGTAGATTTTAGCATTCCGCTTAAGTAATCGGAAGAGACATGAAGCTGCTCAGCAAGATAACTTACTGAAGGTAGTCCTTTTTGACTATTATCCAATCCATCAAAATAGCCTGTAAGCAATTCATTAAGACGGTCTAAAATCTGGTGGTTAGTTATTCTGCGAGTCATAAATTGACGCTGATAAAACCTTTCTGAATAACTTAAAAGTGATTCAATCTGCGTTATTATAATATCATGGCTGAACTTATCCATATTATTATAATATTCTCGTTCAATATTTTGAATAATTTGAGTCAGTATCAATTCTTCTTTGTCTGAAAGAAACAACGCTTCGTTGACAGAATATCCAAAGAAATCAAATTTTCTTATTTTTTGGGTCAGCGAAGTATTCCAAAGCAGATCAGGATCAATAAGCAGCATCCAGCCCGATTGTTCAGCACTGCTGTATTTTTCAGGATTTAAACTGGATATCTGGCCGGGAGCCATAAAACTTAAGACACCATTATCAAAATCATATTCCTGCTGGCCGTATTTAAATTTTACAGGTCCCTTAAAATTTTTCTTTAGAGATATACTATAAAATCCGTAAACAATTGATTCGGGCAGATTTACCGGAATTTCTTTAAAAGGCTTGATCTCAATTACACTGATCATTGGATGCTCAGGTTTATCCAGGTGCAGCAGCTTGTGAAACTCACTAATCGATTTAATTTGATAAGGCTCTCTTCTTTCCATTGGATAAATAACTTAGTTTTTAAAATATATTTTGAGCGCGCGTTCTACACTTTGTTTATAAGAAAGTGCGGGACGGGTCAATAATTGGCGTATGTCTGAAGGGTTTCCTACCATATCGGCCCCTAGTCCATCAAGTACTCCTTTAATTGCTCCCTTTGGCGAGTTGGAAATTACTTGTATGAGCGGTGAAAAAAAACGCAGCAACGCAAATGGAATATGAATTTTTGAAGGATGTCTGCGGCCAAGCACATCGGCAGCCAAATCAATTAGCTGATCAGCAGTAAGCACATCATCACTGCCTACCTCGTAACATTTTCCGTAAGCCTCTGGTTTATCCTGTACTCCAGCAAGGTAGTAGGTAAGATCATCAATAGCGATACATCGAAATTTGTTTCTCCCGTTTCCAAGAACAAAAGATATGCTTTTTTTTGCGTTTGCCAATACCATATTAAATCCTTGTCCTCCAATGCCGACAATCATCCCTGGTTGTATGACTGTTACATTGAGGCCGCTATTCAGTAAATACTGCTGGGTTTTCCATCGTCCTGATGTCCATGCGTCCCTGTTAGCTTCTGAAATTCCTAATGATGTCAAATAAACAATACGATTTACTCCATTGGCTTTACAAGCATTTACTATATTTTGCAAGCCATTTAACTCTATGTCCATGAATTCCTTTCCCGAAGTATTTTCATGCTGTGGTGCAAGGGTATGAATACAGATATAAACAGCATCAATTGATACAAGAGCGTTTTTAACAGACGTAAAATCTGACATATCCCCTTTAACTATTTCGCAGCCCTGATCAGCAAGATATTTAATTTTATCAGGACTTCGCGCCAGACAACGCACTTTAAAGCCGTCTGCCAGCAATTGTTTTGTTAAATAACTCCCTACAAATCCTGATGCGCCGATTACTAAAACATTTTTCATAATATGGTGATTTAAGATTGTAAAGATCATCTTATATCTGGCAGTAACTGTAGCCAAAAACGGTCTTGTTGTAGTCGAAATCTGGTAACGAATGCATTTCCATAATGTAATTAAAAGTTATACATCTTAAGCGAGTAAAGTATATTTTCAGCATGTACGTCTGCTTTTTTACGTACCCACTTATTAATCCACCTGCCAATAACTGGAAAGTGTGAATAATGTACTTCTACGCGAGTATAGGTATCATTGCCTCTAGGTTCGAGAATAATGTAATAAAGCATTTTCCTTACAATATTCGCATTGAGTATTTGCTGGGCATAGACTATCTTATCCGGCCAGGGATTAGACACTGTTTCAATTTTAAGATTGTGGGAATCAAGAACGCATACATGCCTTGTGCCAACCCGATTGAGCTGTTGTGTTATGGAAAATACCTCCTTCACTTCTCTGTCCCAATCGGGAAGCAGTGAAATATTGATAAGAAGTTTATGAAGCTTTTCTGCAGCATGGTTCAGCAATTTCTCCCGCACAACAGGATTAGGCATTATAAATGGTTTATTAAACTGTCTAGGGGGCTGCAATTTTGAACGCAGCGACGACAGCGGATGGAACGTGTAGTTTAGGTTTCCCAGATCTTCATAGTACGACTGATCCTGGAAGGTATCCAGCCACGTGGGATCGGTAAGCGATTTGGATTCAGTGTAGGTATTGAACTGTGATGTCAGCATCAGGTACTCCTGGTGAGGAATAGAATTTTTCAGCAGCCTGTGCAGGCGTATGAGTTCAATACCGAATGGCTTGCGGAACCCTCGTACTTTCAACAGTTCTATCGGACCGGCATGAGCAATGATTTTAATGGTAAGATCTTCAGCAGTGGCACATGCCCCGCAGTGGCATATTCTTGACTCCCGGTATCGTGACAGGTGATTATGAAAAGCCAGAAAAAAACGCTCTGAAAGCTGCAACACTTCAGCACGCGAGGCCATGCGCTGATATCGGTAGAAGAGCACAGCATCGCCTTCTATCTCTGCTACGGTCAAACCCAAAAAATCAGCAGCAATCACAGCCTCCAGCAGTTCAGCAACGATATGCTGGCTATGGGTGATCTCAGTCTCGTTGACAAATCGGGTAAATCCGCTGATATCTGCAATTACAAGCAGGGATGCTTTAGCTTCTAACATAATTAATTATTTTGTTTACACATCCTATCTGCAATAGGCAATTACGAGTGTTCCACACATGATGACAGCTGCACTTACCTTTTGGCGCAAAGAAAGACGCTGCTTGAGCAGCATATTAGAGAGGAGTATCGTAACTACCGGTCCCAAGGTGGCCAGGACACTTACTATTCCTAAAACACCACTTCGGAATGCGTATGCAACAAGAAAGTCGCCGCCCATGTTCAGCAGCATGACAAAAGACAAAGCCTTTAATGTGTCAGCGCTGTTCAGGGACTTTCTCCATGGAAATTTTCCGATTAGCAAAGAGGTAATACTTATTGGCAAAGTCCCGAGCTGGAAACCCCAGACCATCCAGTTGACACTGCTGCCCGAGATCTCTACACCATGACTGGCAATGGTGAACGCCAGTCCGAATGTAATGGCAGAACCTAAAGCCAGCATTATACACTGGGCAGGGCGGATAACAATCCGGGGTCGATTCCATAAAATCAACATTACAACGCCGCGACACATGGGAATTGAGGCATCAACCTCCCTTTCATTGTTGTAGGTCATTCCAACAACACCAATTAGTACTACAGTAAGACCAGCAAACACATAGGCGTTGGGAATTGATCCTGAAAGCAGTGAAATGATTACAGGAATTATAGAGCTGGATGCTACTAATGGCGCCACTACTCCTGCATGCCCGAGAGTAAGCGCCTTGTAGTACAACATGTAAGCTGTTCCGTTTGCAATGCCACCTACTATTCCCCAGACAAGGGCCGTCATAACAAAAGGCTGATCGCTCAAAAGTGCCAACCCAAGAACAAGGATTGCCTGCATCCCCTGGGTAATAAGCACAATCAGAGCAGAAGGAAGCTTATTGGCAATACGACCTGCCATAAAGTCGCCGCTGCCATAACTCAGGCTTGCGATAAGGGAAAAGGCTATTGCAAACATATATTTATAAATTAATTATTGGATATTGATTTTGTTAAAAAATTTGTCAACTTATAGGTAACTTCCGAAGCGTTCAAAATGGCAGCTATAACCTCCGGGATTCTTAATCAGGTAGTCCTGATGGTACTCTTCTGCCGGCCAGAACTTTGTAAATGGCTCAAGGGTAGTAACTACCTTCGAAGGCCAGCGTTTCGAATCATCAACTATACCGATAACCTCCATGGCAACTTCTGCCTCATGTTCATTTTGTATAAATAATGTCGAGCGATAACTTGCACCTCTGTCATTGCCCTGCCTGTCAACAGTCGTTGGGTCATGTAGGGTGAAAAAATAATCCAGCAGTTCCTTGTAAGAAGTAATATCTTCGTCATAAGTAATCTCGATACCTTCAGCATGGCCAGGGTGATTCTTGTAGGTTGGGTCATCATTTTGCCCTCCCAGATAGCCCACTTCCGTATCTATAACTCCAGGGCGTACTCTGAAGAGGTCTTCCATGCCCCAGAAACAGCCACCTGCCACATATGCTTTTCGTATATTTTCCATAGTATTAGATTTTAAATGCGTTTTTAAAAATAGTGAATCATTCGTTGATTTGTTCCATGGCAACTGCATTTATGCAGTATCGTAGACCACTTGGTGCGGGTCCGTCAGGAAAGACGTGCCCAAGATGTGCGTCACATACATTGCACAAAACCTCTATCCTTTCCATTCCATAGCCCTTATCCTTTTTATGGGATATATTCTCTATTGCTATAGGCTGGGTAAAAGAAGGCCATCCCGACTTGCTTGCAAACTTTTCTGATGCGTCAAATAAAGGTGTACCGCAGCAAATGCACTTATACCTTCCAGGTTCAAATAGGCTGCACATCTCCGAGCTGTGAGCCCTCTCTGTTCCTTTCTGCCTGGTTACAAAATAAGAATCGGGCGTCAATAATTCCTTCCACTTCTCATCGGTCATCTCTACCCTTGTAAGTGGTTTTGGATTTTCGCCCGAAGCAAACCTGATAACGTCATTCCAGTCAATCATAACATATTAATTTAAAGGTTATTTTCAATTGTAACATCTGTATTTAAAACTGGTGCAACCAGTATTTGATTCCTTAGTCTTTGGTATACTGACTTAGTAAATCTTACATATACCTTATCTTTAGTGTCATATCCAACCAGTTGCTTTATATTCCCAAAGGGGCAGCTCGGTGCGCCTGCGCTGTGACCGTCAACCAGGATGTAGCGTGTCGGCTGTGCATCATAGGATGCCGCATTAACCTTTTCCTCTTTCATAATGCAGAAATGTATTTGTTCGATCTTCTAGCTGGGTCATACTCTGCATGCCAGTTAGCTGGTCGATAATTTCCTTATTGCGGACAAGGAAAAGCGGTATGGAATGGCTCCCATATCGCACGAGTAGACCGTCGAATTCATAGGTCATATCAATTCTTTTCATTGTTTTTTGCTTTAAGATGTAAGGTTAAAATCCTTTTGGGTGTAATTAAAAATCTTCTCTGACCCTCACAGCAAACCTGCTCCTTAATAAGCTGATTTTTGGATTGATATAAAGTTGACAGAAAGGTCCGCTTTTGTTTTTACTGTAATAGTTCAGCTGACTTTCTGCATTCAGCCTAAATTCCTGAAAAGGCAATATTTGAGTGATATAATGGGTTTTGTTTTCACTGGAGAGTCGTGCCACGCTATCAGCAAGGCCTGCGCTGTCCTTATCATCAAAATAATATAGTGCCGATCGGTACTTGGTCCTCATTTTATGCTCATTGCTGCTGCTATGAGTCAGCAGGTGTATCTCGATGAGAACATCATAAGGAATAATATTGTTGTCAAAACTTACAATAACACCTTCAGAAAAATCATCGTAGGGTGAAATCGAAGCTATCCATCCCTGTTCCACATTAATTACGCCGTGCAGGGCCTGAAAAATAGCTTCGGTACACCAGTGGCAGCCGCCTCCAAACCCCAGTTTAGTTATATTTTCCATAGGTTTTCTTTTGTACCGGACGCTTGCAACTATTGCTGTAAACTGTTACGGCATGCCCTTAGTAATAGTAAAGGCTTACAATAATGGCTATTATTGATGCTATAAGTGCTATCCCGGCTAGTATGACTGAGTATAGGGTGAGCCTGTTATTAAGCGATGAATTGTTATAAGAGACCAGTTTTAGGCAGGCGTCCCCCTTCATTACGAAATTGCATTCCAGATGGCTGTCCAGCTCATGGTATTCTATAGGTCCATGATCGCTGAGGGCATGATGAAAAGTATCGTAGAACCAGGTTTTGACAGCTACCTCAATATAATAATTGTCAAAATCATAGCCCTTTTGCTCCAGTTTCTCCCGAAGCGTTACAAATGATAGGCCACTTTCAACATTAGCCCTGCCTATTTTTAGAATATCCAAATAAAGTGAGTCGTAGACTGTCATAGTATGTTGTGCAATGTTTTTGGATATAGTTTTATTGGCAAACCAAAATCAGTTATTTACTGATCGGTTTTGGACTTATCACCGGGCTTTTGTATTTATAATCCGGTACTAAGCCTTCACGGGTATTCTCATTCTCAGGATTCCCATCGCCATATCCTTTTGCGGCAAGGATAACAGGATAATATTGGTAGAATACGTCGCCGTCAATGGCATTCTGAACATGGCATGACGCACACTGCTGGCCTAATGGAGCAGATTTTTCATTTAACTTATTTTTCTTGAAATCCGCATAGCCGAAGTAGTTCCATCCATCGTGCATGTCTGGAAATCGTTTGCTATCTTTTACGGCAGCTGCGAGTTCAAAATGCGCGCCCTGAAAAAAGCCATTTCCTACGGATGAAGTTGTATCACCAACATGCAATAGTTCTTTTACAAGAATAGTTCCTTCTTTCCAAGTTCCGTGTTTTTTCCAATATGCATAGCCCGCCGGATCTATGTAAACGTTTTGGAAATCAGGAAATATGGCTTTAGGGTCATGTGATTTTGGGGTAGTGGCTGTTCCTGCGAAAACCCATAGTCTATAATTTACGGGACGGATCAGATTATTGTCAGCATCAAATTCGGCGTACACTGTTTCCTTTTCAACTTGTTCACTTTGCTCATTCTTGTTTTTTGTATCCTGACAAGAATACAGTACGGCCGTTAGCATGCTAAACATTAAAAGCATCGAAACGGATTGGTTTGGATTGATTTTCATAAGTTCACATTTTATATTAATAATTGCAGTTATACTTTTGGCACTACCCACGTTAATTTAATTTGGAAATCTCAGCTTTGCCTGAGATGCTCCTCGATGCGGATTTTGAGCAGTTTCTTAAAACCCTCATCCAGCTTTATATCCGGATGATGTTTCCTAAAAAAATTCCGCACCAATTCATTAATCAGGATGCTTTGCTTCATATATATGATGCAGGCAAGGCAGCCCTTTAGATGCAACTCAAGTTCAAACTTCTCCATAGCCGAAATGCGTTCTATTTGCTGCTTTTCGATAAGCATCGTCGCTTTTTTGCAATTGTAGGCTATTTTCTCTAATTCCCTCTCACTTAATATCTCCATCTCCATTTGATTATATCCAATTTTTTTGAAGGCACGACCTTAGGTTGACCTTTGCCCTGTGAATAATAACCCAGAAATTAGATGAGGATAACCCCATGGCTTTACAAATTGATTCGCTGGGTTCTTCATCGACATGCTTCATCGTAAATACCGACAGCCAAAGCGCTGGAAGCTTCTTCATGCATGCCTGAAGTATTGCCTGAAATTCATTGTCCTGCAAAATATCAGGCTGCTCGCAAAAGAAGTCAACAGGATCGTGGCCACTATTCCAGTGTCCGTTATCATGATCAAAAAAATCCTCTTCCTGCTCTGGCGCAGCCCGCTGTGCATTGTTGCGTAATCCCGACGACCGGCTCCTGTATATATCCGCAATCTTATACTTAAGGATTGCAGTAAGCCAGGTCTTTTCAGAACTCAGCCCATTAAAACCCTTTTGAGCCTCAAGGGCTGCAAGGAAGGTCTCCTGAACAAGGTCTCTTGCAAGTTCGTCGTCATATAACTTGACTGCTGCATAGCTGTAGAGATAATCGGCATACTTTTCCACCCAATTACTGGGGTCCAGTTTCTTTTTCTCTTCTATGTCAAATCTTCTGTCGCTCCCATGCATGGCATAAATATTTCGTTACGGTTAAGGTTCTGCTCAATTATAAATTGTTTGTTCTTTTACCGCTTAGTCGGGGAAAATCTGAGAACCTTACAAAAAAAAATATCTGATGTATGATCTGCTCTTGCGCGGGAAATTATATGATTCAATATCTGGAGCATATTCTCACTGAAATACCTCCCAATACATTTATGATTGGCTTATTAGGGAACCTTCACCGCAGCGAGGAAATTCTTTAATGCTGTAACTTTTTCTTATTGTAGGTAATAAGCGCGTCAGCTGCAGTCCAGATGGCACTGCCAAGAAGTACAATATCCTTGAGTATAAAACCTCCGTCACTCGGTACCGGAAGGCCCTCTTGGGTTATCCACATTCCCGGTGTTGAAATCATAAAAGTAAGACTCGTGATAAACATAAGCACAGCTCCGAGGCTGCCATAAGCAGAGAGTTTAGGCTGCCATGGCTTTATGGCTATCAGAATGCCAAGGACAATTTCGACAGTACCAATCAGAGCAGACACCTGTCCCACACTCAATAATATATACAGCCATGACATAAGCGGACTGTTTGCTACAAGGGGCTGAATTGCCTCAGCTTCAAAGGCATAAAATTTAAATAACCCAAAGCTCAATAACAGTACAACAAGCGAATAGCGGGTAGCTACTGTACCAACAGTGTTAAGCTGATCTGTAGTAATCCTGGAAAAAATAGTTTTGGAAATGCTCTCAGTTTGAAAGGAATTACCTTGGTAAGTGGATGATGAATTTTTCATAATACTTAAATTTAATGATTAATAAAACTTTATTTGTTACATTTAAAGATGTACTTTTTAATATGGAATATGATTAAATATATAATATAAAACTTTTAAAGTTACATTTAAAGAGCTGAGCTATCGCTGCTCTTTCAGGTGTTTTTATTTACACGCTACACTGACTATTTGATTTTCTGAATCAAGGACATGTTGAAGTTTCGTATAAAGATCTGCTATGGTTTGTTTCTCAAGGACAGGACGCATCGCAAGTTCAGCGGCGCTGAATGGTGCATTCACCAATTTCGATAAATTCCTGCTTACCGGGCACTCCGGGTTTACCTTAGGCTTATTGAAAAGCTCACGGTCGCTTACAGCAAGGTAAATTTCCCACAGCGAGATCTGCTCTACGTTTTTGGTCAGATGAAATCCCCCCTGTTTTCCTGCCACGCTCCCCAATATGCCGGCAGCACGCAATTCTGACGTTATGCGGCGTATTACAACCGGATTAGTATTAACACTCACCCCTATCTCCTTTGAAGACAAGAGCGCTTCTCCCCTGAAATGCAGGTAAAGACAGATATGAATGGCAGTAGTATATTTTGCGTCAGCTTTCATCGTTAGTAAATCTTTTTACAAATGTAACAAATAAAGTTTCATTTAAACAAATATTTTGCAATATTTTTTTCATCATTTCATTATAATCCCTGTAAACACTGAATAATTTTATAAAAATTACAGCTGTTTTTATTCTTTAAACTTCCAGAAAACTTTAAATTATTACTCATTACCAGTAAGTAAAAGCGCAGATATAACTCCCTCTCCTTGTATCCGCCGTCTCTTGTTTGTATATCAAAACCTCCGGGAAGATTATTTTTGTAAGGTTTTCAGGTTTTTCCCGACCAAATGAGAAGAGATGAATTGTAATTTATCATTTGAATCTGTTACTATGAAGCGGTGCACGATGATGCATTAACAACATAAAAAACTAGAAACCATGAATAATCCTCAACTTCCTTTCATCACTAATGATGAAAATCCCGCCGCCTATTGGATGTTAGACATCCTGTGGGTAATTAAGGCTCACGCATCCCAAACTGATAATAACTTAAGTGTTATAGAACAAACGATGCCTTTCAATAGTGGGCCGCCACCTCATTACCACAGTGATATGGACGAAATGTTCTATATCATTGATGGAGAAATGACAATCTGGATAGAGGGTAAGATTCACAAATTGACTGCCGGCAGCTTTGCAATGGTACCTAGAGAAACTGTACATTATTTCAAGATAACCAGCCAAATTCCCTGCAAGGCATTAAATATGTACACACCCGGCGGCTTTGAAAAAGGCATCATCCGCAATGCGCAGGAAACTAAAATTTTGACCCTTCCCCCTAAAGGACTGCCCTACAAAGGCAGCACGGATAAAAATGACATGCACGTAGCTGTTGACATTGCCCCAGTGGATTTAATAGCACTATCTCAAAACTTGTAATTATTATATGATGCTCCAGCCAGTTAGATACACTTGAATCTTTTTGATCCTTTTCGGTTTAAACCTTGAAGTATAGTGGGTATCGGAGAATTCAACTCTGATTATGTCTCCAGATAAAACTAAATGGTGACATAAATTCATAGATGTAATGAGGAGTTTAGAAAATAAATAAACAGCGAATTAATAATGAATGATTTTTCCCCGGTTATAGAATACGTATCCAGATATGTTGATCTGAGTGATGATGAAATTGCGCATTTCAAATCCTTCCTAAAGATAACCAAGGTGCGCAAAAGGCAATTTATTGTCCAGCCGGGTTTCGTGTGCATGCATAAGAGCTATGTAGTAAAGGGAGCATTAAGAGGGTATCTTATCGATAAGGAAGGAAAAGAACATACATTAGCCTTTGCCATTGAAGACTGGTGGATTTCGGATTACAGCAGCCTGATCTCGCAGGAGCCCGCAACCCTCTTTGTTGAAGCGCTTGAAGATTCGGTACTAATTCAAATAGAATATGAACACCAGCAGCAATTCATGACTGAAATTCCAAAACTGGAAAAGTTCGAAAGAATTATTACCCAGCGGTCTTTGGCTTTCCACCAAAAGAGGTTATTGTCTAATCTGACTAAAACAGCCGAAGAGCGTTATGATGATTTTATGGACAAATATTCAGCAATTGCAAAACGTGTTCCGCAATATACACTGGCATCTTATCTGGGCTTTACTACAGAATACCTAAGCAAGATTAGAAACCGAAAAGGATTAAAAAGTTAAACCAGTTCAACCTTATTTCCTAAACCAGTTCATTTTTATTTTTATTATTCTGTCCAAACTTTGCAATGTCAATAAGGACAATTAATTTAAATATAATAAAAATGAAAAATTACATCCTGCTTTCGGCTTTTTCCATTCTTTCCATAGCATGTAACAACGACGATAAAGATTCAAAGCCTGCGCACCCAACACTGCAAGAAAAATACACAATCAATGAAATTGGAGTTTATCCGGAGGGAATTGATTATGACTCCAAAAATGAAAAATTTGTATATGGCTCCATGTATAAGGGTACGATATACTCTCTGAGCCCAAAAGGAGAAATTAAATCATTTGCAACAAGCAGCAAATTGGTTTTACCAACTGGAATATTTACAGACGAGGTGCGAAACAGACTTATCGTAGCCAACGCCGATTTGGGAATATCTCAGAAAAGTACTGAGGGAAGCGCCGGTTCAGTCGCAACTGTAGCTATATTTAATCTTGATACTGGTGTTCTAATTAAAGAAATTGATTTGAAAAATTTCACTCCAGGTGCCGGATCTTGCCTGAATGATATTGCTGTGGACTCTAATGGAATTATTTATGTTACCGATTCATTCTCCCCGGTTATCTATAAAATTGACAGCAACTACACTGCATCTGTATTTCTAAATAATGCCTTATTTCAGCCTGCAGCTGGTGCATTTGGTCTTAATGGAATTGTTTTCCATCCTGACGGTTACCTGCTGGCTGCTAAATCTGACAGTGCAAAAATATTTAAGATACCACTTTCCAACCCTCAAAATATTACTGAAGTTTCAGGTATGCAGTTTACCTCGCCCGATGGAATCGAACTGGACAGGAACAATAACCTTATTGTGATTGAAAATGGACTTGGACTTGGAAAGAGCTACACATTTAAAAGCACTGACAACTGGACAAGTGCTTCGAACGTCAGCGAAACAAATATCGGAAAGGACGAGTTTCCTACAACAGCAGCTCTTGCTTCAGATGGCAATGTGTATGTTATCAGTTCTAAATTAGGAAAACTACTGGGCGGCGACAAATCACAATCCACTTTTGTCATTCAAAAAATAAAATAATTCCCTAGTGATTAAGACAAACCCTATGTCCAAAACGACATAGGGTTTTATTTTTCATAAACATTTAGAACACCAATCTTGCACATAATCTTAGTTTCTGCCAACATTTACAGCAATGAACATAGATTCCTTTGAGGCAATCATAACGGTCACACCTATTGACCAAGCCGGAATGCTGCGGATGTCCCGTTTAATAAGCCACTTTGTAAAGCCGTTAACGCAGCGGGCTTCTAAAATATCAAAACCAACCTTTACTCAATGCGCATAAAAAACAGTGTTGGATGTACAATATAGCTGATGTAACAAATAGATTTTTCATGTTCTGCTATTTAAAATGATGAGGCAGTTTTTTCTCAGAAGATACGTGATCTGGAAAAATTTGAATTTTACTAAATAAAAAATCAAAATAATTGTAAGGAGTTAGCTACTGTTCCGACTAAGGGATTAACGATATAATCATAATAACATATTTAAAACGAGTAATATGGGAAAACGAATTATCAACAAATAACTACCAAAAGAGTACAGGGACTTCACAGTTAAGCGCTCTTGCCTTATAATAAAAGTATTTACTAATTTATAAAAATGAAAATCATGAAAATCAAAATCACAATCCTGGCCCTCTTAATTTCGGGCATCGCTTTATTCGCTTTCACTCAGGAAACAAAAAAAACACCTGATTATGCGGCAATAGTCCGTAAGTTCCATGACAACTATTCCAAAGGGCTTGTTGAGGCAAACGGGGAAATGGTTGACCCTAATGTTATAATTGAGGTCAACGGCGGGGCAGAAAATAAAATTAACGGCGAGACTTTCAAGGGGAAAGAAGCCTTCGTTGAATTTTTAAAACGTGACAAACGTATGTTTAAGGATGGCAAACTGACCCATCTTCAATTGATTACCCAAGGGCGTGAGGTTGCAGTTCGCTTTTATATGGAAGGAACACATACCGGTCCTATTCAGACCCCCGACGGTGTAATAGAGCCTACCGGAAAAAAAGTGCATTTGGAGGTCACCGAGTTTGCCTATTTTTCGCCTGAAGGAAAGTTGCTGCATGTGCACACGCTTTACAACACTCTGGGACTTCTGATGCAGCTCAAAGCAAAATAAAACCGAAGATTAACACACGTCGGCCCTGCTGACAGATATAATTATTTTTTTAGAATCTTTTTATCAATTGGAATTATTTAAATATAAATCATAACGATATGAAGGTTTGCAGCTCTATACGAATAGCAACTTAAGCCTACCCCATATACTTTCACTATCGTTCTAACAATTAAACCGAAATAAATATGAAAAAATTAATTTATCTCTTAGCAATCTCTGCATCCATAGCTATGCAGTCGTGCAAAGACAATTCTGAAAGTTCAACAAACAATTCCGACAGCACAGCAACTGCGGTCAATAACAAAAAAAAACAAATTATGGAAAAACGAATTATTAATCCTTGGGATTATCAGGACAATTTTGGATACGTTCAGGCAGTTGAAGTTAACAACCAACAAGGAACCTTGTACTGTGCAGGGCAGGCTGCATTGAATGCAGAAGGACAGCCTAGTTCGGCCGATATGCCGAGCCAACTGGCGCAGTCTCTCGAAAATCTGGAAACAGTCATTGCTAAATCGGGGTATAATAGTAAGGATATTGTAAGGCTGAATTTTTATACGACATCAGTTCCGGAATTACTTGCTTGCTGGAAGATCTTTACTGACTGGGCAGCTAAGCACGATGTGAAACAGGCAAGCACGATGCTCGAAGTAAAAGGACTCTTCATTGAGTCATTGAAAGTAGAAATAGAAGCTACTGTCGTAAAATAATTGATAAACCAAGAAATTTCTATAAAATGATTTTAGTTTTTTTGAATCAATATGGATTCTTTAGATGTAAATCATGACGATATGAAGCATACCTGGATAGAAATTTTTACACATCCAATGCTTTTAAGATCGTTGTAACAATTAAACCAACACAGATATGAAAAAAATAATTTATCTATTAGCAATCTCTGCATCCATAGCGATGCAGTCCTGCAAAAACAATTCTGAAAGTGCAACAGATATTGCTGGCAGCACGGTAATTGCAGCCGATTCAGCTAGCACATCCGAAACACCTGCAGCTGAAATGGCTTCGGGCGGCACCGACATTAAGGGAATAGTCTGGAAAGAGCTAGAGAAGCTGCCGCTGGCTTCCGATCCCTCGAAGGAAGAAAGCATCGGCGTTGCGGTGATTCAGCCTGGCACACCAGCCGAGAAACATAGTCACGCGGAAAATGAGATTGGTTACGTTCTCGAGGGTGAGTCTGAACTCGAGGTAGAGGGACAGCCATCACGCACTATTAGAGCTGGTGACAGCTTTGCGATCCCGGCGGGTACGGTCCACCGGGCCAAGCCTACTGGAAGCGTACCGCTTAAGGTGGTGGTAACTTACATCGTTGCGAAGGGTGAACCGCTCGCAAGGCCTGCTAAATAATTCATTCTGGCGACCAGTCACTGCTATGGCATCGTCTCATAGATCTTCAAAACTGTGACTGGTTCCTATAATTTGCGTAGCACAAATTGGTTTTGTTACGAAGTTTATTATATTGAAACATTACATTTTACTATCAAAGCCTTAATAAAATTGGATACCAGCCTTACTAATTTAAAATAAATTATGAAAAAAACAGTACTTAAGAATATTGCATCAAACCTTTCAAATCAAATACAAAAAAATAATCCGTTTCATCTATTTTGCAGCATTGCGCTGCTTTTAATCTTATTTTCTTCCTGCAGCAGTGATAATTCTGCCCAAGAAGATGCTGAAGCCGTAAATACAACTGCATGTAAAAAGAGGCCTGGCAAAATTGAT
Source organism: Flavobacterium sp. MEB061 (assembly GCF_000834715.1). Taxonomy (NCBI): domain Bacteria; kingdom Pseudomonadati; phylum Bacteroidota; class Flavobacteriia; order Flavobacteriales; family Flavobacteriaceae; genus Flavobacterium; species Flavobacterium sp. MEB061. The sequence goes on along the minus strand of NZ_JXQR01000027.1, from coordinate 61,493 downwards.
TTTGGACGCGATAACAGTGAAATAATTTATAATGCGCAGGACAAGCCCATAAAGATAATCACAACGGTTTTTAATCCTGCTGGCCCAAAGGAGCCTCCTATGAAGAGAGTTTACACAATAGAGTATAATGCCCAGGGAAATGCTGAGAAAATATCCAAATCTATCGACAATCATGAGGAATCGCAATACAAACTGGAATATAATTCCAGCGGTAAGTTAATAAAGCAATCCCAGTTCAATGCCACGGGAGTCTTAACAGCATACACTACAGCACAATATGATGGTAAAGGCGTATTGACAGGTATAATAACACATAACGAAAATACCTCTGCAGATGTGACATGTGAATATCAATATGAGAATGGTATTTTAATAAAAAAATCCATCCAAAATCTTTACGACCTGGATTCACAGGAATATTATAATGCAGATTATAGCTATACTTACTTCCTTGACAAGGAAAATAAAATAAAAACTTATTTCGAAGGACCAATCGGATTACTTTTTATTTCAGATTTAACAAATAAACAATCGCTGCAGTATCTCGCTGATGAAAGCAGTTATCAGTTATTTTACGCCCGAGAGACCTCTTTAGAAAATAAGATGCTTAAAAATATTGAAATCATAGCGTATCGTTATAATACCCGCGACACTACCAAAATTGACTATTCGTATGATTATGATGCTGAAGGATTTCCAACAGTGCAGAGAGTGAACTATGAAAATACTACCCGTCGTTATGTATCTACTCCTTTTGGAGGTTCTGTATTTCTTGTCACGCCAAGTAATAATTATGTTTTAAAAAGCTTAAACTTTTCTTGTAATTAAAATAAAATTGCAGCAGTCTCTGCAGTATATTATTTATGATCAAGTAATAAAGCTTGCAATTACTGGCAAAAAAGGAAATTGAATTAAGGTAATAAAGTAGGGTTATGTTATATAATAGCAGTGAATAACTACAGCCTTTTAAATCCCAGACACGATTTTATTACCGTTATTTTGCTTCAGAATGTTTCGTATTCCATACAGTCATTAGGTTTAGTATAGGTAAAAGATCTAAACCTTTTGGAGTTAAATGATATTCTACTCTGGGAGGAATTTCTTTGTAAGCCGTCCGCTGAATTATACCGTCTTGTTCAAGCTCTTTAAGCTGGTCAGTTAAAACTTTCTTTGAAATTATTTCGATACGTACCAATATCTGTCCAAAACGAAGGGTACGCTCTCCAAGTGCATAAATAATAATGGGTTTCCATTTAGATCCTATAGTTGCCATTGTCCTTGTCATAGGACAGTTGCTGCAGACAAAAAAATCTTTATTCATAAGTGGTTACTTTTAGGTTACCAGTATTGATACATTATGGTTACAAAAATAAACTATTTTTAGTCTCTTTGTATTACTAATTTAAAATCTGATAAAATGAAAAATCTTTTTTTTAATATTCTAATTCTCGTAACTGGTTGTGTAGGTGTATCTGCTCAGCAAAAAAATTATACTGCCGGTTATTATGTCATCAAAGTTGGAGAATTTACAGTTACTGCATTACTTGATGGGACTGTACCTGTAGATGCTAACAAATTATTGGTCTCCAGCTATAAGAAACAAGTAGATCAACTACTAGACGAGTCGTTTATAAATAATCCTGTCGAAACGTCTATAAACGCCTATTTAATTAAAACGCCGCAAAGGCTTATACTTGTTGATGCCGGTGCAGGAGAACTTTTTAAAAATCCTGTAACTGGAAATTTAATTGAAAGTATTGAAAATGCAGGCTACAAGCCTGAACAAATAACAGATGTACTCCTTACACATATCCATTTGGACCATTCGGGAGGATTGACAGTCAAAGGAAATATTCAGTTCCCTAATGCCGTTGTGCATGTTGATAAAAACGAAATAGACTTCTGGTTACAACACGAAAAACCTGCTGTTGATGAACCTGCAGGATACACCGCAAATCGCTCAGCCTTTTTAGCTTTGAAGCCTTATATAGATAAAGGTAGTGTTAAGACATTTCAAGGAGCTACAGAACTATTTCCAGGCATTAGTTCTGCTCCTTATTACGGGCATACTTACGGGCATTGTGTATATGTACTAAAAAGTAATCATGAAAAACTTGTCTTTATTGGGGACTTAGTACATATTGGTGCAGTTCAGTTCCGAGCACCTACGCTGTCCGACGAATTTGATTTCGATAAAATTAAAGCAATAGAGCAGCGAGAAAAGATATATAATGAGGCTTCTACTGAAAATTATCTTATAGCAGCCGATCATATTGCATTTCCTGGATTTGGCAGATTAAAAAAAGATGGTGACGCTTACAAGTGGATTCCTTCTAATTTTAGCAGTACAGGAAATACCAAGTAAACAATATTTTAAAGGATAATAATCTTTTATATTTCTTTTTACCTACAAAACAGTGCTAACGCCTGTTGCGCAATTGGAAATGAGTTCTCTCGGATGGACAAAACGAAGTCAAGAATTCTGAACGTAGGTTCATAACTTAAAGCAGCAATAGCGCAAAACCGCTGTTAGCGGTTGGGAGAACGTCGTGCGAGAGCAACGATGTTTTCCCGACTGTTGGCGAGGTCGAGAACTTCGTAACCGTTTATTTTCCACTAAAGATTATTTTTTTTTCACGAAACTCAAACGTGAATTTACTACAAAATTCGCAATCTTGCCAAGCCGTTAGCGGTCTTGTTTTTTCTTTTTAGGTTTAGCTAAAGTTAATTATTATTTATTCAAGTTCAATGTCCATTCTTGAAAGTAAATTATCTTTAACTGTAAAAATATGTTTAATTATTCCGTCAAATAAAATTTTTCCTTGTAAATCTTTCACTAATTGATGAAGTGTAACTTCATTTTTGTTTATATATTTCAATAATAGTTATTGGCTCAACAATTCCATTAATTTCAGTCCATTGTCTCGTCCAATATTCTCTTATTTCGTTATGACCATTTACGTAACCTCCTTCAAAAGGGCTAACAGCGTCTAAATGCTCTTTATGAAATCTTTAATAACCGGATTTGCCTTGGATCGCCTTTAATACATTAAGTACAGCAGGGCTATTTTCATTAGTACGCCAGTTAATATAAAGATCAGTCATAAAAGGTGTTTCAAAATATCTTACTCCTTCTATATTATGTTTGGCAAATCCTAATGGCAGCAGAGCTATACCCAAGCCTTTAGATACTAAGCCTAGTATACTGGAACCAAAATCAGACTGATACTGAGAACGTGGCACTACTCCATAAGAGATGAAAATTTGTTGCACTAAGAAAAAGTAACTGCTTTTGCGATCTTCTACTGGCATTATAAATTTCTGTTTTGCTAAGTTCTCTGCTGTAATATCACTAAAATTCATATAGGGATGTGTCGTCTGAACAAAAAAGGCAACAGGTTCACTTTTTATTTTAAATGAACTTATACCTGATAAAATATTAACTTGGCGGGTAAATGCAATATCTATTTTATAATCTCTCAACGATTCCTGTGCATTCTCGTGGAGCAATTGGATAAGTTCTATGGATAAGTCCGGATAATCCTGTGAGATATGAAATAAAACTGTAGGTATAAGAGAATATGATACAGAATCAGGATGCACTATTCTGACAATCCCATTTTCTCCCGCTCCAATATTTTTGGCAAAGACATGAACGTAATTGAGATCATCTAATAAAACTGACCACTTCTCTTTCAAAAAAAGTCCAGCAGGAGTAAGTTTTACATTGCGTTTATTTCTCTCAAAAAGGCTGCAGCCTAATTCTTTTTCCAGTGACATAATCTGCCTGCTCAATGCAGACTGTGTAAGATTCACCATTGACGCTGACTTCCAAAAGTGTAATTCTTCGGCCAATTTGAGAAAGTTTCTAATTTGTTGTAAATCTATTTAATGCATTTTATTCATTAATAAATGCAAAATAAGCATTTTTATGAATTATTCAATACTTTATCTTTGTAGTAATTCATAAAAATATAAATGGACTATTTTACCAGAAGACAAGTAATTAAACAGGAGGTTTAGCCTTAATAACTATTGCAATCCCTTTTTTTACAAAAGCAAATAAACTAATTATGAAAGAGAAAAAAGAAGATGATATCAGAATAAAACCTTTCAAAGTAAATATCCCGCAAGGCACGTTAGATGATCTTAATGCAAGATTAGGCATGACCAGATGGCCAGATGAAATTAAAGAATCCCACTGGAATTACGGTACTGATCTTTCTTATATGAAAGAACTAACAAATTACTGGCAGCATAAATTTGACTGGCGTAAAATAGAAAATGAAATTAATTCTTATCCTAATTTTATTGCGGATATCGATGGAATGCAGATACACTTTATTCATGTTAAGGGCAAAAGTAAAAACTCCATACCACTTATTATGACTCATGGCTGGCCAGGATCTTTCCTTGAAATGATGAAGATAATTCCGATGCTGACGGAGAATCCTGACTTCTCGTTTGATCTTGTGATTCCCTCGATCCCAGGATTCGGTTTTTCATCTAAGGTAAATAAGGAAGGATGTAACAGCGAGTTTGTTGCTGACATTTGGCAAAAATTGATGATTAATCTTGGATATGAAAAATTTGGTGTTCAAGGTGGCGATATAGGTTCTGGCATAAGTTCATGGCTGTCACTAAAGTACCCTTCAAATATTATTGGACTTCACCTCAACTACATTTCAGGTTCTTACAAGCCCTATTTAAAAGATGATGAAATACTCTCCGATGAGATGGTAGAGTTTAAAAAAACCAGTTCAGAATGGTCTAGTAAAAATGGTGCATATGCTTACCTCCATTCCACAAAACCATTGACTGCTGCCTATGGACTTAATGATTCTCCCGCGGGACTCTGCGCCTGGATAATTGAGAAATTTAATGGGTGGAGCGACAATAATGGAAATATTGAAAAACCTTTTACCAAAGATGAATTGCTTGCTAATGTCACGCTATATTGGGTTACTCAAACTATACATTCATCCATGCGAATCTACAATGAAAATAGTAAAAAGCCATTGGCTTTTAAAAAGAATGAATTTATTGGTGTCCCTGTTGGCTTTGCACATTTCCCGAAAGAATTACCAACCCCACCTCGTGCTTATATCGAAAAAAGTTTTAATATTACTCACTGGACAAACATGAAAGCTGGTGGACATTTTGCTGCCGCTGAACAGCCGGAATTACTTTCAAAAGATCTAATTGATTTCTTCTCTCATTTGAAATTGTAAGATTATTAAGTATAGAAAAAAGCATCATTGTATTTATTACTCAAAAAAGTTTTTATATTTTATGATTGGGTAAAATTCTCGGAATTGAGTTTCAAGAAGTAAACAAAAAATAATAGTAAAATGATAAAAGTATTCATAGCAGGAGCCACAGGCTGGGCTGGTTCAGAACTTAGCAAAGGTATTTTTCATAATAATAAAATGCAGCTGGTTGGAGCATTGTCCCGTAAACACAAAGGTCAAAATTTGGCCGATATATTACAGCTGGACGATATAGAAATTCCAATTTTTGATGATATTGAACAGGCCCTTTCGAAAGTTGATTTTGACGTCTTAGTTGACTATACGCGTCCAGAAGTGGGGAAAAAGAACATTATCGCGACGCTTAAAAAGGGGAAAAGTGTTGTGGTGGGAACCTCCGGATTAACCAATGAGGATTATGCTGAAATAGAAAAAATAGCAGTAGATAATGATACATCCGTTTTAGCTGTAGGGAATTTTGCCATAACGGTTGTTCTGCTCCAAAAATTTGCCGAGATGGCTGCGAAGTATATTCCGAACTATGAAATAATAGATTATGCCCACCAAGATAAGATAGACAGTCCAAGTGGCACAGCAAGGGAACTGGCACATCGTCTTTCCCAAATTCAAAAAGCAGCTGTTCATGTTTCAAATGATGAATTGTTTGGAGATGCAGCAAGTCGCGGTGCTAACCTGGATAGTGTTCAGGTACATTCCGTGCGGCTTCCAGGATATGTTATTTCTATTGAAACCATATTTGGCCTAAAAGATGAAAAACTTACAATTCGACACGATGCAGGTGCCGGAGCCCAACCTTATGTGCAAGGGGCTTTGCTTGCTATTGAAAAGGTTAGCACATTTAAGGGCTTGAAACGAGGGTTGGATACGCTAATGGAGTTTTAGAGAAAGACGTAACAGGTACTGTTATGGTGGTATTAACGAAATATGCCCTATTTCATTATATTTCTTAAATTCACATACACAGAATCTGAACTTTCATAAATGAAAAACCTAGATTTCACGATCAGAATTTCAAAGTGGAAGCTGTCCAATTAGGAGTATTCGAGTCCTGTACCCGCTACTAAGACAAGTATTTGTCAATCCTCCTGCTCCGTTTAGAAACATATTCATTAAGCTTCACAACGCCAAAAGGCGGCAATTGAAGACAATTGGAGCCTTTTTCAATTACACTATCAGATAAAGTAACTTTGATTTTTTACATTTATTTTCTCTTAGTAAAAAGAGAAATTTAAAAACTTAAATAAATTAATTAAACTTAGCTCTGAATTTTAAAGGTGTTTCGTTTGTTTTATTTTTGAACAATTTGCTAAAACTCTGAAGATGTTCGAATCCCAGCTCATAAGCAATTTCACTAATTGACAAACTAGTAGTAGAAAGTTTTTCTTTCGCTTTTTCTATGAGTTTATTGTGAATATGTTGCTGTGTATTCTGACCAGTATGAAGCTTAAGTAAATTGCTTAAATAGTCTGAAGAAACATTCATATTATCAGCAACAGTATGGACAGAAAGAAGATTTCTTTCGTCACGGTTTTTATCATCAAAATAATTATTCAAAAATTCTTCAACTCTTGATAGCATTTGATGGCTGCTGATTTTTCTTGTAAGAAATTGACGATTGTAATATCTGTCGCAATATTTAAGCAGCAATTCTATCTGCGCAATTATTAAATCCTGAGTAAATCTATCAATATTGATGTGATATTCTTCTCTTATATTTTCAAAAATATTTACAATGATATTTTCCTCTTTTTCAGAAAGAAATAGTGCTTCATTAATTGAATAATCAAAAAACGTGTAGCTTTTTATGCTTTTTACTAATGCTGAATTCCATAAAAAGTCTGGGTGAATTTGCAATAAATATCCTGTGCCTTTATGTAATGAATCAGGATCCTGCTCCAGTCGCAAAACCTGCCCGGGTGCTATAAATGACATTATACCTTCGTCAAAATCGTAAACCTGCTGGCCATAGTAAAGCTTGGCTCCAATATCCCGTTTTAAAGCAATAGAATAAAAATCCATCACAATGTTTGTCGTTTTTTCATCATCAGGGAATTTTACCTGTGAATAATCGACCAGGCTTATTAAAGGATGTTCCGGCTTAGGAAGCCCTCTAAACCGATGATACTCTGTGATGCTTTTTATTCTAATTACTTCCATAGATACAAATTTACAGTTTTTTGACACTCTCAATTCTCATGAATTCTTTTAAATGTATATTCAAAAAATTATTATACGAATATGCGATTAGATTTTTTATTGTTTGCTCTGTATAAAAAGACCAAACCAGTCTTCTAAATGCCAGGTATGGGTAAGTTTACCATTTTTCAAATAATGAAATTCATGCAGTGCTATTGTTACTTTCTTATTAGTTGGAGCAATTCCCATAATTTCATTTACATGCGTAAATTGCATTGAAGCTCTTACAGCTGCACGCTCATGGCTGCCAAATATCTCATGAATTACAATTTCTATATCAGGACATAATTCGAACAAAAATTTCATAATTGCCTGGAGTCCTTTTGGGTTATCTTCTTGTTGTGGTGCAAGCGGAATATCTTTCCAGTCGGGAATGCAAATTTCATCCAGTACTTCTGGCTTTTTAAGTTTCCATGCTGCATAAAACCTTTCAATGGTATCTATTTCCTGTTTCGTCAGAGCTTTTACAACTCCATTATCTTCTTTTTCCATTTTATATTCTTCTAATTGTCTTGTAAAATTCAGCTTATCAACTATGCGTTAACTATTTTTAAGCTTGATTATAAATTTGAACCTCCCGAAATTTCGATACGTTGCGCATTGATCCACCCGCCGGCATCACTGCATAAAAAGGCTACCACTCCCCCAATATCCTCGGGTAGTCCAACTCTTCCAAGAGCCGTTTGCGAGGCCAGGTATTGGTTCATTTCTAAATTGTCACGTACCGCACCACCCATAATATCTGTTTCGATAGCACCCGGAGCAATAACATTTACTCTTATGTTTCTTGCACCAAGTTCTTTTGCCTGATATTTTGTCAATGTCTCCATTGCTCCTTTTAGTGCTGCATAAGCTGCAAATCCCGGCGTGGCAAAACGGGTTAATCCTGAAGAAACATTTACAATTCCTCCGTAAGCTCTTAGCAGTGGCAATAATTTTTGAGTAAGGAAAAATGGACCTCTCAGATGTACATTTTCCATTTCTGTAAATTGAGTTTCAGTGAGATCATCAAAATTTGCATAGTGAATAAAACCTGCATTATTGATCAGATAATCAATACCATCTGAGTTGAAATAATTGGTTATTTGGCCTCTAAGATTTTTTTCAAACAAATCAAAACTGGAAGAATCTGAGACGTCTAATTTTATAGCGACAGCCTTTTGTCCTACATAATGAATTTGTTTCACAACATTTTCTGCTACTTCTTTTTGAGTTTTATAGGTTAAAACTATATCCAATCCGTTTTTGGCAAGATTTATAGCCATATCTTTTCCAAGACCGCGGCTCCCTCCTGTTACTACTGCAATTTTACTTTGCGATGACATAATGATTATTTTAGTATTATTATGTTGCAAATTTGCGCATATACAGGAAAGATAATTTAGCCAAAACCATAATTTAAGTAGCCAAAAGTGGTAAAATGGAATTGTCAGCAACTTTAGTGAAAATAACGACATTCAAAATAATGGAGTTGATACCTTTTTGCCGCAAAAAGTTAAGGCCGTTTTAAAGATATTCACTCGTCTAAGTTTTGTGGCAGAATCGTGGCAAGTCATGTTTTACAAAAGTCAAAACTCAGCAAAATCAGTACTTAACAGATTTCAGTTCGAAACTTTTAGACTCCGCCAATAGAAGTTTCAAAAGAAACTTTAAAAGTCAAAAGACTTTAAACATCACTGTTTAAAGGCTTTTTCTTTTTGGAAAACCTTCAAAAAGACACATGCTTTATATTCGCGCGAATTTCGTACAAGACCAAAACCATTTCAATCAGCAAACAACGATGGGTTTTTACACACAACCTTAGAAATGTCCTGAAACTCGAAAAAGAAAAGGTTATAAAAAGTTCGCTTGATCTTTTTCCGCTTCACGCAGAAAAAAAATTTCTGGAACTTTACAAAATTGATCCTAATCTTTCATAGGAACAATTAAAAGTAGAACTGTCAGGAAAAAGAAAAACAAAAACCAGAGAGGTTACAATTCTTGAAATAATGGAGAAGCACAATAAATTCTTCGAAAGAAAAGTAGAAGCTGGCGAGAGATCCAAAGCCGCTTTTCAAAAGTATTAAAGGTCTTGTGATCTTCTGCGAAACTTTATTAAAAAACATTATGGTATTGATGATATGCCGGTATCTGATATAAAATGGTTTTGTGTTTACACTTGAAGAATATCTTAAATACGAAAGCTCATTTAAAGGAAAGGTCGGTATAAAAAACAATTCGGTTGTAAAGTATATAAGAATGTTTAAAATTGCCTGTAATCATTGTTAGAATGGATTTGATTCTAAAAAATCCATTCGATGCTTATGATGGAAAACTAAGCGTTAAAGATGCAATATTTCTAACCAAGACAGAACTAAACCCTATTGAAGAGAAACCTATTTTTAATGATCGCTTACAGAAAGTTAGGGATATTTTCTGTTTTGCTGGTACACTGGCTACGCTCCTGTTGACGCATTAAATCTAGAAGATAACGATTGCAACCTTTGGATTATGGCCACGCGTGCAAAAACGGCAATCAGGAAAATGTTCCTGTCTTGCCTTCTGCTCTGGATATTATCAACAAGTATATAAAGAAACAAATGAAGCTTCTTCCACAGATGTCAAATCAAAAAATGAATGCTTATATAAAGAAATTGCAGACATCTGCGAAATCAATAAACATCTGCCATAGTATATTTCAAGACATACTTTTGGCACAACAGTAACCCTAGGTAATGGGATTCGTATGGAGCATGTTTCTGCTATGATGGGGCACACCAATATAAAGCAAACTCAGCATTATGCTAAAATTTTAGATGTGAATATTATGGAAGATATGGAGAGGCTAAAATTAAAATACAAGTAAGAATAACACAAAAGGGCTCCAAATTGGAGCCTTTTTCTTTCACATTGCTGTGAATAAACACTTGTATTAGCCATTATTTTCATGAAGAATTTCATCTATTTTATATTTTATGATTGTATTGATAGACAATACAAATATCTTTTTTAAATCTTTATTCTGTAATACACAGGCCTCACTCCTTTACCCTGCTGCCCGCTGATTTTTGAATCAATTGTTTCGAGCTTTACAAGTACAGGCTCTATTAACTGTTTTACTCTCATAACATAAAAGAACTTTCTTTCATTTTTTGCCATCACGAAAAATTTAAATTTTGACACTAAACATTTTTTACTAGGCATTACTAGCTCTCAAGTCTTCTTTTTCTCTCGTGCATTTTTATAATCAGTTCTTCTAAAAATGTAATCTGCTTATCTTTATATGTATATCCCTTACATTCAGAAAACTGTCTGCTGATCTACTTAATATTCGACTGCCCAGCCTCATTACCGGCATATGTGAAATTATTTTCGAAAAAAAGTTTGAACTTACTTCTATTACTTTTTCATCTACTGTATCAAAAAACAGGAGACCCTCATCCATTAAAATATAAAATAGCTGGGCAAAGTCAATTTTACTGACACTGTAAACATTTTTAAATACCTACGCTATTCGGTAGCATCATAACCAAATTGAATACCGGCGGTACCTCCAGCCTTTATGAAAAGTTTCATAAATTCTTGCGATGTTTCGGAACGATTCCAATCTCGCTGGAGTTCACAAAACAACTGTGTCAAACTTACTGGTTGGCCACCTGCTTGCTCTATTCTGCGCAACGCCGCATCGTGTCCCGCCAAGGAAGTTCCACCAACAGCATCCACAACAGGATACACCTCATAACCTTCCTTTAACGCATCTAATGCCGGGAAAGAAAGACATGCTTCGGTCCATAGAGCTGTCATAATTAATTTTTTTCTTCCTGTTGCTTTAATGGCTTCCACAAATTCTTTATCTTCCCATGAATTTATGGTTGTTCTGTCATAAGAAGGCACACCATCTAACTCTTTTTTTAATTGAGGAATTGTTTCTGAATTGAAACCAGTTTTTACATTGACCGTTGAAAGTATAATTGGTAAGTTATAAACTTTTGCCATTTTAGCTAAGGCAGCAATGTTGTTAACAAGTAATTGTCTATCCATTGAAGCAATGGAATTGACTTGTACTTTTTGATAATCAATAATTATCAATACTGAATTTTCTGGGGTTAGTAAGTGATCCTTTTTTTGATCACGGATTGGTAAACTGCTCATGATTTTTTTATTTTTTTTTTGTTAATAATTTGTTTTAATATTTTGTTTCAATTAATTTTTTGTAAAACCAAACATTCCATTGCAAGTTTTGTGGTAGTAGTATTAGTAATAAGTTATGTCATCGAATGTTGCTGTCAGGAAATTAAATCCATTACCTTAGTTCCAAGCAAAATAATAGAGTTTTTCAAATGTTCATGTGATAAACCAGCACTGTCCATCTGAAAAGTAACTCTGGAAATACCACCCAGAGCTTCAGAATGCCGCAAAATCTTTTCAGCTACATCTTCAGGGCTTCCAACGATCAAAGCACCATATTTACCAGACTGAGAATCAAAACTTTCTCTGGTTACTGCCGGCCAACCCCGTTCTTTTCCTATTGCGGTAAAATTTGCTGCATAACCTGAATAAAATTCAGCAATTGCTTTTTCTGTAGTTTCTGCTACATACCCAAGCGAATGCAGACCAACAGATAATTTGTCCGGCGAATGTCCAGCAGCTTTACCAGCTTGCCTATACAAATCTACCAAAGGTGCAAACCGCCTGGTTTCGCCTCCAATAATGGCCACCATCAACGGTAAACCTAATGTTCCCGCCCTCACGAATGATTCTGGCGTGCCACCTACCCCCAGCCAAATGGGTAATGATTTTTGAAGCGGTCTTGGGTAAATGGGTTGATTATTGAGAGAGGGTCTAAATTTGCCGGACCACGATAAAAATTCATTATCCCTGATATTCAAAAGCAGATTTAATTTTTCTTTAAAAAGTTCATCGTAATCGTCGAGGTCAAAACCAAAAAGGGGATACGCTTCTATAGATGAGCCACGACCAACTACTAACTCTGCACGCCCGTTTGAGATAAGATCCAATGTGGCATAATTTTGAAAAACCCGAACAGGATCTGCAGCACTCAAAACGGAAACAGCGCTGCTCAGCCTGATATTTTTCGTCTGTGCTGCTGCAGCTGCTAAAATCATGTGTGGTGCAGAATCTAAATATCCTTTTTTATGATGTTCGCCAATGCCAAAAACACTCAGGCCAGAATCATCCGCACATACTATACGTTCTAGTAGCTGCTCCATTGCTTCAGTTGCCGTAAGTTCTGCGCCTGAAGAATAATTATTATACATGGCAAAACTATCTATTCCGATTTCCATAAGTACTTTATTTTAATAATTTTTTATTAATGATTGAGTTAAAATGATCACTAAAATTTTTCAAATGATGTTAGATCGCATCGCAAACCTTTATCCCAATTTCCTGTTTCAGAGGCTGCCTGAAATGTAGATTCCAGAAAACTGAGTAAATACTTTTCCGGCTCTCCATTATTCTGTACCGCTTTGTAATGTTCTAAAAGTTATTTAATTTTATCTCTCCTTCCTGAATGTATGTTGTAACTAAAGGTTGCATTTTCTTCAATTGGATCATTTTTTCAGGTGAAATTTTTAAAATATAACTACTTTCAGAAATCACAATCTGCAAAGATGAATTCGCGTTTTCGGAAATATCTGGACTTACAAATGAAGTAACAGCGTGTTCTATCAATTCCTTTTTATCATTTTTGTCGGAAGATATTTCCCAACCTCCGTCCAACAAAATCCAATATGCATCTACTTTACTATCGTAAGGTTTTAAAATTTCCCCTTTAGAAAAGTGAAATTCGTTTGCGCTTTCTTTCACCCATAGTAATTCCTCTTTTGTGAATTTTTGAAAGAAGGGAACTTTTGCCAGGAGACTCAAATTTACAGTTGATGGTGCCATACCTTTTTTATTTGTAAGTTTGAAATAAATGGCAGCTGCGGTTGCAACTGCCAGTATAATTAATAGTATTTTCATTTTGAATTAAATACTTGCTCCTCCGTTTGCCATAAAGTGATGACCGGTTATAAAAGAAGCTTCATCGCTTACTGCGAAGGACACAACATCGGCAATGTCTTTCGGCAGACCCATTCGTCCCAATGGTGTCACATCGATAATTTCCTTTTTGTAAGGGCTGTCCGCTGGCATGTCCAGAAATATTCCAGCCTCATCAGTGGCGCCGGGAATAACACTGTTTACCGTAATACCTTTATGCCCCAATTCTTTTGCAAGTACTTCCACGAAATATTTCGGTGCTATCTTACTTCCGCCGTAGACTGCAAAGCCTGGATTTACATACACTGTAGTACTTGAAGAAATAAGTACGATCCTTCCATTGTTCTCAATGTGCTTAGCAGCTTGCTGCATAGTAAAAAAAGTGCCTTTGGTATTGATATTGAATACTTTATCAAACTGCTCCTCGGTATAATCAGTAAAAGCTATCTGAATTAATTCAAAACCAGCATTCGCAATTACAATATCAATTTTACCGAAATTTTCTTTTGCCTCTGAAAATAAGCGTTCGATTTCTTTAATGTTAGAAGAGTCAGCTTTTATTGCAAGCGCTTTGGTTCCCAATTCCTCAATCTCTTTGACGGTTTGATTTGCTGCTGCCTCGTCTTTAGCATAATTAAACACAATATTTGCACCTTGGGAAGCTAATTTTAAAACTAATGCTTTACCAATGCCTTTGCTGCCACCTGTAACAAGAGCAACTTTATTTTGTAATGATTTCATATTTTTATATTTTAAATGATTTTGGAATAAGAGCAGGCTATAATTAAGATAACCTGCTTGTTTAGATATTTATTAATGTGCCGCAATAACAGCATCATCAAACTTTGTAGAAAGCGCCTGTTCTCTCCAGTTGTTAAGGTCAGTTGTTAATTTGGCAATTACTTTATCTGCGCTTTCAACAGACATATCGCCCACAAAAAGACGTGATGGCGTTTTATCACTTTGGCTGGCTTCATAAATTACCTGCGCCGTTTTGTAAGGACTCCACGGCTGCTGGCCGTTTATTGAGGCGAGAAAACCTTTAAATTTGCCGGCACTTTCGGCATATTCCGGCATTTCTTTTTTAGGACTTTTCAAAGAACCTCCAGCCCAGTTTGTACGCATTGGACCAGGCAGTACATTCATAATTTTAATTCCAAAACCAGCTACTTCAGCAGCTAATGATTCAGAAAAACCTTCTAAGGCAATTTTACTTGCACCATAAACACTCATTCCCGGATAAGCTGCAAACCCGCCAATAGCAGAGATTTGTATAATGTTGCCTGACGCCTGCTTACGCATTTGCGGCAGTATACTTAAAGTGGTATTGAATGCACCCCAGAAATTAGTTTCAAACTGCTGACGCGCTTCTTCTTCGGAAAATTCCTCGCCGGCACCAATCAGCCCAAAGCCTGCATTATTTACCAGCACATCTATTTGTCCGTAATCACTGATTACCTTCGCAATCCCTGCCGTAATATCCTCTTTTTTTGTAACATCCATTATTATGGGATGTGTATTACCTGGTACTAGATTGTAAAAATCATCAAACTGATTTTCATTTCTTAATGTACCTACAACGATATTGCCTTGTTCCGCGGCTACTTTAGCGATTTCACGACCAAGACCAGTTGACACTCCTGTAACTAGCCATACTTTTTGATTTTTTTCCATTGTCTTTAAATTTTTTGTTTAGTTAAAATGACAATGCAAAGATGCTGTAGAGTATACCTTAATAAAAGGTGAGATGGCGGGGTAAAATGGTAAAAAACCTAGAAACTAATTTCTCTGTATTCTTTTAGGGTCAAGCCCCTCCCTTTTTTGAAGTATTGGGTAAAAATTATAAGCTCATCAGGGTCAGGCAGTCTCAGCGGCTGGCAGGTCAGAACTGCACACCATATTTGCTCTGGAAAAATTATTATTTCATTAATCCTTCCAGCAACGGTTTTATTACTTTTTTAACCAATGAGCCTAAATAAGCAGCATCCACAGCCAACTGTTAGGCTTCATGATTAATGTTAAATAATGTTTTTTGACCTATCAATTATTATATCTACCTTTCAACAATAATGAAAAGGCAATTTTTCCTTTTACTAAAATTAAAATTTCGATGAAAAAAATGAACTTGGATAAAGTTATCACTTACAATTCTATTTCGGAATTTTTAATATCAATAGGTAAACCTGCCGAGCAAGACAGTGACTTTTCGATTAGCAGGTTAGAGGGATATTTAAGTGATGAGCCAATGGAGTCAGAATCCTTTCGAACCAATTATTTGAATTTTCTTATGATCGTTGATGGTTCAGGAAGTTACACTATTGACAACATTTTTTTTGAGTTGAAACCCTCTACTTTCTATTTTACCACTCCTGGTCATTTAAAATCATTTGTGATAGAAAAGCCATGGAAAGGCTTCATACTTTCTTTTACAGATACTTTCATTAAAAATTATTACAGTGGAAACCTTTTCACAGAATTTCCATTTTTGGTTGCGGAAACGACTCCGCCAGTTTATTTAAATCAATTATTGAAGGAAGACCTTCTCAAGAGATTTGAGACATTGTTGGAGCATTATAACACAGAAAGCCAGTTTAAAGATCAAATGCTTACCAATCTAATTATTACGTTCCTATATAAGGTAAAGGAAATTCTCATAACTGCACCCAGCCTCGAAGGTAAGCAATTTGGTTATTCCTCGCTGGTAATTAAATTCAGGAAACACCTTGATGATCACTTTAGAGAGGTACTTAAAGGTCAGGCCACAGCAATTTCCAATAGTAACCAGATTGCAAAAGCACTTTCTGTAAGTGCTGATTACATGGGTACAGTAGTGAAAAAAGAAACAGGTAAAACTGTAACAAGCTGGATTACAGAGCGTACCATATCAGAAGCGCAGAGCCTGATTAAAAACACTTCTCTTTCAATCTCAGAGATCTCCTATATGTTAACGTTTCAAGACCCTACTAACTTCACTAAATACTTCAAAAAAAATACAGGCTTCTCGCCAAAAGAATATCGAAGCCAGTAATCCATACTTGGATTTACCATTTCATCAATTATTTTAACCTTTTTTAAGATTTCAAATACCTGCAAATTTGTAATAGTTAAATCAGTATTTAAAATCAAGACGAAATGGAAACAAAACCCTCAAATTCTTTAGTAGACCAGCATTATGATTTTATAATTTCAGGTGCCGGTTCGGCAGGCGCAGTGCTTGCAGCGAGACTAAGTGAAAATCCCTCACATAAAGTGTTGTTGATCGAGGCAGGTCCGATTTTTCCCCCAGACTCCTATCCAGAAGAATTAATCAGCAGCAGTATAATTGGTGCGAATGGAAATCGGGGGCTTGAATGGGGATACCAATCTGTATCCGGTAACATTGGTCATCCAATTCATGCCATAAGAGGAAAGGTTCTTGGCGGAAGTTCAACTATGAATGGAGCGGTAAGCAGCCGTGCAACGGCGGCAGATTTTGAGCGATGGACGGCCTATGGACTTAAGGGTTGGACACAGGCTGACGTTCTTCCATTTTATAAAAAATTAGAGAATACTACAGCAGGTACAGATGAGTGGCATGGACGTAGTGGTCCCTTTCCTGTTCATCAGCTCAGTTTTGATGAAGTGAGTCCCCTGCAGCGTGCTTTTATTAAGGCTTCAGAAAGTAACGGATTTGAAAGAATTGATGACTTTAATGCTGATAAACAACACGGAGTAGGTCCGTATCCAATGAATGTGTTAAATGGCGAGCGAATGAATACGGGTATGACTTACCTTAACGAAGAAGTAAGAAAAAGATCAAATTTAATTATCATTGCAGACACGCTGGTAGACAAGGTGGTGATCGAGAATGATGAAGCTACAGGCGTCTTGCTTGCGAATGAAACAATAATAAAAGGAAACCATATCATTCTTTCTTCAGGTACCTATGGCAGTGCTGCAACGCTTCTGCGCTCAGGAATTGGTCCTTCTGAAGACTTAAAAAAGTTGAATATTCCTTTAGTCAAAGATCTGCCTGTTGGCAGCCAACTATTTGATCATCCCTTTTATTACAATGCCTATGCAGTAGATCCGTCATTGGTTGGTGAACAAACACCAGTGATTGGTGCTTTTTTATGGACAAGATCAGATGAAAGTATAGGAAATGAACTCGACATACACATTACCGCAACACATCTGCTGGATCCAAAATACAGCCCCACCGGCGTTGGTTTTGTATTGGCTGTAGGACTAACCAGACCCTCTTCAGTTGGTAATGTCAAACTAGCAAGTAGAAACCCAGAAGATGCGCCGATCATAGATCTTAATTTTCTGGATTCAATTTCAGACAAAGAAAGGCTGTTGGCGGGTGTTAAAGCTGCAAGAAAGATTGGAAAGACTTCCCCCATGAGCAGTTTTTTCACTGGAGAAATTATGCCTGGAATAGAAACAGATCAGGATGCTGAATTGATGCAGGCAATAATGTCTACACTAGATACTTATCACCATCCCACTTCTACTATTCCAATGGGTATTGCTGATGATCCAAAGGCAGTTGTTAATGAGGCAGGATTGGTTTATGGTGTTAAAAATTTAAGGGTGGTTGATGCTTCGATTTTCCCTGATGTCCCTTCAACAGCTACTAATCTGACGGTTATTATGGCAGCAGAGAAAATAGCAAGCGTGATGCTTTCCTAAAGGTTCTATCTTCAATTCCACTAATCGTACGTACTATGAAAAGAATAAATTTAGATCAAATAACAACTTACAATTCTATCTCTGATTTTTTACTCTCTTTGGGTAAGTTTGAAGTGCAGGACAACGACTTCTCCATTAGCAGTCTTGACGGTTATCTTAGTGACGAACCGATGAAGTCTGATTCTTTTCGTACCAATTTTTTCAACTTTCTAATGATTGTTGATGGCCAGGGCAGCTATACAATTGATAATGTTGAATTTAAATTAGTTCCTGCAAGTTTTTATTTTACAACCCCTGGTCATTTGAAATCCTTCGTAATTGAAAAACCATGGAAAGGCTTCATCCTCTCGTTTACAGAAAAGTTTATCAAAGAATACTATATGGGTGATTTATTTAAAGAATTTCCATTTTTAGTCGCAGAAACTACTCCGCCAATATATTTAAATAAAGATTTGGAAGCAGACCTGTCAAAAAGACTTGGTACTCTGCTTGAACATTATAATACGGAGAGTAAATTTAAATATCAAATGATCACTAATATATTAATCGCTTTCCTTTACAAGGTAAAAGAAACGCTGTCTGAAGCACCAATATTAGAAGGACAGCAGTTTGGATATTCTCTATTGGTTATCAAATTTAGAAAATATCTTGATGATCATTTTAGAAATGTAATAAGCGGCAGAATACCAGAAATTTTCAATGGCAATCAAATTGCAAATGCCCTTTCTGTAAGCGCAGACCATTTGGGAAGTCAAGTAAAAAAGGAAACTGGAAGAACCATAACTAAGTGGATCACGGATAGAACAATTATGGAGGCACAATGTCTTCTTAAAAATTCGTCATTATCGATTTCAGAAATATCCTATACACTAACTTTTTCAGATCCTACTAATTTCACTAAGTATTTTAAGAAAAACACAGGTTTTTCACCAAAACAATACCGAGGTCAATAGATATCTTTCTTGGTTATTATTCGAAGGACAAATCATTATTATCGCCAAATAAACAAGTTGTAAAATCTGTTTATTTGGCTTTTTTAATGTCACTGACTAAGCGGAAAGAATCCCTAATTTAATACAAATCAAATTTCTACATTCCTTAAATCACCATTTGTACCCCCCAATTAACCTTTTTTGAGGCCTTGGATATCCGCAAATTTGTCATAGTTATAAAACTAAATAATTATGAAATCACAAAACTCAACATTTCTCCCTAAAAAGAGAATCATAAGAACTTCAATTAAAAAAGAGACTACAAAAATATCAAAAAGCACCTTTGATCAACGAGGCACAATATGTATTGTCGACATCAGCGGGTACACAACCTTTGTGAATGAGACACAAAGTACCGTAGGGCTTCTAAGCGTTTCCAAACTTTTACAAAAGATTATTACAGTCAATAATCCATTCTTTAATATCTCGGAAATAGAGGGGGATGCAATTCTTTTTTACCGTTATGGAGAACCATATCCTGTCGATGTAATCCTACAGCAGTTCGAAGCTATACTTTTAGCATTTAACAAAATGGTTACCAGACTAAAAGTATATAGTAACAACGTTACATCTTTATCCCTTAAGTCTATTGTACATTACGGCGAAATATCTGAATTTACTATAGGCCGCTTTGAGAAGCTTTACGGCAAGCCTTTAATTGAGGCACATAGGCTCCTGAAAAACTCTATTAATAGAGATACTTATTCATTAATTACGGAACAGTATTTAGGAACTTCATCGAAAAATGCGGATACAGCATTGCTCGGTATTCAGCAATCCGAAAAATATGATGTAGGTGAACTTAATTATACTTATTTTCCTTACTAATTTGAATTGACGGTGTTTTAAATCAGCGTTGTAAAAGCTAAGATTATATATAGGTAATTCAAACAGTATAAAAGCTGTTTTCTCTATTTTACGGTATTTCTAATATGCCTATTTCAAATAACCATAGGCAGGGGTCCCAGCCGGCCGGCAATAGAATCAAAATTTTCTTTTCAGGCAATAATGGCATATTATAAAATATGCAGCCTTATTCTGCAAATTTGACTTAAGATCTGCATTGACCAGTAACTGCATTTGATCGGAAAGAATACAATCTGCCGCCAAGCTTAAATATTTTATTTTTGAATCTGATTAATATTTCCTTGATCAGTATATCAATTAGAATTTAATATCTAGAGGCCTAAACAAATTTCAATTATAAAATTATTTTTTCATTTTTTACTTTCAAGTTCAAACATTTATAAGTCATCGTTTTTGACCTGTTTCTCCCAGATTTTGACCTTTTTCAGGTATGTATTTAGCTGCAACTTTGTCTTTGTTAATAAACATGATAATGACGACTCACATATTAAATACTACGCTCATGGCAGAAGCAGCATATATGAATAAAGAACAAAGCTTGATTAAGCAGAATTCACAACAAGGGCATTTAGAAATGAACAGCAAATACGCATTAGATAAACCTAAAATGATCGTACCTGGAATTATCACACTTGTAAACGGATTGCTATTCATGCTGCCAGAAACATTTGATGCACTTGATTTTTTAATGTTTTCAGTGGATTTGATTACAATTTGCGTCCAACTGAAAGCTAAAGATTTAAGTGGATTTGCCAGCGAGCTCCCATTAATTGCCTTAAACTTTATATTGCTCTATATGCAGTATTCATTTTCACAAGTTAAAGAACTATAATACTTAATGGCTGCGACATGCTTTTTCTAAAATTGCAAGCATCTTCAACTTACCATTTGTTCACTTTATTTAACCATTTTTTCAGGCGCTAATTGCAGCAACTTTGCTGTACTATAAAAGGATAGTGAGATGAAAAGAGAAAAACATAAAGACAAGAATTTACTCCAAAATTCGAGTTTTATTTGAAGACTAGGTTAGGAATATGAGAGGACAATTCGGCCCTTCCTGTACACTGTTTGGATGTGTTTAATTTTTTTATCATCCGTCCCATTTCTTGATTCAATACCCCTGTAATTTTCACCTATTAAATCCGGAGATATAATTCTCAATTAACCATCATAAATTAAAATGAAAAAAATGAAAAACAACTTACAAACACCATTACTAAACAATGAATGGAATGGTAAAATTTACATTAACGGCTGGGTTAAACCTGGACGAGGAACGGAAGAAATTTTGGAAAAGGCTACCGGGATCAACATTGGACAAACCGGTATCGCTTCACCAGAAGATATCTCAAATGCAGGCGCACTTGCACGTTTCGCTCAAAAAAGCTGGGCAAAGAAATCTGGTGCTCAAAGGAGCGACGTTTTAAGAGAATTTGCACGCGTAATTCATGAATATTCAGATGAAATAGCAGCTTATCTTGTTAAAGAAACTGGCTCTATCATGTTAAAAGCTAAATGGGAGGTACAAATGGCCTCTAGAGAGTTTAGTGAAGCTGCTGCCTTGGCAACTCAGCCTACAGGCTTTCTTACCTCAACATTAGAGCCCGGCTTTCAAAGTATCGCCCGAAGAATTCCGATGGGTGTCATCGGAATTATCACACCCTGGAATTCTCCGATCATTTTAGCGGCACGTGCAATTGCACCAGCTCTGGCAATGGGAAATGCTGTTCTCTTAAAACCAGATGTTCAGTCGCCCATATCTGGTGGTTTCATATTTGCAAAACTGCTGGAACTTGCCAATCTTCCTCAAGGACTGTTTCATGTTCTGCCAGGAGGTCCTGAAACTGGAGAAGCACTGGTAAAAGAGCCAACAGTAGATATGGTCAGTTTTACAGGTTCAACAAGAGCAGGAAAACTTGTTGGTGCAAATGCAAGCGGATTACTTAAGCGTGTAGCTTTAGAGCTTGGAGGAGACAATCCATATATAGTTCTTGAGGACGTAGATATCGAAGCTGCCGCTGCCGCAGGAACTTGGGGAAGCTTTTTCCATCAAGGCCAGATTTGTCTATCCATAGGAAGACATCTAGTACATGAAAGTATAGCCGAAGCTTACACTGAGGCGCTGGTTAGGAAAGCACAGGCACTTATCGTTGGAAATCCATTGGATGAGAAAGTACAGGTAGGTCCGGTAATCAATGAGAGACAAGTATTGAATGTACTTCGGATTCTTGATGATAGTGCTGCACAGGGAGCCAGAATACTTACTGGGGGAAAAAGAAACAATCTTTTTATTGAGCCAACTGTAGTGACCAATGTATTGCCCGGGATGCCTCTCTTTGACGAAGAAATTTTTGGTCCTATTGCCACAATTACAACCTTCAAAAACGATGAAGAAGCGATAGAATTAGCGAATATGACCGACTATGGGCTGGTATCTGCCGTAGTATCCAATAATCTGGTGAGAGCACAGCATATAGCCGATAATATCAGAACAGGTGTTGTCCACATTAACGATCAAACTGTTGTCCATGGAATTTATGGACCTATCGCTGGTGTTGGTAAATCTGGAAATGGCTTTGGCCATGGCACAGTGAGTAATGCAGATACATTTTCAGAATGGCAGTGGATCACTACCCATGCAGCAATTCCAAATTACTCTTTCTAAATTAACAATTAAATCAGAGACAACTTAATCTTTTTAAAATGAATAATAATCATAGAATCGACGTACATCAGCACGTATTACCTCCCTTCTGGTCCGAAGCATTAAACGCAAACGGCGGCGATCCTTCAGGTCCCAGATCAGGAGATTCAAATAATTCAGTAGTCCCAAAGTGGTCACCTGAGGGAGCTATTGCCCTTATGGATAGTTTGGAAATATCAACAGGTATATTATCACTTACTTCACCTGGAATTGTTGGATGGGCTTCACAATTACAGGCGGGAATGGCTAGAAGAATTAATGAATATACTGCGGGTTTAGTAGTCAAAAAACCATTGCGTTTTGGCAATTTTGCCACACTTCCAATGCCGCACATTGATGAATCGCTTGCAGAGATTGAATATGCATTAGACATATTGCATGCTGACGGGATAATACTGTTTAGTAATTATGGAGATAATTATCTTGGGGACGCTCAATTCTTGCCTTTGTGGCAAGAATTGAATCGTAGAAAAGCCGTAGTATTTATACATCCGGGGCTCCCAATTATGCCGATGAAAGGCGTAGCAGGACCATTGGTAGATTATCCCTTTGCAACTACAAGGGTAGCTGTTCAACTTGTGTTGAATGGAATTGTAAGCCGCTTTCCGGACGTCAATATTATATTATCGCATGCGGGTGGATTTGTTCCTTATGCAGTGCACAGGTTTGTCGAATTGGCCCATGTATTTAGGACCGATGCTCCAAATCATGAAGAAATACTCAACAGCTTCCGTAAATTTTATTATGATACCGCATTGGCTTCTAGTCCTACTTCACTTCCAAGTCTGACTGCCTTTGCTAAAAGAGAACATATTTTATTCGGATCCGATTATCCTTTTGCGCCTTCCGATGTAGTAACAGACTTCACTAGACATCTGGATAAATACCAGTTTAAGGATAAATTACAGGAGAGCGAAATCAGCCATAATAACGCATTGGTTCTATTCCCACGGTTGTCCGAGCAGCTGCTTCTAAAAAAAGTATAGTATTACCGTTGGTAAAACATCTCCCTGAGGCTGTCATAAAATGAGGCGGCCTCTTTTTAATTTACAAAAGAGTTCCACTAGAATTCAATCCTTAAAGAACATAAAATACAGAAATCATGAACAAAGTAATAGGCATTATTGCAGGTAGTCTGCGAAAGGAATCATATTCAAAAAAGATAAGTGAAGCGGTATGGGCTATGGCACCCGAAGGCTTTGAATTTAAACTAATTTCATTGGCCGATCTTCCAATGTACAATCAGGATTTTGATGATCATAATAAGGTTCCTCCAGCCATCATGTCGTTCAGGGATGAGATGGCAGCAGTTGACGGCGTTTTATTTATAACACCAGAATATAACAGGTCTGTCCCAGCGGTTTTGAAGAACGCTTTGGATGTAGGATCAACACCTCATGGTAAAAGCATATGGAATTCGAAACCAGGAGCCATTTTTAGCAATTCGCCTGGAAACCTAGCTGCTTTTGGAGCTAACCACCATTTAAGGCAAAGCCTGGTATTCTTGAATGTGCCTATAATGCAACAGCCGGAAGTTTACATTTCCAAGGTGCATGAACTTTTTGACGAAACTGGAAATTTAAAAGAAGGAAACACGAAGGAATTTTTGAAAAAGGCAGTGGAATCTTATATCAAATGGTTTAAAATAAATACCGCGCAATAATTATGAAAAAACATTGGCCGGTACTTTCCTATGCTGTAGGAAAACCAACATACGAAACGCTGCAACTATTTACACAAATCGTTGGAAAGATAAAACTTGCTACAATGCCTTGGATTAACCATTCCTGGGGAGTTACACTTCACCTTACACCTGCTGGTCTGACGACACAAACGATACCTTATAACAGTAAATATTTCCAGATAGATTTTGATTTAAACAATCATCAATTGGAGATAACGACAAGTTTAGGGGAATCAAAGCAGTTCAGTCTGGAAAATATCTCTGTAGCAGGCTTTTATCAGTCTATTCAAAAGAAATTAAAAGAGATTGATATTGAGGTGCCAATTTTTACAGTTCCTTCGGAGATTGTAGATCCAATCCCTTTTGAACAAGATGAATCTCACAATACTTACGATAAAGAGCACGCCAGCGCCTTTCATATTGCCTTATTGAGGATTAATGAAGTATTTCTGACTTATCGCAGCGGCTTTAAGGGTAAAACTAGTCCGATTCATTTCTTTTGGGGAGGATTCGATTTATCATTGTCTTTCTTTTCCGGAAAAAAAGCGCCAACTCATCCAGGTAAGATGCCAGGAATGCCCAACTGGGTGCTTCAGGATGCTTTTTCGCAGGAGCTTCTGACCGTTGGATTCTTTCCTGGAAATGAGGATTTAAATGAAGCGGCTTTCTATTGTTACCTCTATCCTGAACCCGAAGAATATAGTATCACAGCAATACAACCCAAAGAGGCATATTACCTTAAACAACGGGGTGAATTTATTTTATCTTATGCTGATGTACAGATGTCTGAAGATCCTGAGCAGAAGCTATTGGCTTTTCTAAACAGCACTTATGCCTTAGGAGCAAAAATAGCAAAGTGGGATCCGGCATTTGTAGAACCCATTACAGGAATATAATTGCAAATAAAAAATCGGATACATAAACAGGTTCTGTCGCATATATTAAGATTTATCTTTGGATTTTAAAGTATACCGTTTATGAATACCAAAGGTCAATGTTATCCGAATCTGTCTAACTTCAAGCTGTTTATTTTAAAATTAGATCTACATTGAGTTATCGAGATGTGGAAGAAATCATGAAAATGCGGGGGAATTCAGGTTGATCATTGAACAGTCGGTTGAAAAGTTTAGTTATAGAGTTGATTTTCTTCTAACCAGACGCAGGCAGTTAATGATTGCACTGTCCTTTTTAATTAAGGCAAATAATGATAATGGCAGACCCAAATTAATAAATATTGATAAAAGCGGATCAAACATTTGAGCTTTAAAACTTTATAATAAACACTCATTTTCTGCGATTAAGATTCGACAATGTTAGTATTTGAATAAATTTAGATGAACGGGATAATCGATTTATAAAGTGGAGGATACAAAACTGATTAGGACAAAAGTTTTGAATCTGCGAAACGAACATTGAGTTGAATTAAAGTTGTCATATGCTTAGGAATAATCAGATGATTAATCCATGAATAAGTATATTCAAATCATTTTGTAAATTGGCATTATAACTTTCAAATCTGTGCTTTATTTCTTTTTTACTTTATTAAATGCGACAGAACCTCTGATCGTTATTGTAATATTTTGAAACTTTAAAATGGATCTAAATATAAAATCCCATTATTCCTTGGAGCAATGGGATTTTTTAAATTATAATAAATTTAACTATCTTTATACTTTGAATTTTGTCAGTGCATCTTTATGTGACCCTGTTCTTGAGGTAGTCTGTGAAAGCTCATTATTACTGGGCTCGAAATCAAGGTTCGGGAACCTCTTTTTCCAATTAATTACAACTCCAGAAATTAAGTTTTGGTTATGAGGTAGAGTAAAATGATTTGATGTACAACCAAATTACAAATTGCAAACGTAAAATTACATCCCTAGAATCAATGCAATTTTATTCATAATACTTTAAAATTATTTTATTCTTCGTTTTGTGGCAGAATCGTGGCACAAAGCAATTTACAAAATTAGAATTCCATCAAAATCAAGACCTTCAGTATTTGGGTTCGAATCTGCAGATCACCACTAAAGGAGTATTGATCTTATAATAATTTACTGCTTGTTTAAAAGGTCATTTAAAAAATTAATTGCCCTTTAATTTCAATTGTGTCTATAGTGTGGACATAATTGGATTTGAAATTTATTCCGAAAGGTATTTTCTTTCTATTTTTTCTTTTGCTTCAGTCAATAATGAATGAATTTTTTCTTCAAACTGCTTTTTAGGTGGTAAATCAGTCCAGTATTCAGCAACTATTATCCCGTCTTTGTGCATTTCAAGTAATTCTATTTGTTCACGACTGCTTTCTGCACAGAGTATTAATCCAATTGGTGCTTTTTCACCTTCTTGCTTTTCATACTTGTCTAACCAGCGTAAATATAACTCCATTTGCCCCTTATGTTTTGCTTGGAATTTCCCTAATTTTAATTCAATTGCTACTAGTCGTTTTAATTTACGATGATAGAATAGTAAATCTAAATTAAAATCTTCACCATCTATAATCATTCTTTTTTGTCGTTCCACAAATGTAAATCCTTTTCCAAGCTCAAGAATGAATTTTTCTAACTCATACAATATTGCCTGCTCTAAATCCTTTTCTAAATAGGCATTTCCTAAATTTAGAAAATCCAATAAATACGGATCTTTAAATGAGTATTGTAAATTATATGGGGATGATGTTGTTTGAATATTGGCTATTGCGGTACGTTCGAAAGTTTTTGCTGCTATTTGCTTGCGTAAATCCCTAACACTCATTAACTGGTCGCTCACCTGATTTGCATAGAACAGTTTAGCTTCCGGATTTTTGATAGGTATTATTGCTAAAAAGTGTGACCAGCTTAATTGTCGTGACAGTGTCACGACAATTTCTTTGTCAGTAAATTGATCAGCGAACTGCATCATTCTGCGAAGATTTTTTTCTTCGAAATTTCTTCCGTATTTATTTTCCAATTGTAAAGACAATAACGAAACAATTTGTCTTCCGTATTCTGCTCGTTTGTTTTGAAGTATAGTATCGTTAATTCTAAAACCAATCTCCCAAAATAGCAATGTTAAAGAACTATTGTTTTGAACAATAACTTGTTGTTGAGTTTGCTCAACAAGTAGTGATAATTCGTTGAGTAAATCAGTTTCATTAGATGCTATATTATTTTCTCTATCCGCCATCGTATGATTATTAATAATAAGTATCGTAGAATGTATCTTACAAAAACAAAAATACTAAAAGTAAGTTGACATAGTTAAAAATATATCTATCAAACTTTATTATAGTATTAACACAAACATTTTTTAAAACATATTATGAATTATTCCGCACTGCAGACTTAATAATAATGTCAAAAATCGGAATAAAACAATACTCTTGATTTTTAAATTAGTTTCTCTTTATCCCAAAATTTATGGTAGTAAGCATATTTGCGATAATAAATTATCGCCATTTTTAGTTTTGTGGCATAATCATGGCACATCGTGTATTCGAAAACTCCAAACTCAGCAAAAATGAGCGTTAACAAATTAGGTTCGAAACTATTATATTCTTTTCGTTATAAAAATAGTCTAATATAAAAAGATGGAAAAAAGTAATAGTTAATCTCTCATGCATAAATTAGAATTATAGTATTAACTGTTGTAAAACGCATGTGAGGTATGGCTAACTTAATTAAGTACTAATTATCTATTTTTTAGTTTCTAAAAATAAAAACTACACAATTGATCTTTTACCAAAAAACTCTAGGTACGATACCTAGAGTTTTTTTACTCTTCTAAGACTATAAAAGATTAATATTTACTTCTTCAATTTTTCCTTGAAATTTAAAAGGAACTTGATAATTTCTAGTGACAGGCGACCCAGTATCTTCTCCTATTCCAAAAGTATCTAAGCCAAACCTACCTGGAATTGTAGCAAGAATGTCTCCAGTAGCTGCTTCTTTGTTGTTGATAGAAATTTTAACTTTTGAAGGTTTTTAGATTCAGCAATTTTTTTAGTGCATCCATTTCTGAAATTTTTTATGTATGTGGAAGACAAAATAATTTTTAAATCCGATTTGATTCCAAGGGTAAATACTTAAGATATAAAATTTACAATTTTAATTTAAACAATAAGAGCCTTTCATAGGCACTTATGAATTATATTGTGATAGAAATTTCATTTTTAAAACTTCGGTCTTGTTCCCATAAATCAGATTTCCAATTGGCTAATTTTGCGCCAATAGCATAAGTACTTCTTAAAAATTCAAGCAATTTTTTTTCAGGATTATCAGAACTTTGAACTGCAGAATATGGTAAAATAAACTGTCCTAAAACTTCATTATAAAATGCTTCAGCCGGCATTACTTTTCCTTCTTTATACCCCTTTGCTTCAGGATAGAGATAACAATAAAAAGCGGCTTCAGGATATGCTTCATTACCGGTTATAAAACCAAAATCACTCACTTCATGGCTAAAAGCATCCTGTAAAACCCAGTCTGGCATTCCAGGTATTTTACCTGGGTGTTTTGGTGCTTTTTCTCCGGAGAAAAAAGCAAGAGAAAGGTCAAATCCTCCCCAGAAAAAATGTATAGGACTGCTTTTACCAATAAAATCTTTTCTAAAGATCATAAATACATCCTGTATATTACACAAGGCACTATGAAAATTGGTCGCCTGTACAACTCCATACGTTTTATGAACGGTATCGAACTCAAAATGAATTGGATTTTCAATTTCTGAAGGCATTGTCAGTATCTCAATTTTTATATCAAGCTCATTTAACTTTTCAAAAATAAGTTTATAAAAATCAGCAACATTTAAATTGCGCAAATCAAAATTCACATTTTCTCCTAAGCTGGTTAAAATGCATAATTGATGTGAAACAAAATCAAGATCAATCTGAAAATATTTATTAATGTAAGGAATATTTTGAGTACTTAATCCTGTTGGGGTAATGTGAAGCGTGCAATTCCAGGAATGATTGGTCCATGGCAATGTTGCCAGTTTAATTTTCCCTAAAATCTGAGTCCATAATTGAAGCGTTTCATACGTGGGTTTGCCTTTTTCATAAGAAAGTACAGGCCATGATTTTGTCATAATATATTTTTTTTAAGATTTAATTTATCTATTTATTGGCTTACTGCTTTGTGATTTTGAGCAAGCGTAATTATTGCCTTTATCAGTAAACCATCTGCCGCGGTAAACTCCTTTAGAATACTAAAATGATTTTCAGGCAAAATGAGTGCGGTTCCATTATTTCCCACATTTTTCCAGGCTTGCAGATAATTCGATGATTGGGCTTTAAAAGCTTCTGTTTCCTGATCTCCCCAGGCAACAATCAACGGGATTTTACTCGGCACAATTAGCCGGATGGGACTCCAATAAAGAATTTGATCTGCCGTAATGCGAATTGCAGGCTGAACAAAAGTGTGAGAAACGGGTTCTAAATCAAAAAGTCCGCTTACTACCAGGATACCTTTAATGGTATTTTTTGGTAGTCCGTAATCTGACCATTTTGTTAAAGCCGTCATTGCTGCAAGGTGTCCTCCGGCGGAATGCCCTGCGACAAAAATTTGCTCGGGATCACCATTAAATTGTATAATATTCTGGCTTGTCCAGGCAATAGAAGATCGTATCTGTCTTACCATTTCTGGAATCGTTACTTTTGGCGCAAGGTCATAATTGACAATTACAACTGTAAAATTAGCTTGCGCTGCACCCACTGCAACAAAATCATAATCATCACCAAGTCCAATTTTCCAATAACCTCCATGAATAAAAATTAAAACAGGCGCTCCGGCATCTTTAGCAGGATAAACCGTAAGTCTTTCCATTACTGTCGGGCCATAAGCAATTACAAATCTGTCTTTTAGAATCTTGCGTGCTTCCTGACTTTCAGTAACATATTTCGTGATATAGTCCGGGAAATTGGAAACTGCTTTTTCAACATCGTACTCAGCATCAAGCTGTTCCTGCGTTAAAAATTTGCCATAAAAATTGCTGGCAGGAAATTGAATCTCCTGCAAAGAGTGGTTGTACTTTTCCATGATGTAGATAATTATAACATTATTGCTGTTTTCGACAATAATGACAGCATTAATTTTATGCTGAAATTGAAAATTCTTTATAAAATAATATTATGCTGTGGCTGAGGAATTTCAGGCAAATTAATTTCGCCCAAAATTTCTTTAAGATCAATCTCTATCAGTTTGCATATTTTAGAGATGGGAACGTCATTAGCATTTCCTTCATAAGGATTTTCTGTACTCTCGCCTACCTGACCTAATGAGGTATACATCCAGGAAATAATAACACTAAACGGAATTACAAACCAAACCATATTTCCGTGCATTATTCCACCAATACTTTCATTTAGCTTATCAAATTCCTTTAATAATCCGAATGGGAGAAGCAAACAAAATAAATGAACCAAGAGCGTATTAATAATGGCATACTGTCTGGGATAAGGAGAATCTTTTAGCTGCTCGCTTCTTCCCTGCTGAGTAAAAAAATCCTTTATTGTTCTTTGAAAATCAACAAACTGAAGTACTACGATTTCCTGAGCATCATATAACTCTTTCAAAGTTTTACTCTGTAACGCCATTATTTGAGTCGCTTTATTTTTTGTTTTCAAAATGTATTCTAATTCAGCTGAAGAAAGAAATTTGGACAATTCCTGATCAAGACTGCTTTCATTCTCGGGAATTATATAATATTGTTGATATTCTGTATTGTGTTTTCTTCGGGTTGTTTCCCAAACACGAAATGAACGCATCTCATAACGCAAAGCGGTTAGCCAGGCAATATGTCTGTAAACGAGCAATCTGGTTTTATCAGGAGCATTCAAAAAATCCCTGCTCATAATTCCCCATGATCGACTTGTATTTAAAATTGAGGTCCACGTTTGTTGTGCTTCAAGCGTTCTATTATAGGTTTGCGTGTTTTTAAAACCAACAATAAAAGCTGTTGCAGTTCCTAACAATGCTACAACTGTCCAGGAAATACCAAGCCATTTTAATTCAAAAATTTGATATAATACAGTTGGTATTATGCTCATTATAATTAATAGGTAAATGCTTTTTCTTGTCCAGACAATAAATTCTAACAATTTATATGATTTTCCCGTGTACATTTTTTTTTAATTTTAAATTGAAAACAAAAGGAATTTACTATTAGAATTTAGGCTGCATTTTAAAGCCAACGCCAATTCGGTTCCAGGTATTGATCACAGTTGCAGCCATGATAATTTTTACGGTATCATTATCACCAAATAACGCAATACATTTTGAGTACAATTCGTCTGAAAGTCCTTCTTCATGTATGAATGTAATGGCTTCTGTAACCAGTAAAATAAGCTGTTCTTCTTCAGAGAAATGATTTTCTGCTTCTCTCCAGACTCCAACTAAAGTAATTTTTCTGGCATCAATTCCCAGAGAAAGCGCATCCTGTGTATGTTGATGCAGACAAAAAGCACATCCGTTTAAATGAGAAGCACTAATTTTAATAAGCTCCTGATACCATTTGTCCAGACCTGACTCTTTTATTGTTTTATCCAATTCACTTAATGCTTTAAAACCTGCAGGATATGTTTTCCCTATAAATAATCTTGAACTCATGATTTTTTGTTTTTAATGGTTAGATTTTTATTTGACAAATTATAAGCATGCCGTGAATTGAGGCATGCTTATTACTCAGATTTACGCTACCGGAATTGACATACGAACTTCAACAATAGCTCCGTATTGAATAATTGGGCAGGCTTCGGCGATTTTTACCGCTTCGTCATAATCATTTGATCTAATCAGGAATAAACCTCCTATCGATTCTTTTCCATGACCATAAGGTCCTTCGGTAATATGATTTCCCATTTTGGTATGTTTAATCACTCTTCCGTCTAAATCCCAGCGCTTTGGCGGGGCCACTAATTTATTCTGAGCTGCAATTCCTGCAATCCAATCCTGGTAAGGTTTGATCGCTTCTTTCATTTGTTCAGGAGTTGGTACTGGTTTTTCGCTTGTTAGATCTCTGTGGATCACTACTAAAAATTCTTGCATAATAATTGTATTTAAGGATTTGTAAAAAAATTGATTATTGTTTAAAATATTGAAGTATAGTCTTCTTCGTCGTCGTCTTCAAAAGGCTGTTCCCGCATATGTAAAGTTTCGTCGAGCAGCTCGCTGCCATCGGTTAAATCATGGTGATGTAAATCAAATTCACTTCCCGATTCACTGCTATAACCGGCTTGTTTTGATAAGCCTAGTAACTGTAAAATATTAACAAGTCTCATAATTCACATTTTTATATTAATAAATTTCGTTTTCTGAAAAGATCATTATCCAAAGTTCTTTTATTCGATTGGCTGAATTACATTTCTGGATTCACCTTCCATTTCAATAAACCCCATTTTGCCATTTTTATAATTTTCAATTGCATCTGATAATGCTTGTTCTGAGTCCATAACCATTGCTCCTTTTGAGAATAAGGTTTCGTTTAAAGGCTTTCCGGAAATGAGGATAAACTGACAATTAGTTATGGCGATAAATTTCAAAAGTTCATCATTGTCAGAATGTGCTCCTGAGATGACCATACCTTCCTCAAGTTCTGTGGTAGCCTGATTGGTTATAAAATCAAAATAACCTTCAATAACAATTATAGTTCCTGACCACTGTGCAGGAAGAGTGTGGGCAAACTCTTTTCCCGCTTCTAAAAAAACATGCAGCATGGTAAGTACTTCTGGAGTCTCAATTTTATTAATTACATCTCCGCTTTTACCACAAATAACTCTTATACGAACACCCTCTTCTGTTATTTCAGGTATTTGAGACTGGTCTATAAAAACACTTTTAGGAGCTTGCTGTTTTTTTGCTGCCGGAATATTTACGAACAATTGTAAGCCTTCAACAGTAGCGCCGTCAGGAACAGGAAATTCAGAATGCACAACACCTTTTCCAGCATATGTCCAAAGTAAACTGCCCGCAGTTATAAGAACATTATTGCCAAGAGAATCGATACTGTGATAAGGCGCAGAATCTTCAAAAACATAACTTATGGCCGACATTCCTGCGTGTGGATGTGGTCCGAAAATATCATGTTTCAATTCAAAATGATCAAAACCAATAATTGGATCCATCAATCCGTCAAAATCTTTTGATCTTGCTTTTCTGGCAAAAAATTGTTCATCTCCCTGTACTTCGGGTGTAATTACTGTTGATAGTACTAACTTGTTCATAATATTTAATTTAAGAAGTTAAAATTGCGCCGTTGCCCATTGAGTTGTCGTGTTGTTGATCAGATTTCGCAATTAATTGCGCTGACGTAGGATTTTTTATATGCACGAACGGGTGGAAAGTGCACGCCCATTACAACCGCCTCGACAAACTGCCTACCCGTCATCTTCGTTTCAACGGGCATCGAAGCCATTTATAATTTAATTTGATTATGCTCTTTGAGGACGATTAGGAAACCATTCCTCAAAAGTGATGCTGCCCAGTTTTGCTGTAGATGCCGGAACAAGTGTTAGTTCTTCAAGAGGGGCTCCAAAATACAAAGCTTTCTCATCTGAAATAACCTGAAGAGGGTCGTTAGTTTTTGTTAAGTAAGTCTGTAAAAGTTCTGAAAGTTTAAAACGTTCCGGACCTCCAATTTCTACAATTCCGTTTGATGGATTTCCAAGTGCAAGATCAACTACCATTGAAGCAACGTCTTCTGAAGCTATTGGCTGAATTTTTGCCGGAGAAATAGTCACACTTCCTCCTTCATGTGCAGAAGCAACAATTCCGCCCAGAAATTCCATAAATTGTGTCGAGTGAATAATCGTAAAAGGAACGCCTGCTTTTTTTATTAAATTTTCCTGAGCCTGTTTTGCTCTAAAATAACCGCTTTCCTGCAAACGATCTGTACCTACTACCGAAAGTGCAATATGATGTTTTACTCCTGCATTAATTTCGGCTGCTAAAAGATTTCTGCCCGAAGTTTCAAAAAATTCCAAAACTTCTTTATCTGCAAATGATGGAGAATTTGCCAGATCAATTACGATATCTGTATTGGTAACCGCTTCTGCAAGCCCCTCTCCTGTTATCGTATTAATTCCTGTTGATGGTGCCGCCGATATTACATTGTGCCCCTGATCACGAAGTTTGTTTACTACTTTTGATCCAATTAATCCTGTTCCGCCAATTACTAAAATTTTCATGATGTGTGTTTTAAATTGTTATAAATGATTTTCATTTTCATTTAGTAATAGCCAATTTACGTGCCATCCAATTAAAACACTAGAAATCAAATACTTACATGCATATTCAGATTTAAAACTTCCCTTTACAAAGGGAAATCATTTTAACTTTCACTTTATAGAGTGAATACTTAAATTTTAGATCGAATTAATGTTGGACATAAAAATAAAAATGCCCATTACTATAATTTGCAATGGGCATTGGTATTTAAATAAAGAAGTCTTTAAAAGTATTCTGATTTAGTAATGAGGAGTTTTTTCATTTTAGAGTGAAGCGTATTCCCTGGTATATTTAAAACTTCAGCTGCACCACCGGCTCCGGAAATTTTACCGTTGCACCTCTTTAATGCATTAATAATAAATAAACGTTCCATTTCTTCTAATGATTTATTGAAGATATTTTCTTCGGCATCGTTTTTATCTGTTTTTTTGGGAAGATATACTTCTCGCAAAACAGAATCGGTAGTCATAAGAACGCTCCTCTCTAAAAGATGTTCCAGTTCCCGTACATTTCCCGGCCACAAATAACTATGCAATTGCTGCATTGCTTTTGGTGCAATACGTTTTATATTTTTGCCATTGTTTTTATTGTACTTGGCTACAAAAAAATTAGCGAGCGCTTCTACATCTTCCATTCTTTCGCGGAGTGAAGGCAGATAAATAGGAAAAACATTTAATCTGTAAAACAGATCCGAACGGAAACGCCCGGCATCTACCTCTTCTTCAAGATTACGATTGGTTGCCGCAATAATTCTGACATCAACTTTTATGGTGTCTTTTCCCCCTACACGTTCCAATTCTCGTTCCTGAATAACTCTTAATAATTTTACTTGTGCTTCCAGCGGCATCTCTCCTATCTCATCCAGAAATAATGTGCTGTTGTTGGCCAATTCAAACTTTCCTATTCGTCTTTCGGTTGCTCCTGTAAAAGCTCCTTTTTCATGTCCGAACAATTCACTTTCAATTAAATTCGCCGGCATTGCGGCGCAGTTCACTTTAATCATCAACTTGTCTTTTCTGTGAGATGCATTGTGAATAGCTCTGGCAATCAATTCTTTACCTGTTCCTGTTTCACCAAGAATTAAAACAGTCGAATTTGACTCAGCCACCAAAGACATTAAATGATACACTTTCTGCATTTGTTTACCACTTCCGATAATCTCTGTGAAATTATATATGTTTTTGATTTGTTCTTTCAGATACACATTTTCGTGTTCCAACTGCTGTTTGTACAATAAAAGTTTTTCGTTTGCCTGTATATTGGCAATTGCAACTGAAATTTGCGAACATATTCCTTTTAATATCGAAGCATCGAGTTTGTCTGCCAGCAGCCACATTGTAGCAACATTTGAGTTTCCTACTTTTAGTAATGCTCCGTAAGCGTTTTGAAAACCTACTTTTTTCCACAATTGTGCAAAACCAGAATTGGTAATCCGAAGTTCTTCTTCCACATTAAAAACAATGGCGTTTCCACTTTTAATTACCTGAGCTGTATACGGTTCATAAATATCAAGTTTTACGGCTGCCATTTCATCAAAGTTAATTTCGGCTTTTTCAAACAATGTTCTGTCAAACATATACGGACTAAGCCCTATTTTGTCATCATCAAAAACATTTAGCATTGCCAATTTGGTACTCAAAAGATCCCTAAGTACGTTTATGATTGCAAGCTGTAAATCTTCTTTGGTTCGAACTCCGGCTATTTCGTTACTAAACTGCAATAAAACTGATTGCTCATTATTTTTGCTTTCTAATAATTCATTGGCTATAATATTTGACATCGCAGTAGAAATTTGAGAACAGATCCCCTGCAGTAACGAAATATTAATTTCCTCAATCGCAAGCCACAACATTCCCAAAACACTATCTCCATTTCGAAGTGCAATACCCACCATTCTCTTAAAACCTAATTTCTTCCAAAAGAAAAGATAAGGAGCCGTTATACCGCGGTCGATTTCAATATCCACATTGAATAATAGAGGTATATAACTCTCTAAAACTCTATTTTGCAAACCATCATTAATAGGGAATTTTTGTTCCAGCAATTCATGCAAAACAGGATTGTTATCTGTTGTTATACTTTCGTCATAGATATAAGTGCTTAAAGAATTGCCGTCATCATTCAATTTTCTAATCACATATCCCTGTAGCGGATTTATTCCCTTTAATGCCGTGCGAACTGCAATGGCAAGATCTTCTTTGTTTCTGACTTCTGAAATATCATTGCTAAAATCAAGCAGAAATGACTTTTCGTGTTCTTTTTTCTGTATCTCTTCATTTTTAATAATGTTAGAGACTGCAATAGAAAGCTGAGGAGTAATTCCTTTTATAATATTTCGAAATTCTGTAGTAAAACTGTCTGTTCTGTCTGAATAAACATGAATAAAGCCGAGTGGTTTATCTTCAATCCATAATGTCGCCATTAAGATCTCCCGAATACCGCCTTCATAGCTCACTCGTAAAAAGGAAGGACTTTTGGGTTTGTCTTTAACTTCTTCCAATAAAAACGAAATTGGATTTTCAGCATCTAAAACTTCTTTTATAAACGGTTCGTTGAGTGTGAAATGTGTTTTCTGCAATTTCGCATACGATTCTTTTTCTAATATTTCATCAGCAGCAGTATCCAACAAAAATCCTTTGTAAGTTTTGTCTTTATGATCAATTAATGTTACTACTGTATGTGTAAAATAATAGAGACTCTTTATTCTTTTAGACAATAGAAAAATCAAATCTTTTTTTTCTCTAACTCTTGTAATGTCTTTTCCTAACTCTAACAAAATAGCTCCTTCATTATGCAAAAGCCTTTGAGAAGTCTCTGCATCAGAACCTGTATATTCGATTGATTTTGCTTTTTTCATTGTCTAAAACATCATAAAACTGATACAGAATCAGGTTTAAATAAGTTAATGGTATAAATGTAGTAATATTAAATACACCGACCAGCAATTTTTTGATTCGGACGTTTAAGCAAAGTATATTCAGACGTTTAAACAAAGTGGCTGCTTCATGTATCCCATAATTTTGCTGTATAAAATAACTTAAATTAAAAAAAATGGAACAGAATAATTATCAGGGGAAATTACAGAAAGCTACAGGTTCAGGATTTAATGCTAAATCTACATCCAAGGAAGTTATAAATGGAATTGATCTTACAGGAAAAATTGCCATTGTAACGGGCGGAAATACAGGAATTGGTTTAGAAACGGTTAAAACACTTGCAGGAGCAGGTGCCACCGTCATTGTACCAGCCAGGGATGTCGAAAAAGCAAAAAGAAACCTGAAAAGTATTTCAAATGTAATAATTGAAAAAATGGATTTAATGAATCCTGAATCTATTGATAATTTTGCAGAAAAGTTTTTGCATTCAGACAGACCGCTTCATATACTTATTAACAATGCCGGAATTATGTGGGTGCCATTACGCAGAGATAATCGAGGATACGAATCACAATTAGCAACAAA
Source organism: Flavobacterium sp. MEB061 (assembly GCF_000834715.1). Classification (NCBI taxonomy): domain Bacteria; kingdom Pseudomonadati; phylum Bacteroidota; class Flavobacteriia; order Flavobacteriales; family Flavobacteriaceae; genus Flavobacterium; species Flavobacterium sp. MEB061. Next base: position 23,467 of record NZ_JXQR01000027.1, on the reverse strand, counting down.
TTATCTGGCGCTGTTTCAGCTCACAGCAAGATTGTGGCCAGCACTAAAAAAAGCAGATGGCGCCAAAGTGGTAAATGTTTCTTCGGGAGGACATCAATTTTCAGATTTTGATTTTGAAGATCCTAATTTTCTACATAGGGAGTATGAAACCTTACAAGGATACGGGCAGTCAAAAACAGCCGTAAATCTTTTTTCATTGGAACTAGATACATTAGCAAAAGCCTATAATGTGCGCAGCTATTCCTTATGTCCCGGGGCTGTTGGTGAAACAGAATTAGGAAGAGAGGCTCCAATTGACTTGCTTCAAAAACTCGGTTACACTGATGCTGAAGGAAATATACTTCCCGAAGTTGCAGCTTCACTAAAAACGATTCCACAAGGCGCAGCCACAACAATTTGGGCAGCCACCAGCAAATTGCTCAATGATATTGGAGGGGTTTATTGTGAAAATGCAGATATAGCTTCCTTGAATGCAAATGAAGAAATTATTGGCGGTATTAAAGCTTATTCATTAGATGAAAAAAATGCAAAACGTTTATGGAAATTGAGTGAGAAGATGACCGGAATAAAATTCGATCTTTAATATTTGTATCTTTATACCACACAAGCAATTATGGATTATCAGGTAAATTACATAAACTCCGACATTAAACTTTCTAATTATTCCGGTAAGCTGTTTAAAACAGAAGCTGCGTTTAACGATCACCTGCTTGTGTGGTTAATTTCTGGTGAAACGAAAATTATCCAGGCAGATGAAAGTTTCGTATTTGGAGCTGGCAGTACTTTTTTAATTCCCCGAAATCAATTAGCCACAATTATTAATATTCCAAAAGATGATTTGCCGCACAAAGCAGTTGCCATGCATTTATCGGCTAAAAGACTTCGGGGATTTTATAACCACGAAAATCCAACGCTAAAAACTTCCACATCAAAAATTTTCAGTTTCCACAGACATCCTTTGCTGGAAAGCTGCTTAACTTCATTGATTCCTTATTTTGAAATGCAGGAAAATTTTCCCGAGAATATCGCTTCATTAAAAATTACCGAAGCAATTTCAATTCTTAGAACCATTGACAAAGAAATCGACTCTATATTAGCCAACTTTGAAGAACCGTATAAGATTGATCTGGCTTCTTTTATGGAGAAGAACTTTATGTTTAATATGCCATTAGAAAAATTTGGCTATTTAACTGGTCGAAGTTTGACTACTTTTAAGCGGGATTTCTATAAGGCTTTCAATGTTACGCCACAACGCTGGTTAACTAAAAAAAGATTAGAATTGGCATATTATCAACTTACAGAAAAAAACAAAAAACCTGTCGATATTTATTATGAAACAGGGTTTGAAAATTTATCGCATTTTTCCTTCGCATTCAAAAAGCGATTTGGATACTCACCAACTGAATTACAAAAAATAAATAAAAATAGTTAAAGTTTGTTATTAATCGCCCTCTTTAAAAATTAGTTAGCTTTAGCTATTTAGCGGTGTTTTTAAAATTTCAAAATTAGAGTTGCTTCTCTTTCTACAGAAGTCTATGGCTGGCTATTATCTCAACTCTCAACATTATTAGTTTTGTGGCAGAATCGTGGCGCACCAGTATTTTATAAAACTAAAAACACAGTAAATAGAAGTGCTATAGAATTAAGGTTCGAATCTGCAGCTATTCCTTTTTTTGATTTTCCACCGAACTTCAAAATTGATCTAATTCATTACTAACTCCAAGAAAACAAGAATTAAAAAATAATCTGTAATTCATAATAAACTGACCAGTTTATTATTATATTTGCATCATTATGGCAAGAACAAAGGAATTTGATTATGAACAGAAATTGGATATTGCGCTAGAACTTTTCTGGACGCAGGGATATCATGTGACTTCCATCACTGACTTGGAGACGCACTTAGGAATTAATCGAAGCAGTATTTATCCAACTTATGGAGATAAAAAAGCACTGCTTATTAAATGCCTGACCAAGTATATGAAATCTAAAGTATCAGAATATGAAGGTATTTTAAAACCTGGCCAGACTGATGCAGTTGAAACTTTAAGAGCATTATTAAAGCTGGCAGTAGCTCAAAGCATACAGGAAGACAGAATATGTCTGGCTGTTAAAATTGCTTTTGAACTGGCATTAACTGATCAGGAAGTCAGACGTCTGCTTGTTGCAAATGAGAAAAAGATAGAACACATCTATTTTGAAACATTAAAGCTGGGGCAGAGCCAAGGAAGCATTAAAGTTGATTTAGACACAAAATTGACTGCTGATTTCTTTGCCAGTTCGTCTAGTGCAATGTTCAAGAATTATGCATTAAATAAAAATCGAAAATATATCTACGATATGATAGAGACTTTAATCGTAATGGTTAAAGTCTAAATAGGTGACCTTGGTACGAAATTAATTATAATAAAATATTTTTTTAATCTTTTTTAAACCGATCAGTTTGATATGAAATAAATTTAAACAAAAGAATTGCATACTTGGGATGCATGGACGTTATCGAAATAATAAGTACAGATTTCGCTACTCTTATAAGATAAACTGTACATTATATAAAAATCGAAGGTGTAGCTACGGCATTTTAAAAACTTTAATCACTACGATTAAAATGAACTAGGAACTTTCGAACAGAATTAATAAGTAATAATTTTTTTTAACCTTTTTTAAACCGAACAGTTTAATATGAACTCAAATTTAAATAAAAGAATAGCGTACATCGGATGTCTGGGCGTTATCGGAATTATAAGCACAGAATTTGGCGTAATTGGCATCTTGCCGCAGATAGCTGATTACTACAAAATAAATATTGGAACCGCAGGGTACCTCTTGAGCATATTTGCTTTAACTATTGCCCTTACAGGGCCTTTCATGGTTTTATACGTATCAAAATTTGACAAAAAGAAAATTATGATGTATGCCTTGGGGCTTTTCCTAATTTCTAATTTCTTTTCAATTTTCAGCCCTCCTTTCTGGCTTCTAATGATACTTCGAATACTGCCCACGATTTTGCATCCAGCATTCTTTTCAATGGTAATTGCTGCCGCCACAAAAGACACATCGACTCAAATGCAGATGCGCTTAACCAGTATCATAATTGGAGGCATAGCCCTTGCACAGGTAACACTTATCCCATTCACCACATTTATCGCAAGTATTTACACCTGGCAGTTGAGTTATGTTATTCAGGGTCTGCTCATTTTGATAACACTGATCATCATTTATAAGTTTCTGCCTTCTATGCCCAATAAGGAGGTGAAGTCTTTTAAAAACCAATTGAGCATACTCAAAAGACCCAGGTTTATTGCCGGGACTTCTTTAAACCTGCTTCTTATAACTGCCTGGTTTTGTTCCTATAGTTATTTTGCCGATTATCTTTCGAAGGAAAAAGGTTTAAGTGCACAACAGATTAGCTATATGCTGTTTTTGTTTGGAATAATGGGTGTGATATCTAACTTTCTGGCAGGTCGTTTACTGGGAAGATATATGTTCTGGACTACCCTATTTTTCCTTGCAGGTACATTTCTGCTTCCATTTGCATTTCAATATACCGGCAGTTCACTGCTCAGCATATCAATTGTGGTGGGATTTTGGGGAATTATGTATGGACCATGCTTCCTAATTGGCGTCGGCCATATGGTATCGGCCGCATCCGATGCAAAAGAATTCGCAAACAGTCTTCAGACTTCGTTTGGAAATCTTGGTGTTTCACTAGGTACTGCTATTGGTGGATGGTTTATTAATCATTACGGAATATCAATTACGCCATGGATTGGTCTGGGTTTTGGTGCACTGGCTGTTATTGTAATTTTTTGGAGAGCGTGGCTCGATAGAGCTATTACAGCTGAGACCCTTTAAAGATTTGTAAAAAATACTATTTAAAGTTGCGGTCTTTGAAGACCGCAATTTTTTTTGGAGTGGATACCTTTTTTGCTAAAAAAAATTAAGATAGTTTTTAAAGTTATTTGACCATTCTAAGTTTTGTGGCAGAATCGTGGCACAATGCATTTTAAAAAAGTACAACATCAGAAAAATCAACATCTTACAAGTTTAGGTTCGAAACTTTTGTACAGTCCAACAATTCTGTCGACAGAGTCTGCAGAATTTATTTTCCATATTCAAATGTTTTCAAAATTAGATTATATTCATTAAATTAGCACTATGGATAAAGAAGCAGAATCAGGACTCGATTTTATAATTGACAAATTAACAAACTCGATAGAAAACGTGATTACCGGAGATAGTTTTCAGACTGAAATTTCTATTCTCCAAAATTCTGATTTAAAGTCTTTAACAAAGAAAAATGGCTGGCTTTTTAATTGGAATGAAGAATTTAAAAACCCAATTAGAGATGTTTATAAACTTACAATTTTTGGAAATTCAAAAATAATTCAAGGTCTTATAAGCTTAGAAGTTAAGTCAGATCATGTCTATATGCATCTTGTTGAAAGTGCTCCATTCAATAAAGGACAAACAAAGGTTTATGCTGGTGTAGCTGGTAATCTAGTTGCTTATGCTTGTAAATTATCTTTTCAGCGCGGTCACGATGGAAATGTTTCTTTTCTTTCAAAATCGCAATTAGTTGATCATTATGAAAAAACACTTGGAGCATTCCATTTCGGTGGTAGAATTATGATAATTGAAACAAAATCAGCTTTGAAATTAATCAATAAATATTTTCAAAATAAATAATTATGAAAACTAAAAAATTAGATTTAGATATAGACAGTATTGGTGGACTAAGTTCTCTAACATTAGCTGAAGAAAAAGCTTTAAGCGATTTTTTTCAAAAGAAAAAACTAACAAAAAAGAAAACTGAGAAAAAGAAATTAATACTTAAAAATTAGCACATACCATATCAGACATTTGATGTACTTGATACTTTTTGCTCCAAAAATTTAGCAATCATATGAATTATTATCTCAATTGTCTACATTATTGGTTTTTTTAATCCACTAAAACATCGAAATCTACTGTTGACAAAGTGGTTTCCATATCTTCGAAAATTGGAATATTTCTGGAGCTTAAATTAAGTATTTCAGCTAAATTTTCGCCCTTGTTGTTTCTCGAAAGTGCTCCAACAAGTTGCATGTTTGTATGGTTTAAAACTTCTTTGCTCAGTTCGGAACCAGCCCAACCTGCTCATCCTGCAATACATACTTTGATCATAATCTATTTGTTTTGTTTGTATTTATCCTCTTTTGATTTCTTAAATAACTTGATAAGTGATGCAGAACAGAATTTCTGCCATAATTATAATGTAAAACTGTCGATTGGCAGGTATCAAAAATAAATAAAATATTCAAAAGAGGATAAATGTAAAGTTAAGTTACCAATGCCATTTCCAGTTTTCTTCTTTGTTCAACCTTATTTTATTTTATCAACTACATTTTCAATCATCCAGTCCTTAATTGTTGTCGTAGTATCATCTGTTCTCGGCTCAGCATCATACAGGCCATTACCAATTGCCGTCAGCATTTCAGTTAAAGAGAATGCAAATGCTTCCGATGTATGGTGTTGTCCTAATAGTGTTTTAATATAGTCTTCATTTGAAACCTGCTGAAAACGGATCGGTTTGCCTGTCAATTCACTCAGTTGAATTGCAATGTCGCTATAGCTGATATCTTTCGGACCCTGAATCGCATATCCTTCTACACCTGCCCAGGTTTTATCAATTAGAAGTTCTACAGCTTTCGACGCAATGTCTTTTACCGCAACTTGTGGCATTTTGTAATTTCCGTCGATGGGCAAAAAGAACATTCCCGTTTTTTTTAATGATGTAATTTGATACAAAATGCTTTCGTAAAATACAGGGCAGCGCAATGCCCTGACTGATGCACCTGACTGATTGATGATATCTTCACCTTTATGGAGTGCTGTTATAAGACCTGCCTGCAAATTGCTTTCCTTCCCACCGCTTGACAAATAAACAACTCTTTCTGTGCCTGCATTTTTAATTGCGTTTGAAGCTACGTTAGCAAAGCTTTCGTAGTAGGCATTTACATCTTCTTGCGTGTTGCTCTGAGGTACACAAAAATAGAGCGTGTCGCATCCTTGCAATGCTTCTGTAAATTCAGATTCATTAAGTAGAGAGCCGGTTGAAACTTCTACTTTTTCTAAAATGTCAGCTGATATTTTTTCGGGATCTCTGACAAAAATTCTGACCTGTTGTCCTTGCTCTATTAATTGTCGTAGAATCATTGAGCCTGTGTTGCCTGTCGGCGTAGTTACTAAAATCATATTTGAACTTTTTTATTGTTTGTTGAAGTACAAAGATGACCAGAGTATTTTTTGTAAACATTGTCCTATGTTCACATTTTTACAGCTTTGATTTTAATCTGCTTAATGTTTGAGGGGTAAGTCCTAAATAAGATGCAACCATTTTATTTGATATTCTTGTCAACCATTTTGATTGATTTGTCAAAACCCAACGAACTTTTTCTATGGCTTCTAAACTTTGAAAACAATAAATACGTTCCTGAGACTTTAGGTATGCTGATTCCAGAATTTCTCTGTAAATAAAAGCAAACTGTGGAACAGTTTCAACCAAATGAAAGTAGTCGTCACGTTCTATAACCAACAATTCCGAAGGTTCAATAGTCTGCATAAATTCGTACGACGCTGTTTGATTGATGAGACTTGGTAACGCGGTTCCAAAAGAATCCTCAAAATGAAAATATCTCGTTCCTTCTTCTCCATTGTTGTTAATGTTGAAAAGTCGTATACAACCCTTATTTACAAAGAAGAAATGTTTGCAAATTGCGCCTTCTTCCAACAGAAATTCGTTCCTTTTGGTCTTTTTAATTTTAAAGTAGGAAGAGATATGAGAAAGTGTCTTATCGTCAATTTCAGTTCTTGTTTTAAAATATTCTTCTAATTGTATGTACATTTATATGTTTAAGTTCTTCATTAAAATGGGCGAGTAACTTTCATGTGAACATATTGAGATAAGTAATTAACTTTCTTAATTTTGTTTCAGCCAGTAAATTTAAAATTTAATTTGGAAGCATCTTTAGTATGCCTTTTAAATATTTCATAATTTAAACTTCATTTTAATAAACGTATGTTTTCTTTAAACTAAAATTTCACTTTTGCTCTATGGGTTCTGTCGCATCTGCCAGAATCAAATATAAAAATTTAAGTCATTTAAAAGTTAGCCCGCCACTTTACAGAATGATTTAAACATAGTTATCCCTGGTCCAATCATCTGGTTCTTTCTCAGCATATCTACAACTTGAATTCCGCTCAAGGTTCGTCTGGCCGATTCAAAACTTTTAAAACCTAATCCGTTTTGTATGCGCCACTTGATAAAAAGATGGTCCTGTTCTACAATATTGTTGCCATATTTACACTGTCGGATTTTAATCTTTGAGAATGAACGCTTGTTATAGACTTTGATAGCGGTAGTATTTGAACCGCTTTTATCAATATTTATTACTCTTGGCTTGTAGTTATTATTAATTGCTTTAATTAGAAATGACCAAGCACTCATTCTCTGTCTTTTTCTGGTCAAAAGAAAGTCTACTGTATTGCCCAATTTATCTGTCGCTTGATATAAATAACACCAAATGCCTTTTACTTTGATATAGGTTTCATCTAATCTCCAACTCGCCCCCACTCTGCCTTTTCTCTTCTTCATCTCTGACTCAAGCAAAGGTCTAAACTTAAAAACCCAGCGCTGAATAGCAGTATGATCAACAGAAACTCCTCGCATTTTCATGATCTCTTCAACATCCCGATAGCTTAATGTAAACCTAAGCTTAAAATATACGGCCTGCAGTATAATTGACTTCGGATAGCAATGACCTTTAGTATTGATGAGTTTAAGAATCAAAAAGGCAAAGATAAAACTTAGCTTTAGATGCGACAGAACCAGAATTGTGGCTTATGGTATTTTAAAAACAAAAATTGAGTATTGATTACAAGTACAACAATTGGGTTGCAATGTGCAGTTCTCCAACACAAAACAGGGCTGATCAGCAGCCCTAGCCCCGATAGCAGTGGAAATCCTTTTGTGCAGGTGTTTGGCACAAAAGATTGGAACGGATAGCGGGAATAGCTCCTAAAAAAAAAACCTATTGGCGCCGTTTCAGAAAAAAAACACAAGTAAACAACAAGCGTAATGGACCAGCTGAACCCTTTAACGCGATTCTTCAAAGCAATAGAAAAAGACCAGCGTATCAGCATCACCACTATTGGATTTTTTGCCGCACTGCTGCAGTTCAGAACTGCTGCATGTTATACGAATCCTATTAAAGCCTATGGGCATGAGATTATGAAGATAGCTAAAATAAGCGGCCCTGTGACCTATCATAGATGTACCGGAGACCTGAATGATTACGGTTATATAAATTATCTTCCAAAGAGAAATAGAATCAGAAGAGCATCATTTATTTCACCCTTTAAGAGTTTACTCAAATTCTCAGTAAAAGACAGCAGAGCTGTTTTTATGAGAAACCTGGATTCTTTATCTCACGGGCAGCTATTTTTTTTGTCGCAAAAATTTTAGGTGTTTTTTAAAGATATTTCACCGCTTTAAGTTTTGCGGCAGAATCGTGTCACATGGGTATATTGAAAAACACAAACCGGGCAAAACCAAGGCCTGGCGAGTTTAGGTTCGAAACTGTATTACGCTATTTTTATTTTAGTTGTTTTTTTCGTTAACAGGTTCGAATCCTGTTCCCTCTACTAGCACAAAAGCTTCAGATTTCTCTGAAGCTTTTTTTGTTATAGTTTTATTTTTTTTTGTAGATTAACTTTGTGTCACACGAAAGGATTCGTGCGGGAGCGGTGCGAAAACAATCAATTACTTATGACCATTGTTGTACAGCGTTTTTTATTCAATTGGTATGCAAAGGTCAACAATAGATTTCTTTTCAGGATGTTCATTAAAATTATTATGATAAATTTCAAAAGGCTCTCTGTCAGCTTTCTTATATCCATTTTCGTTCATCCAGACGAATAATCCAGTCCACGACTTTTCAAATTCCTTTAATCCAATTTCAAAACTTCCAACGATAAATTTTCCAGCTTCTATTGTTGTCACTCCAACCTCTCCATTTGTTTCCACTGCCTTGTCAAGTAAAATCGAAGCACTCATCCTTACTTTGTCGGATTCAGTAACTTTAAAACTGTCGTGATAAACCGTTATCATTTTTGTTTGGTCCTTTATTAATCCTTTTGGTGTTGCCCATTGCATTAATTTTCCATAGGCATTTTCAAGGTTATGAGGACCAATGCTTGATACATAAGCCAAATCCATTTTTGACATTTCTTTAATTTCAATTTTTGCGTTCATTTTTATCCAATTTTTAAGATTATTAATGACGCAAATGTATTTTTCATAATCAGGATATTCTTGTCCATTCTTGCTTTTAAGTTGACGAATCTTGCTAAATCTATTTGGATTTTGGTTTTTAAATTCAGTCGGGCTTACTCCAAAATGCTTTTTAAATGCTCTGGAATAGGAAGAATTATCACTAAATCCATATTTATGTGCTATTTCAGTTGCTGTTATGTTCTTATGTAACAAATCAGATGCTGATTTTTCTATTCTTCTTCGTTTTACGTATTCATGCAGAGTTTCTTGGGTAACAAATTTGAAAACTCGATGAAAATGAAATGGTGAGAAAAAAGCAATTTCCGAAACTGCATTTAACGATAAGTCCGATTCCAAGTTTTGGTCAATAAACTCAAAAACTCGGTTAATTCGATTTTTGTAATCAGTTTGTATTTCTTTATCTGTTAATGTCATTTCTTAAATGCTGTACAACTTGCTAATATGTGTGACAACCTACACAAAGCTATCAATTTTGGGTAACTTTATGTGATAGTTATTAAAAAATATTAAGATGCACTTGGAATAGTACTATAATAATCTTCAATTAACTGGTTAGATATTTGAATACTTCCCACTACAAAATAGTAATTAAATATGTTTAAATCTTGTAGTTTAATTTTTGTGGCAGGATCGTGGCACATTGTATTTTTGAAAACCAGATAATCAACAAAAACAATGGTTAAGCTATTTAGGTTCGAAACTTTTTAGAAACTTTTTTAGAGCATTGATAATTCGTTAATATAAATTTAATAAAAAAAACTACTGGAATACTAACAGGTTTTTGCTTATTAATGTCTTATACCAGATTAATTACGTTTGAAATTATTATTTTTAGTTTCTTTAGGATCTGTCGTTTTTATGTTGAATTTCTTGCACATTTTCGCAAAATCTTTTTCAAAATTCACTCTTAATACACCTAATCTGGGGTTTTGTAGTGTTCTATCAAAACTAAGATAAATCTTTGTTAAACGCTCATTTAGATGATAGTTATAAATTAAGTCATACAATTCGATTTTTTGCTCTTTACTCAGGCTTGGATTACTTTTTAACAATTGTTGATATTCTAATTTTGAATTTTCATTTGCCACCTCTCTATATTCATCAACTATAAAATAACAATACTCCTGATAGGTAAGTAAGTTGTTAATTTTTTTAGCATATAGATTTCGATATGCATTAGCCTTGAAATTATATAGGGTACCTCTATCTTCTAAAGTGTAGCTATCATCATATTGTTCCTTCCATATATCCAAGTATTTTAAACTTTCATTGCGCTCTTGCATTATTTTTAGCAGTTCATTTGTCTTCTCTTGCGAAAGGCCAGCACGTTTGGCATTTTCATAAAATACTTTGCTCATTTCTGTCTTCACAGCATTTTTATCTACAAGTGAACTTTCTTTTGACTCTACATTTATATCTATTGAATCGAGAGATATACGTGTATCGTTAGATTGAACAACGCTTTGTGCTTGCACCACTGTTACAAGCAATAAACCTGGTATAATTAAGCGAATTCTTGTTATCATATTTACTTTAATATTTTATCTGTTTTTATATTCATTATTATCTCTTTATGACTTAACTCCCCTTATAGTTTTAATACATATTATTGACTAGCATCAAGTAAGAATCTCTTACGTTTGTGTAGAGTAACCAAAGCCACACACAATTAAATATACAAAAACCGTAAATTTTTCATCATGTTTGTTTAAAGTAAAAGCTTTACCATTTTAACGGATGTAGCTTTTTTTAAAATGTTTATCTTAGTTTTTCGTAATGAGCACAAATGCAATTCTGTGCTATCCGTTACGAGGATGTTTATCAGTTTCGAGCGATTGATTTATTGTTAAAACCCTGTTAGCATTTATACATGCCGACAGGGTTTTAGTTAAGTATATAGAAAATTACGAAAGACTATTCATACGTGATAAACGCACTATTTAATTGTATCGGTTACAGATATGGCTCCTTTATCTATTAATCTTGCTTGTGCAAATACAGTAATTAATGAATCTCGTTTTTTTATACTTTTAGGATCAACTCTAAAAGGTCCAATTACACGATAAAGTGAAAAACGATCACCATTCTTAGCTTTTAAAACGACTGAGTCTCGAGAATAATTAACAATTTTCATTTCAAATCCTCCCATATTAATAACACTATCATTAATAAAATGCCATTTGTTATAAATACCATATTTATCTGGAATAGTATCAACAGCTCTTATTTTACGAATACCATCAATGTTTATGTTATATGTTTCATAAATGCCTGTCTTTGAAAAGCTATATGAATTGTAATAAATTGGTCGATTGTCTTTAGGTTCAGATACATTCCAATACTGAATACTATCGTTGGTTAGTATTTTGGTAATTTCATTTTGTTTATTATGACATGATGTCAAACAAAAAATCATCAATACTACATATTTTTTAATCTCTAGGGCTGTTAAGTTCTTCATATTCATATTTATTATCATACGGTATACCGTTTATTCTTGTTGAAAATGTTAATTTGTCAAATCCAGCCGATGAAAAAAGGAAATCATATATCTGTATACCTCCCACATTTTCATTGTTGTATTTATTAATTGCAGCAATTACACCAGCGTTATTCATGCCTACCACATTTGCTCTTGCAGCATTTAAAACTCTAACCATATATTGGTTTGCATTATTAAGTTTATAGTTAATCGAAGTTTTATTGAATTCAGGATCTGATGCTTCTTTTAAATAAATATTTGCATGATCCATAGACGTATAGTTAGGCGCATCATTTCTGGGGTCTTTCCAATGCAAAACTTCGTGGGTTATGACCGATTTAAAATCATGTACATTATCAAATTTTCCAGCAGCAAAAGCCGCACTTCTAATGGTCAAAACTCCATTTCCATAAAAAGCCACATCATCTCCTCCCTTATCTCCTAGGAGATTTATTGTTGTTACCACACCTGAATACCCTTTTGATTGGGCATAAAAAGCAGCTATTTTATTCAGAGCAGCAATTGAGCCTTGTGTTCTAGCTAATTGCGAGGGTTTGTACAAAACACCGTTAATCTCTATCAGTACTGAATTTCCCGTATCTCCTGAACGTAAAGGTCTTCCATTTTCGTTAAAAATATTATTTTTACCGGGTTCAAAATTATAAGAAGTAATGTTTATAGTGTATTCAGAATAAGTTGCGTTTATATCATCAAGCAGTACTCCCGGGGTTATTGTTTCACCTGACCCGCCCACGGTACCACAAGAGTCGGGAAAATAATTACAAGAATTTGCAAACTCATCACCAGAGTTTTGTCCATACATATTATATAACTCAGGATAATCTATTGGTGGAGATACCTGTAAAATAGTCGTTGTTGATACATAAGGCCCTACTGTTCCAGTTCTCCAGTCTGTAACGTTTGTCCCTACAAGATCTGAATCTACGTAAGTGTACATTTCTAAATCGTTATATGGATTCGAGTCGTTGTTTAAATAACCTATGAAGCTTTCAATAGTTGTATGGTAGTTAACTTCTCCTCCAGCATCATTAACTTCTTGTAAAAAATCATCGAAGTCAGCCCAATCCTGCGAATAACTATTCTGCCCCGTTAATAAGCATAAGAACGTAAAGGCTAATATATAATATTTTTTCATCGGTTCTTATTTTTTGATTAAAAGAGTTGTTTTTACTTCGGAGCCATAGGTTAGACGCAAGATGTAGTAGCCTGGAGGTGCGTTTAGTGCCAGGGTTTTGGTTTGTTGTCCCGCTGTTAAACTAGTCCATTGCTCCCTGTAGAGTTCTCTACCGGTAATGTAGTAGATGCTCAAAGTTACGTCAATGTCTTTGCTGAGGTTGAAACTGAGGTTAAGATCCGTTACAACTGGGTTGGGGTATATAACAACCGAAGAAATTACTTCTGACACTTCGCTAGTTTTTTCTTGTTTTTTCTCCATGATAATATACATAGGTTTTTCATTTTCTCTAATGTTAGTGTTATACAGTTGTAAGTTTCCCACGACAAACAAGGATTCTTCTGATTCTATGATTTGTAATTGTGCTTTTTTAAATTCATAAGTGGATGGTTTGTCCTTATGATAATGATCAAAACGTTCTATTTTAGAGTCCTGAAAGACAATAGCATCATCCTCTATTTTAGCAGAGAAAGCTACTGTATCTCCTGCGGTTTCACGCCATTCGCCTATAAGTTCTTTCTCATTTTGTTTCAGTTCGACTTGTATGGCTGTTTTGCTAATGATATTTTGTCCGCTAAAGTCGTAGCGCAATAAGTGTCCTGTGTAATTGCCTGAAATGTTATTGGTAATAGGAGTTTGTTTTACCTTTTGGAAAGTTTCGGGGGCATTTGTTTCGGTAATGTTTATTACTTCCGGAATGGCTTTTGAAACCGTTTTCACTTGGTTGGGGTTAGCGTTTTCTGCTTCTGGTTCAGCCAATTCTATTTCAGATTTTTTAAAGCCCAATGCAGCTGATTTGTTAAGCCAGTATTTAGCTTTCTCGGTATCTATAGCTGTTCCATAACCGTTGCGGTAACACAAGCCTAACATATACATAGCAGCACTACTTCCTTTTTGAGAGGCTGTTTCAAACAGTTGCATGGCTTTGGCATAATCCTGCGTGAAGCCGAACCCTTTGTAATGCAAATAACCTAAAGAGTACAAGCAATATCCGTTGCCTTTGTCTGCTCCTTGCTGGAAAATACTAATAGCCAAAGGATAATCTTGTAGCGCACCTTTGCCATGCATTACCATACCTCCCCAAGTGTTCCAGGCACGGTCATAACCTCCTTTTGCTGCTTTCTCAAAACAAGCTACTGCTTTTTCAAGGTTTACATTAGTGCCAACACCTTCCTTGTATAACAACCCTAAATTGTACCAAGCTTTAGCATAGCCATTTTCACCTGCTTTTTCGAACCAAAGAATGCTTTCTTTTTCGTTTACTTCAACTCCTATTCCTTTGCTGTACAATAAACCGAGTCCATTCATGGCTGCGGCATTGCCTTGTTGCGCTAGTTGCTTGTAGGTAGTAAGTCCTGCCTCGGGATTGTAAGTTTTACTGCCTTTTACAAGTTGCAGTCGGGCCTTAAATAACTCTGTATTCGTATCTGGGGACTCTTGCGAATGACCCAACATGCTGCCTAGAAGCAGCAATAAGAATACTCCTTTTTTTGTAGTTTTTTTCATTTTATTTGTATTTGGTAGTTAATTGATTTTTTTTTTGCGAGTTAATGGAAAAATTACCACGTAAGCGCATTTTTGAGAGTTGCATTTTTATTTTTATTTCTATTTAACGCATCAAGCTGTTTCAATAATTCGGGTTTTTTCTCATCAATAGCACGTTTTGACAAAATGGATTCTTGTGTATTGTATATTTTAATTTTCTCCATAGCAATTTGGTAGCTTAAGTGGTAATTTATAAATGTTTTAATATCGTTTTCTTTGTCTGGATTTTGAGTAAGTCCTTCTTTGTTGAGTTTGTTCCAGCTTTCGATTGCTTTTTTAGTAGCTGCTTTTTGGTTTTTATGTATTAGCCAAATATCTACTTGGTTGGGGGTTAATATTTCGGCAATGCTCTCATATTCTGACGGTACTGTTACAGGTGTATTAAGGCTTAATTCGTTCTCTTTGTTTTCTAATTTTATCTTTTCGAGTTGTGAATATTTTTTCAAGACAGTATCTGTTTGTGTTTTTGTGAGTTGGAGCGCTTTTTCATACTTTATAATCGAGGAGTAAGTATTGTCTAAATAACTTTCATCAGATAGTATGTAAGAATGTATTAAAATTGATGGCTGCATAACACTAATTTTGTTTATCAAACGCTCCCTTGTTGGTTTGTCATATCTTTCTGCTTTTTCATCTAAATAGCTATTTTTGGCTATATGATAACTAATAATCTTATTGTAGTCGGTTATGTCATTCTCATCAGCTATGAGTTGGAGTTGTTTTATTTTTACCCAGTCTTTATTGGCATCTTCTATCGATTTCTCTTTATAGATTATTTTCAACAGTGATACATATTGGTCTTTAGCCAAAATATTGTTAAGTTTTTGGTTGTAAATCCGAATAGTTTCTTTCGAAGATATTTGCTTAGTCGAAGTAATGGAGTCGTTTTGATGCCTTATTTTGCTGATTTGAGTAGGATCTAGTTTCAATTCAGACGCAAAATTCAAAGCGGCCAAAAACCTATTGTCTTTATTTATTTCATAGCCATAACTGTCCAGTTCTGTTGCGGATAAAATGGATTTTAAGAAATTAGTATCAACCGTATAATAGGATTTTAGTTTTTCAATAGCCTCCCCTTTTTTCAAACTAATGTTGGCCAAACTATCACTAGTGAATAGTTTTAGACCTATTTTTATTTGTTGGTCTTCCGTTAGTTTTACTTTTGAGGCAACATCTCCGATTGCATAAATAATGTGTGCGGGAAATTTTTTGCTCAAGTTTGAACTCAGTTGAGCCTGACTTATAAAAGGTAGGCAGAGTAGTAGGACTAATTTTTTCATGTTTGTATATTTTAAATTGTAATCAGTATTTGTTTCATTGCTATTTTTTTAATAATACGTCCTCACTCCACTGTCATCCATTACAAAGGGGCGTTCGAGTCCCTTGGTATCACTTGCCAAGAAAAGCAGCAAAGCATTTTTAGGAACTTTGGTAAAAAGCATTGATGTTGTAGTAGTTGTTACTTCTCGGCTGTCGACAAGTTTCCAGCCGTTACTCCAATAGAATAGTTTGTAGGTTACGCCCATTTTAAATTTGAGGTATTTATCGGCTTCGACGATGCTTATATCCCGGGTTTGTGCCAGATTAGGAAGTAATTCTTGAGATCCTTCATCGCCAACGATAACTGGAGCACCAGCAGGAATCAATTTTCCATTCGTATAATATTGCGGAATCAAAACCGTTTCTTTGCATATTGCTTTAAAAGAAGCTTGCCCTTTTTCGATTTTACCCCACCAAAAGGGCTTCCAGGCAAGTCCGTTAAATGTCGTGGCATACACAACTTTAGCGGTATTACTTGTTGGATATAATGAGCATTTTACATCGGTAGATTTCCAGTAATCGGGGGTTACATCAATGTAGTTTTGTTGTTGTAATATACCTTTAGGAATTTTGTTTTTATCTTCCAAACTAGCTAATGTTTCAGGTTGCCTTGAATAGGTCAAACGCAGGACTTTAGCTGGCTCTCTTATTATATTTGTAATGTAATCTTTAGGTCCAAAATCACAGTTAACAGGGTGCATTGCATCATCAAAGAAGGTATTCATAAAATGTCCTCCTGTAGCTGTAGCCCAGAAAGGAATAACATTTACTGTAGCTGGAACTCCTTGTGAACGCATAGTAAATACTCCTAAATTGGCAATATCTGCACACGAACCTAGTTTTCTAAATAATAGTTGCATACTCCCAAGTTTTGGCAGTGGTTCTTTGCGAGGTTCTCCCCAGTTGGTAAACCATGTTTCATAATTGTCTTTTACCGAATACAAAACGGTTTTGAACCCTTTGGAAGGGATCTGCTCTTTAATCCACTTGAATTTTTCGTTGTATGTTGTGCGCCACTGCTGTATAGGTTCTTCACTTATCCGATACGGGAGGATATATTCGCAGAAATCATCAAATGAAATATTCTTTATTGCAGAAGTCCGCCAGGCTACAAAAGCTTTTTCAAGATTTTCTATCAAATAGTCCCCTTTTATGGTTTCGATGTCTTGATAGAGTACCGCTGTTGGGTGTAATCGCGAATTTTGTTCTTTAAGAGTTTCAAAAGCTGTTTTCGCCTGCGTAAAATCAGGATAGTCCAATTCATTATAGTCTATTTTTTTGCCAGTAGCATCTTCCCAATAATAATCGGATGATGAATGTATGTCCATATTGGCAATCAAAAAATAAATGGCTTTAACTTTTAAAGAATCTTTACTTTTCTTGCAGTATTCGATGGCTTTTTCTAATTCCATTCTATTGCTTCCTGCTTTTTTCAATACTGTTTCAACAGGAACAGGATATTGTGCTTGTGCTAAAAAAGGAATTATGAAGAAGAGATTTTTAAGATAGTGTCGCATTTTAATTAAAAGATTTGAATTTGATGTTGTCATTACTATTGAACTGTTTTCTACTTGTTTCTTGGATTGTTAACTTTTTCAATAAAACCCGACACATTTTTTTATACTGATTAACTTTTTCAGAAGGTGTTTTCGGTTTGATTTGTATTATTTCCTGGGCTAATGCAATCGCTGTAACATTATTTTTATTTTTCAAATAGGCTTCCAATAACATCATTCGATAGGAGAATTTGGAAGGGTATAAAGCAATAAGTGTTTCGTACTCTTGAATGGCTTGTGGGTATTGTTGTAGCTTTTCATAGCTTTTGCCAGCCCCCAGATATACTTCTGGCAAAGAGCTTAAGGTTTGTGCTCTTTTGAAGCAAGTCATAGCTTGCTGAAAATTTTGTGTTTTAAAATATAGAAGACCATAGTTTTTCCAATAATCACTATTTTCTTTTAAGTGCAGTTTTAAATCAGGCATAATTTTCAAGGCTTGTTCAAAATGTCCAGCCTCTTTTAGAAGTTTTGCTTTTTTGTTTTGTCTATCAGCTACAGCAATTCCAAAAAGGAGGTATAATAAATAAAAACTGCTAGAAATAATTAAACTTTTATACACTACTGAAATAGCTTTACTTTTTTCAATAAAAGAAAATTTTACAGGAAGCTGTAATGGTTTTAGTGTACTGCAAATAATAGATGCATAAATGATCATCATACACATTACCGGAACGATTTGAATGGTAGAATTAACCATAGACATCCCTATAAAAGCTACAATTCCGGCATAACTTAAATTGAAATGACTATTTTCTGTTTTTGAAATAATTTCAACATTGCCCTGAAGAATAAGTTCATTCCGATATGTTCTATTTTTCTCTTTTACAGTAATTAGAAGTGAGCCAAAAAACAGAACAATTAGTACTAATCCAATACTCCCTCCTTCAACTGCATTATGAAGCAGTTCATTATGTGGCATTATTACAGGACCGGCATTCTCTAATTCCTCATGTGTAGCTTTTCCTTTTTGGATATAGTTAGCCTGATATAAATTATATTCTTTTTCAAAATAGCCATAGCCATAACCCGTTATTGGTTTTTCAGTTGCCATAATAGCAGACACTTTCCAAATGAATTTTCTTCCGTCAGCCGAAGCTTTTTTAGCGTTATACAAATGAGAAGTTACAGGAATGATAATCAATAAACCTATAATCAATAAGGCTTTGGCAGAAGTTCTGTTTTTCTTGTTTTTGATCCAGTCGATTATTCGATATTCAAAACCATAGAAAACCATTACAGACAGTACAGTCCCTATAAAAGCCGCTCTACATTTAAGTAATAACAATGTAATTAGTAATAGAATGAAGCCAATCAACACTATCTTTTTGTATTTACTTTTAAATAAAAACAAGAACACAGGTACTGTAAGTGCTAAAAATATAGCGGTAACATTCGGATTATTCCAACTGCCTGTAACTGCAAAAAGCATGTTATGGCTTTTCAATAAACCAAAAAATTGAAAAAGGCAGTATAGAGATTCTAAAGTGGTAATCCCTACAATTCCAATAAAAAAAAGTTTGAAATTAAAACCTGGATTACTAAACAGTGAGCTTGCTTTAAGAAGCAAAAAATAAAGAGCAATACTGTAAATGCTAATAGCGAGTGTAGCTGTATTGGTAAAATAATGAGCGAGAATATAGAAACACCATAACCCAAATAAAAGAACTGGTGTTTTAAATGTGATACTATTATTAGTTAAGTTACAACAAGTATAAATCACTGCAAAAAGGAATGTGAAAACATACAATCCATAATAAGCGATAGTAATAGGATTATAAAAATATTCACTATTAACAAGACCTGAAGCAATGACAATTAAAAGAAAAATCCAATTAATTGATATAGCTGTTTCTATAGTATTGGTGTAATCTAAATTTTTTAGAAAGGAAACTTTTTCCTCATTTTTAGAGGTTGAGTCTAGTAGGTTTTTATTTTTTATATCCACAATTAAGTATATTACTTGATGCATTTACATTATAGGCTTTATACCATAAATCTTCGCCAACAAAATAACATGAGCGATCTGTGTGAAGATATATTTTTTCAATATCAGGTCTTTTTTCATTTCTTGTGCCTGTAAAAAAACTGATGTCAAAACCAACTTTAAAAACCCTAGATTGCGAAAATTTTTACAAATGAATTCAAACATATTAAAGTATGTATATTTAGAAGGTGAATAATAAATGCAGAGAACGTAGTTAGCTTAAAAAAAATAAGAACCTTAATTAATAGATATTATTAGATACTAAAATATTGATATAACAAAATCCAATTAATTTTTTGATTTAATTACCAAAACTTAACTTGTTAAATTTAACAATAAAGTATTTTCTCACTATCCTGTACTGTCCTGCTAAAATTTAAAATAAATCTTAATAATTAGAACTATATTTAAAAAATTAGCTATTAAATAACGCTTCTTGAAAATAAAATGATTAATTTATAATAAAAATATATTTCACAATTATGCAGTATTGAGGACCTAATGAGTATTTGAGCATTTACAAATTGGAGTAAATTTTAAGAAGCGACACAAATTAATTATTAAACCTAAGGACATGATGAAATGTCAAGAAGTTAATAAATACATTCGTCAAGAGAGGAAATTAATTTAGTGTGATATTTATTTGCTTAGTCAAAACATTGATAATTATATTGCACATTATAATTAAAAATTTATGGGTTGAAAACCTTTTTTGCCACAAAAAGTTAAGGCAATATTTAAGTATATTTTCTCCATTTTGTGTTTTGTGGCAGAATCATGGCGCAAAATATTTGGAGTGGATACCTTTTCTGCCACAAAAAGTTAAGACGTTTTTTAAAGATATTTCATCAGTCCAAGTTTTGTGGCAGAATCGTGGCACAAGCTATTTGGAGTTGATACCTTTTCTGCCACAAAAAACTACGGCGGTTTTTAGTGATATTTCACCAGTCTAAGTTTTGTGGCAAAATCATGGCACATCGTAATTTAGAAAAATAGAATTTCAGCAAAATGAATGCTTAGGAAGTTTAGGTTCGAATCTGCAGCTACGCTGTATGGTATTATTATGAGAAAGCCTTACAACGAAATCCTGCCTTTTGTAGGGTGAGTATTATTACTTTTTTAGAAAAACATCTCACTCTTTTCTCAAGTGATTAGCTACAGCCCTGATGCGTTCAGGACACTTCTTTTGCACAGGCCGCGCCGTTTTAATACCATAATTCACTTCAAAATTTCGGGGCAATGAGATTGTTTTTGGTGTAGCACCTTTGGAGCTACTAGCAATAAATATCAAGATTGTTTATGTGAAAAAATCGGCAAATAAAAATAGGATAAAACTTATAATAAACAAAATATAAAGTTCTTCAATAAACATAGATTTTATACTATGTAAATCATGAATGACTATAATTAATTAATAAAGAGCATAGGCGCAAACTTATCTACGATGGATTGTCTATATTTGAAAGTAATCTTTAAAAACAAAACATGGATAAAAATTTAAAGCAGTTTTTCATAAGGTCTTTTGTGATTTTATCATTGATTCATTTAGGCTATTTTTTATATGGCTATTTTAAGTTTGAAGGAATTGCAAATATTTACATCTATACCGAGTTTTATAGGTTTAAGTTCTACGATGACGTATCTATTTCTCACTTTTTTATAAGTGGACTATTTCTGCTTTTCTTCCTTATATTTTTGCTTAAAAATCATTCGAGACAAAATTATGCTTTGGGGACGTTGTCAAAAATTGGTGGTGTGTTGCTGCTGATTTCTTTTTTTAGCTTTTCTTTTTTTATAAGTTATAGCTTTGGTTTGAATGCAAAACTGAAATCGGAATTATCTGAAGCGAAATTTAACGAGGAAAAAACGTTGTTAAATGTTTTAAATCCATTTTTATGTAACTACACTTCCTACAGTTCGGAGAAATTATTCAATCCTGTGAATATTTTATACCCGAAACCCTACCCGGTTATGGAAGTTGTGGATAGTACATTGATATCAGATGATTATTATCATGTAGAACATAAATACTACAGCATTGATACTTTGAAAATGCTGACAACAGATTTAAATAAAGTTGCTTCTGTAACGAGCATGATTCTCGATAGTGTTGATTTTGGTAAAGAGGAATTTTTGAGTAGGATAATCAAGAAGAATATTATAAAAGATAGCACACAGATTATCTTTAAAGGCATGGAAGTGAATCCGGATTATGATGAAAATATTTGTATATTTTTAATGAATAATACCTTGTTCCTACCTGTTAAAGGCACTACATTACAAAGGCAGAAGTATAATAATGAGGTAAAGCGGTATAAATTAATTTATAATTACAGACACGATTCGCTAGTATCTAATTTTCAGAAGCTGGATACTTTGCTTAAAAAGTATAAGATTGAGACCCATATAGTTCCTAAAGATCTCGCTAAAGACATTGTGTATTTTAAAAATCACCACAGTGAGATACTGAATGAAATCAGAAATAATTATGACAGGAAGGCTTTGAAGGAAAAATTCATGACCTTAGAGCGACTATTTTACAAGCCAAATTATCTTCATCCGTCAATCATTTGGATTTTTTTTAGTGTTGTTATAGGTGCTTGGTTGATTGGATTTTTATTTTACATCCTGGTTAATTATAAAAGGAAAACAAAATGATGAATTAAAATTTGTTTTCGATCAACACAATTTAACGGAGTAATCACGAGGCAGTCCTACGGAGGATAGCTTATTTATCACCCCACTCCTGCAAATAAACACAATTATTCCTGCAGATGGAAAACTATGAAATGAACATTTCCATAATAGTCTTCACCCCATTAATATTACGAAATTAAAAGCCAAAATCTTCCATAAAGCGATATCTGTCGTTACCACTATATATGACCGACAAAATATTTGCTTTCTTCATGGTAATAATATGTTTTGGATTTTGGACTTATGTGACATTAAAAGGAATTAAAGCAACGATAAAAGAAAAATTTGTTTTCACAAAGAAAGGTAACGGGAAATTTAGAAATTCTCGATAAAGAAACTATCACAATTAAAGGCGATGACAGTGACACCTATTCTTGTGAACTAAGCATTTATTCTGATTTGGAAGGGAAAAATAAAACCATTTCAATTACGGAAAAAGATTATACCAAAATCAAAGTCGGAGATATACTCTGGATTGAATATTACTTAGATTGTCATTACATTAAAACAGTACCTAATACCCGATTAATCCTACCTGCCTGATCACCTGATCGCTATTTTATAAATGCAAACCATTATTCTGTAAAAAAAGTATCACTATCCTTTTTAAATTTGACAAAGCACAAAGGAAAAGGAAAAAAGAGCAAGTAGGCCAATGGACAAGCTAGAAAGCACGCCAATACCGCCCAACCTGCCCCGCGACTCTCCTTTAAAAAAACCACAGCAATAATTTAATTAAAAAAATAAAATGAAAAATTCAGATACAACGAAAAATTACGATCAGGACGACCGTAATTCTCAAAACCCAAACAAAGTCCCAAAAAGCACAGGTCCAAAGGGCAACCCTTATGACTCGGAGAACCTTGACCGGGAATCGGAAAGCGATTCAAAAGACATAACCGAGAAGGACATAGAAAAGGATCTTATAGAAAATGACCCTTCCCAGGGGTTTGAAACTGATATTGATACTAAAAAGAACAATGAGGATGAAGATGCAACCTTTGAGACCATAGAGCCCGAAAAGGATAATCCAGTCAAGAGGGAATTCGAAATTGGGCAGCTTGGAAGTGAGGAGCTTAAAGAAGACGAAAGCACCAGGGATGAAACGGGTGGTGCACCGGGCAATCATAAACCTTCTCAGCGAAAATTTTAATGTACCGGGATTGATGCCTATAAAAAAACCGTTATTAATAACTTTTTTTATAGAATCCCGGGATTAATCCGCTTCTTTAATCCAGCGATACTATCCTCTCCAACAGCTTGTTCGCATCCTGCTCAATGCACATTTACAGCTTCTGCAAAAAAAAATAGATAACTCTATCTATTTTTATCCTACCTTTGAAAAAAAAAA
>NZ_JXQR01000026.1:0-18723 GCF_000834715.1 Flavobacterium sp. MEB061 | reverse complement strand
ATTACATCCTAAAAAACCAAATCCCAATCTTTAAGTAAAGTTTGGAATTTGGAATTTTTAATATTGGAATTTACAATTGAAATTTTTTATTTCAATGTTTTAGCATTTTTTACATTTTGATCCGTCAAAGCCAAAGCCAGAACTTCGCTCATTTCTTTTACATAATGAAAAGTCAAACCTTCTAGATATTCGGCTTTAATTTCATCAATGTCACTTTTGTTTTCGTGACATAAAATGATTTCTTTAATACCTGCTCTTTTTGCAGCTAAGATTTTTTCTTTGATTCCGCCAACAGGTAAAACTTTTCCACGAAGTGTAATTTCTCCTGTCATGGCAAGACTCTTCTTTACTTTCTTTTGTGTCAATAATGAAACCAATGACGTTAACATTGCAATACCGGCACTTGGTCCGTCTTTTGGTGTTGCACCTTCGGGAACGTGTAAATGGATATTATATTTTTGAAATAACTCTACACCTAAGCCCAATTTTTTAGCATTTGCTTTAATATATTCCAAAGCAATTGTTGCAGATTCTTTCATTACATTTCCTAAGTTTCCGGTAATTGTTAAAGCACCTTTTCCTTCGGAAATTAAAGATTCTATAAATAAAATATCCCCGCCAACACTTGTCCAGGCAAGACCTGTAACAACTCCGGCAACATCATTATTTTCATATTTATCACGCTCTAATCTTGGTACACCCAAAACAGTTACAATATCTTCATCTGTAACTTTTTTGTTGTACTCCTCTTCCATAGCAACAGCTTTTGCCGCGTTACGAATAACCTGAGCGATTTTTGTTTCCAGATTACGTACACCAGATTCACGTGTATAACCTTCTACGATTTTCTCTAATTGTTTTTTTCCAATTGTCAAATCTTTCGAAGTTAATCCGTGTGCTTCTAATTGTTTTGGAAATAAATGTCTTTTTGCTATTTCTACTTTTTCTTCAATTGTATAACCTGACATTTTAATTACTTCCATTCTGTCACGCAATGCTGGCTGAATCGCCGACATATTGTTTGAAGTAGCAATAAACATTACTTTAGATAAATCATACCCCATTTCTAGGAAATTATCATAAAAAGCATTATTTTGTTCCGGATCTAAAACTTCTAATAAAGCTGAAGACGGATCACCGCTATTTCCGCTTGATAATTTATCTATTTCATCTAAAATAAAAACAGGATTTGATGTTCCGGCTTTTTTCAAACTTTGAATAATTCGGCCTGGCATGGCGCCAATATAGGTTTTTCTGTGTCCGCGAATTTCTGCTTCGTCACGTAAACCACCCAAGGAAATACGAACATATTCACGTCCTAAAGCTTCGGCAACAGAACGACCAATAGAAGTTTTACCAACTCCCGGAGGTCCTGTTAAACAAATAATTGGCGATTTCATATCGTTACGAAGTTTCAATACAGCCAAATGTTCGATCATTCTTTTCTTCACTTCTTCAAGTCCGAAATGATCTTTATCTAATATTTTCTGAGCATATTTTAAATCAAATTTATCTTTAGAATATTCGCCCCAAGGCAATTCTAAAAACAACTCAAGATAATTTCTTTGAATACCAAAATCTGGCGATTGTGGATTCATTCTACGCATTTTAGACAATTCTTTTTCGAAGTGTTTTTGCGTTTTTTCATCCCACTTTTTGGTTTTCGCTTTCAGTCCCATTTCGTCCATTTCTTCTTCCTGCGAAACGCCTCCCAATTCTTCCTGAATGGTTTTCATTTGCTGGTGAAGGAAATACTCACGTTGCTGCTGATCTAAATCAAAACGAACTTTTGACTGAATGTCATTCTTCAATTCTAATTTTTGCAGCTCAACATTCATGTAACGTAAAGTTTCAAGCGCACGTTCTTTTAAGCCGTTTATCGATAATAAATCTTGTTTTTCTTTTACCGATAAATTCATGTTTGAAGAAACAAAATTGATCAAAAACGATTGGCTTTCAATGTTTTTAATCGCAAAGGTTGCTTCTGAAGGAATATTTGGACTTTCTTTTATAATTTGAATGGCCAACTCTTTTACAGAATCTAATATGGCCGTAAATTCACTGTCATTTTCTTCAGGACGTTTTTCTTCAACTTCTTTAATAGTTGCTGTCAAATAAGGTTCTTCTGAAACTACCTGGTCAATTTCGAAACGTTTTTTTCCTTGCAAAATAACGGTAACGTTTCCGTCAGGCATTTTCAAAACGCGTAGAATTCTGGCTACAGTTCCTATTTTATGAATGTCATCTTTTGATGGATCTTCGTCTTCTTCATTAATTTGAGAAACAACTCCGATGATTTTTCCACCGGCATTTGCATCATTAATTAGTTTTATTGATTTATCTCTTCCTGCAGAAATCGGAATAACGACACCCGGAAATAAAACGGTATTACGTAAAGGTAAAATTGGTAACGAAAGCGGAAGTTCTTCATTGTTCATTTCCTCTTCGTCTTCCGGAGTTAATAATGGAATTAATTCTGCCTCTGAATCAAATTCTTGAAGTGACAGATTGTCAATAGTAAGTATTTTATGATTTGACATAATATTATATAAGTCGTTTTGTCATTAAAAGTTAAATTCTAACTGCAAAGTTAACCTTAAATACAACAGTTTTTGTTAAAAGTATAATAAGTGTTTCGTTTACAACGTAGGCCATAAAAATAGACAATCATTGTGCCAAATGCAAAATAGTCAGTTTTGAAATTTATCTTTTCTTCCTTATTTATCTTTTATAAAATCCTGGATATAAAAAAACCCGAAAGTAATTTCGGGTTTTTGTTTTATTATAGTTGCTCTAATTATTTTAAAGAATAAGAAACTAATTCGCTTACTGTACTTCCAGAAGTCATTTTAATTATACCAACATCTTTGGCAACCCAATATTCTACAGTTACAGAACTTGCGGTTTGTCCTTCCATTTTTGTTTCCATAAGAAATTTAAATTTAATTACATCCTTATATGAAACACTATTAACTGTTGCTGTTGCACCTTTTTCTAAAATTGTACCTGTATAGTTAACATTTAATTTTATTACAGGAACACCCGGGAAATCAAATGAAGTTTCTTGTGTATAACTTCCTGTCCAGGTTTTATTTACTTCTAAATAATCTTTAAAGAAAACGAATTCGTAACCACTTGTTTTACCTGTAATACCATTTGCATTGTATATCACATCAGCAATTTTAATGTAATAATCTCCTTTAACTTTTTTAATGGCAGCAGTAGCGCTTCCTAATCCTCCATCCTGAGCAAGTGAAAACTGATTGAATTTAAAATAAGTGTCATCATTTACTTTTTCTGAACTAACAATTTTCATTGTACTTTCTGTTCCGTTTTGATCCATAACCCATTGGTTATTAACTGCCGTAGGCCAATAATCTCCTGTTGAAGCTTCTGCAGTATCCTCATTATCCGAATCATTCGAACAAGAAATAAATAACGAACTTGACATCAATAATGCCAATAAAGCAATACTTTTAATTTTTCTCATGGTTAAATTTGTTTTTAGTGCTCCAAAATTAACATAAAAAACGATTTTTTTTAGCATTTTTTTAACAAACTAATTCCTCAAAACAAACAATTCCGTAATGTGTTATATTTCAGTATTTTAAACTTAATCCTTATGAAAATAAAGTATGTTTTAAGAACTACTATCGAAATAGACTTAAAATAATTTTAAAAAAATAATCAAAACTGTAACAAACCAAAAAAAGCAAAGTCATTATAAAAAACTAGCAACCATTACTTGAATATAACTAATCAAAATATCGAAGAATTAATTGCGCTTTGCAAATTAAATAATCAAAAGGCGCAATTTGAAATTTACAATCGTTACTGTAAAGCTATGTACAATGTAGCTTACAGAATTGTAAAAGACGAACATTTTGCACAAGACGTCATGCAGGAAGGTTTTCTGAAAGCTTTTACAAAAATTAACGATTATAAACAAGAAGTTGCATTTGGAGCCTGGCTTAAAAAAATCATTATTAATTATAGTATTGATTTTTATAAAAAAAATAATGCTTTCCAAATGGATGACCTGAATAAAACACTTTATAAAATAGAAGAAAATGATGATTTTTTTTCTGAAAATATCGATTTAAATTCACTTAAAGTGAAACAAGTTTTAGACGCTATTTCAGGTTTAAAAGATAATTATCGAATGGTTTTGACGCTTTTTTATATTGAAGGTTATGATCAGGAAGAGATTAGTGAAATCTTAAACATTAGTTATGCAAATTGCAGAACTACGTTAAGCAGAGCTAAAGAAAATTTACGAAAAAAATTAGAGGATATATGAAAAAGGAAAATGACAATTTAGAGGAGTTATTTAAAAAATTGGAGAATCAATGGGATGTTCACGAAATGAGTTCTGATCATCAGGTGGATTTTTTGAATAAATTAAATAAAAAACAGCCACAGAAAAAAAATTATGCCGGTTGGGCCATTGCGGCTTCGATAGCTTTATTATTAGGGATTTCTGTTTTGTATAACAATAACGAAAAACCAAAAGAATTCAAATTTGCATCGCAGGAAACCAAACGCACAGATTCTATTTTTAATATTTTAATCGAAAATGAACTTGTTAAATTAAAAGAAAAGAGCTCGCCTGAAAATGAACAAATCATAAATGATGCCTTAAAACAAATGAAAGTTTTTGATGCTGATTATGAAAAAATCATAAAAGAAGTTCAGAAAAACGGTGAAAACAAACAAATCATTTATGCGATGATTAGCAATCTGCAAACCAGAATCTCCTTTTTACAGACGGTTTTGCAGCGTATCGAAGAAAATGAAAATTTAAAAAACACAACTCATGAAAAAACATTATAACATACTTATTTTATTCATCTTGCTTCCTTTTTTAGGGTTTTCAAATGATAATACGGTAATTTCAAAACAAAAAAACATCAAAAAAACGTATATCGTAAATTCTAATGCAGGAATCGATATCGAAAATAAATACGGAAATATTACTGTAAGTACCTGGGATGAAGATAAAATTGATCTTGATATTACTATAAAAGTAACGGGAGGAAATGAAAACTGGGTAAATGAAAGATTAAATAGTATTGATATTGATATAACTGCCTTAAAAGGATTGGTTTCTGCGATTACCAAACTTGGAAATTCTTCTATAAAAAGCGGCGGAAGCAGTAATAGTTTTGAAATCAATTATGTGATTAAGATTCCGAAAAACGGAACTGTAAAGCTGGATAATAAGTACGGTAATATTACAATTCTGAGTTTAGAATCTACAACTGATATTTCGTGCAAATACGGTAAAGTTAATTTAGGAAAGCTAAACGGATCCAATAATCGTGTTCATATTGAATATTGCCAAAACTCAACTATTGACTATATCAAAAACGGAACTATTGAAGCTCGTTATTCTGGTTTGAAAATCGTTGATTCGGGTAATTTAAATTTAGATACAAATTATACAGATTTGGTTATTTCCGAAGGACAAAATATAAAATACGATTGTAATTACGGGAACTTTAAGTTTCAAAAGATAAATTCATTCTCAGGATCTGGAAATTATCTGACTGTTAATATTGCCGAAATTTCAAATAGTGTCAATCTGGATACTAATTATAGCAAAATAAATATATCAACAATAACAGATAAGGCTAATAATGTCAACATCAACTCAACTTATTCTGATGTAGCCTTGGGGTATGACACTAATTACTCTTTTGATTTTGATATTAATACGAGATACGGAAATATTAAAAGCGATAATTCTCTGGATGTTTCTGTTACTGAAAGCAAAAGCACCAGTAAAAGAATAAGTGGTTTCAACAAGAAAAAAGGTCAGAATAAAGTGGTAGTCAATTCAAATTACGGCAGCGTGTCATTAATCAAAAAACAATAATCAAAAATCAAAACAATGAAAAAATCAATTCAATTATTAGTTTGTGGTGTATTTTTAGTGAGCTTTATTGCTCATGCACAGTGGTCATCTAATGACAAAAATAAAATAAAAGGCAATGGCAAAGTGGTAACCGAAACCAGAAACACAGGTGATTATGATGCTATTAAAGTTGGTGGTTCTTTTGATGTAAATCTTGTAGCAGGAAAAGAAGGAAAAATTACTATTAAGGGAGAAGAAAATTTATTATCTGCCATAAAAGTTGAAGTTGAAGATAATGCCCTGAAAATTTATGTTGATAAAACAATAAATATCCGACCAAGTTCCGGACACAAAATTGAAATTACGGTTCCGTTCGAAAAAATATCTGCCGTAAGTCTTTCTGGTTCAGGAGATCTTGAAACAAAAGATCAAATTAAAAGCGAAACTTTTGCTGCGAAACTGGCAGGTTCAGGAAACGTTAATTTAAATGTTAATTCAAATGATTTTGAGTTGAGTTTAAGCGGTTCCGGAGATGTTACTCTAAAAGGTTCTGCAGATAAATTTACTTCAAAACTTGCGGGATCAGGAAATGTAAATGCATCTGATTTAAAATCAAAAACTGTTGAAGCCAATGTTTCAGGTTCTGGAAACAGTACTGTAAACTGCGAAGGAAGTTTAACTGCCAGAGTTGCGGGTTCAGGAAATATTAAATATTTTGGAAACCCTGAAAAACGTGACGTAAAAGTTTCCGGATCAGGAAATATTACAAAAGGTTAATTCAAAAAAAGCTCAATACTAAATATATTACAATCATCAATCCGTTTTAAAACGAACAAAATCATCCTTTTTAGTATTGAGCTTTTTCTATAAATTTTCTACTTAAATAACAAAACTAAGTCAGGTGTTTTATTAATTTAAAACGCCTTTTTTTGGCACTCTGCGCAGCAATAATACTCCGATGGTAAAAAATACAGCCAAGATTACAATTGCAAATCTTGGGCTTCCTGTAATTTGATCGATGATTCCGTAAACACACATTCCAATTACGATACCTATTTTTTCTGAAACATCATAGAAACTGAAAAAAGAAGCTGTATCTTCTGTCTCGGGTAATAGTTTCGAATAGGTTGAACGGGACAAAGCCTGTATTCCTCCCATTACAAATCCAATTAAAGTCGCCATAACATAAAAATGAATAGGCAAAGTGATAAAATAAGCCAAAATGCAAAGTACAACCCAAATCGAATTGATGACAATTAATGTTGGAATGTTTCCATATTTTGCAGACGCACGTGACGTTAAAAACGCACCCAAAATGGCAACTAATTGTATTAATAATATACAGATAATCAAACCTGTTGTGCTTTCACTTTCAGAACTCCATTTAATTTCTTGTGCTCCAAAATAAGTCGCCACAATCATAACGGTTTGAACAGCCATACTGTAAACGAAAAAACTGCCTAAATATCGTTTTAAAGAAATATTTTCTTCCAATAATTTCCAAACTTCCTTCAATTCTTTAAAACCATTAAAAACAACATCTTTGGTTACTTTTTGATCTTTATTATTGTTCCCTTTTGGCAAATAATAATAAGTATATTGGCTAAAAAGAATCCACCAGATACCTACCATTAAAAAGGAATATCGCATGGCTGCCATCTTTGCTTCACCACCTTCGGCACCCATAATCATGACAAGGTTAATAACCATCAAAATAACACTCCCAATATATCCTAAAGAATATCCTTTGGCACTTAATTTATCCTGCTGTTCAGGAAATGCAATATCAGGTAAGTAGGAATTATAAAAAACCAAACTTCCCCAAAAACCAATCAATCCCAAAAAGTAAAAAAGTAAGCCGATGTATATGTTTTCAAGGTTAAACCAATATAAACCCATACAGGACAAAGCTCCCATATAGCAAAAGAATTTCATAAATGTTTTTTTATTCCCCACATAATCAGCAATACCCGATAATAA
This sequence comes from Flavobacterium sp. MEB061, assembly GCF_000834715.1. Classification (NCBI taxonomy): domain Bacteria; kingdom Pseudomonadati; phylum Bacteroidota; class Flavobacteriia; order Flavobacteriales; family Flavobacteriaceae; genus Flavobacterium; species Flavobacterium sp. MEB061. Next base: position 10,886 of record NZ_JXQR01000026.1, on the reverse strand, counting down.
TGGCGAAATAAAAGCAACAACCAAAAATGCTGCAGCAGTAATAAAACTGATTAAAGCAGAATTTTTAAGATTCATTCCGAAAACATCTATATAATGATCCTTGTCGGAAAATAATGCTTCGTAAAAAATTGGAAAAACGGCCGATGAAATAACTAATGGATAAACTGAATTTGCCCAATCGTAAAAAGCCCATGCATTTAATAATTTTTTATCTCCTTTGTTTAAATCTGCCATATTTATGAATTTGGTTGCTAAATTATTTCTTTTTTTCTATAATTGGATATAATATTCATAAATCGTACATTATTAAATTATTATTTAATCGCAATTAATTGACTTATTGACAAATACAAAAAAAAGCTACTCTGAAAGAATAGCTTTTATAATTTTTTGATATAGGAAATATTGTTTATCTGATAACACCAACTTTTGCAGCTGTTGCCCTTGCATCAGGAATTAATGCTTTTAAATTTGCAATTCTTGTTGCATCAGAAGGGTGTGTACTCATAAATTCAGGAGTTCCCGATCCGCCAGATTTAGCCGACATTCTGCTCCAAAATGCAATTGAATCATCAGGATTGTAACCCGCAATTGCCATAAGTGTCAAACCAATTTTATCGGCTTCACTTTCATTGCTTCTGCTAAATGGAAGCATTACTCCTACTTCAGAACCAACTCCGTAAGCTTGCGAAAATATGGCTCTTGTTGACTCAGATTTACCGCTTGTTGCAGCATCTAAAGCAACTCCTCCAATTTGCTGCAATTGTGCTGCACTCATTCTTTGTGCTCCGTGATTAGCCAATGCGTGAGAAACTTCATGCCCCATAACAGTTGCCAAACCTGATTCATCCTGAGTGATTGGCAAAATTCCTGAATAAACCACGATTTTACCTCCTGGTAAACACCAGGCATTTACTTCTTTATTTTCTACCAATTTGTATTCCCAACGGTAATCTTTTAAATATTGCGTTTGTCCTAAAAAAGTTAAGTATCTTTCTGCAGCAGCTTTAATTTTACTGCCCACAAGATCTACTCTTTTAGCATCTGCAGTTCCTGTTATAACTTTATTTTCTGAAATAAAAGCATTGTACTGTTGAAATGAAGTTGGAAATAACTCGCTGTTTGATACAAAGTTAAGAGTTGATTTTCCTGTTACAGGATTTGTCGCACATGCAGCTAGTAAAAGCGCCGCAAAGGCGGTTAAGAAAAAGTAATTTTTCATGGTGATAGATTTTAATATAAAATAAAAATACGATTATTTTTAATAGGTATTTTTATATAATTAAAACGAAACGTATCATAATTATTATTATTGTCCAATAATATGTAATTCGGTAAATTCTTTATCAATAATTAGGAAATAATTTTCTTCAAATCTTTCACTATCAAATTCTACTTTTTCGTTATCAATCTCTATTTCAGTTACTTTGAATGGTAATCCAATTAAATTAATTTTATATCTACTATAAGGTGTATCGTATTTTCCTTCTTTGTGTAATTGAATAATAAGTTCTTTTTCTTTTCCGATAGTTCTAAAAGATAAAAAGCTGTAACGTCCTTTTTTATAATCGTAACCATCTTGTGCATCTTCATAAACTACTGATTTTTCTTTGCCATTTTTATAATATAAATCAAGCGTTAATTCATCAAATTCAAGTTCACCTACATATTGCTGTACAGGATATTTTGGGATAATTGCTCCTGCTTTTACAAAAACGGGAATTTCATCAAATTTGGTATCGATCCAAACTTCTCTTCCACCTGTTGTAAACTCATTTGTCCAGTAATTGTACCATTCTCCTCTTGGAATATACATTCGTCTTCCTAAAGAATTAGGTTCCAGAATTGGACAAACTAATATTTGATTTCCGAAGATAAATTCATCGTTACGATAATGTGTCTGGGTATCATCCTGATCGTAGTAAACCAATGGTTTAAGCATTGGGATACCTTCTTCTATATATTGCCAAAACATGGTATACAAATAAGGCAATAGCTGATAACGTAAACTCACAAATTTTCGGGTAATATTGATTACTTCTTCATCAAAAGCCCATGGTTCCTGATTGCCGTGATCTCCGGAAGAATGCGTTCTGCAAAAAGGATGAAAAACACCCAACTGAATCCAGCGTGCATATAATTCTCCTGTTGGCTGTTCTGCAAATCCACCAATATCAGAACCTGTAAAGCCCATTCCTGAAATACACATTCTTTGTACCTGAATATTGGCAATCCATAAATGTTCCCAAGTTGCTACGTTATCACCTGTCCATGATGATGTATAACGCTGCGCACCTGAATACGCCGATCTTGTAATTACAAATGGACGTTTAGGATATGCAAAACGCTTTACTCCATGATAAGTGGCACGGGCCATTTGTGTACCATAAATGTTGTGTGCTTTTCTATGGCTACAAGGATTACCATCGTACATATGACGTACATCCATTGGAAACGTTTTATTTGGAACTTCCATAACTGCTGGTTCGTTCATATCATTCCAAACCCCTTTTACACCAAAGTCCGAAATTAATTCTTTAAATAAGCCCGCCCACCATTCTCTCACTACTGGATTTGTATAATCCGGAAAATTACATTCTCCCGGCCAGACTTTTCCTTTCATGTAAGGTCCATCTGCTCTTTTACAGAAATAATCTTTTTCAAGAGCTTCCTGGTAAACCCAGTAATTCTTATCAATTTTAATTCCCGGATCGATGATTACAATTGTTTTAAAACCATCTTCGGCTAATTCTGCAATCATTCGTTTCGGGTCGGGAAAATATTCACTACTCCAGGTAAAACATCGAAAACCTTCCATATAATCGATATCCAGATAGATAGCATCACAGGGGATTTTTAATTCTCGAAATTTTGAAGTGATTTCTTTTACTTTGCTTTCCGGATAATAACTCCATTTACATTGGTGATAGCCTAAAACCCAAAGTGGCGGTAATTCTGGTTTACCTGTTAAATCTGTATAAGTTGTAACAACATCCTGCATTTGAGGACCGTAAATAAAATAATAGTTCATTTCACCACCTTCGGCCCAAAAACTGGCAACATTTCTTCTTTCCTGACAAAAGTCAAAGAAAGTCCTGAAAGTATTATCAAAGAATATCCCGTATGATTGTTTGTTGTGCAAACCAATGTAAAAAGGAACAACTTTATATAATGGATCTTGTTCTTTGTGAAAAGCGTACTGATCTGTCGCAAAATTTTCTAATCTTTTGCCTTTTAAATTCATTTGTGTGGCTTTGTCGCCAAGACCGTAAAAACATTCTCCATCTTTGGATGATTTACTCATTTTTACAATATTTCCGCCATATTCATAACTTTCTTCCCAATGAAAGCCAAGCTCATCTTCAAGAATTAGAAAATCATTGAGGTCATAAATAGACAAACGAAGATCCTGTTTTTGAATTTTACACTTTACTTTACTGGTTCTTATTTGAAAATAAGTTTCCTCTTCGGTTAATTCTAAAAAATTATAGCCGTGCAACTGTGTTTTATCTATTGCGTATGAAAAATCATTGCTGAAATAACCTTTTGTAGTAAATCGAAACCGAATTAAACTGTCTCGTAGAATAGTGACTTTTAAGATTACTTTGTTGTCTGTATGAAAAAAGATGGTATCTCCTTCATGTTCGTGCGAAACAATTTTTGATGGATATAAATCGCCTTTATACTCTAGTGCTGTATTTGTAATCATACGCTAAATGAATTAATTATAGAACTCCAATCTTTATCTCAAACATACAAAAAAACTTAATAAGCCTCTCTGAATAAAAGGATTATTCACGAAAACGATTTTTCTGAATGACTATTAAATTACATCTCAAAAAATCAGGAAATCGATAATTTAAGAATGCAAAACTGATAAAATTGCATTACGAAATAAAGATTAAATTTTTATTGAAAAGAATAAACTGTTACGCTTAAGGGTGGTAAAGTTAATTCTACCGAATAATCTCTTCCATCATAAGAAATACTTTGAACTTTTAATGTTTCTGAATTCCCTACTCCACTTCCGCCATATATAATTGAATCGCTATTAAAAATCTCTTTCAATTTTCCTTTTTGCGGAATTCCGATTCTATAATTTTCCCTTATCACTTGTGTGAAATTACAAACAACAATTACATTTTCTTTCTCGTTATTTCCTTTTCTGATATAAGACAAAACAGCATTTTGATGATCTGAATAATTTATCCATTCAAAACCTTCGCCAGTAAACTGTTTTTCATATAATGCAGGATGAGTTTTATATAAATGATTCAAATCTGTGATTATCTTTTTTATGCCCAAATGATAATCATATTGAAGTAAATGCCAGTCTAAACTTTTCTCAAAATTCCATTCGTCACTTTGTCCAAATTCTGACCCCATAAACAATAGTTTAGTTCCGGGATGTGTAAACATATAACCGTATAATAAACGTAAATTGGCAAACTTTTGCCATTCGTCACCCGACATTTTATTAGCAATAGATTTTTTTCCGTAAACCACTTCATCATGTGAAAATGGTAACATAAAATTTTCGGTAAAGGCATATGTCATCGAAAATGTCAAATCATTTTGGTGGTATTTGCGATAGACGGTTTCTTTCTGAAAATATTTTAAAGTATCGTGCATCCAGCCCATCATCCATTTCATTCCAAAACCTAAACCACCGGTAAAAGTTGGTCTCGATACCATTGGAAAAGAAGTACTTTCTTCTGCAATTGTCTGAACTCCGTCAAAATTAGCATAGATAACTTCATTAAATTCTTTGAGAAAGCTTATAGTATCTAGATTTTCTCTTCCTCCATAAATATTAGGTTCCCATTCGCCTTCATTTCTCGAATAATCAAGATATAACATCGAAGCTACAGCATCAACTCTTAAGCCATCAGCATGATAATTTTGCAGCCAAAAAACAGCATTACTTATTAAAAAAGCACGAACTTCATTTCGTCCGTAATTAAAAACCAAACTTTTCCAATCCGGATGATAGCCTTTTCTACGATCCGGATGTTCATATAAATTTGATCCATCAAAAAAGCCTAAACCGTGTGCGTCATCAGGAAAATGTGATGGAACCCAGTCTAAAATAACGCCAATTCCAGCCTGATGCAGCTTATCTACCAAAACCATAAAATCCTGAGGTTTTCCAAAACGGGAAGTTGGAGCAAAATATCCGGTTAGTTGATATCCCCACGATGGATCGTAAGGATATTCCATAATTGGCATAAATTCAACATGTGTAAATCCGGTTTCTTTTACATAATTAACCAAATCATCCGCAAGCTCTAAATAGGTTAAAAACCGATTTTGATCACCTCTTTTCCAAGATCCTAAATGAACCTCATATACAGAATAAGGCTTATCCAGCTTATTACTTTCCTGACGTGATTTCATCCAGTTTTCGTCTTTCCAGTTATAATCCAAATCCCAAATAACCGAAGCCGTATGAGGTGGTTTTTCACAATATAAAGCAAAAGGATCTGCTTTTTCGGTTACAACACCATCAATATTAGATTGAATTTTATATTTATAAAGCGCTCCTTTTTCTATATGTGGAATAAATCCTTCCCAAATTCCGGACGAATCCCATCGAACTTGCAATAAATGTTCTCCTTGTGTCCAATAATTAAAATCACCAACAACAGAAACTGATTGCGCGGTTGGAGCCCAAACGGCAAAATAAACACCTTTTTCTCCATTGACTTCAATTAAATGTGCTCCTAATTTTTCATATAATTGGAAGTGCTTTCCTGCTTTGAATAAATCAATATCAAAATCAGTAAATAAAGAATGCGTGATTACTTTAGACATATTTGGTTTTTAAGGCAATAATTAATTTTGAATTTTTATTCAATTCTGAAATTATCTGAGAGAATTGCGCCTTTTTTAATAACTACAATTCCATCTTTTATGCTGTATAATTCGTTGGTAAAATTATCTAAATGTTTTCCTCCGCTTATGTGAACATTATTTCCTATGCGGACATTTTTATCTATTAAAGCATTGCTTATAAAACAATTATCTCCAATTCCAATATGGATTTTATTAATAGTACTTTCATGATTCATTTCATCAAGATCCTGGTAAAAATCATTTCCCATCACATAACAGTTTTGCAACACAGTTCCTGTACCAATTCTGGAACGGATACCAATTACAGAACTTATTATTTCTTTGGCATTAATAATACAACCCTCAGAAATCAATGATTGATTTATAATTGAATTTCTAAATTTTGATGGCGGTAATAATCTTGGTCTTGTGAAGATTTTATTCTCATTATCAAACAAATTGAATTCCGGAATATCAGCAGTTAGACCAATATTAGCTTCAAAAAATGATTCAATATTTCCTATATCCGTCCAATATCCTTCATATTGATAACTTAGAATTTTATGTTTTCCAACGGCTTGCGGTATAATTTCTTTTCCAAAATCTTTCGTTTCAGTATCAGACATTAAATCTTCCAGCAATTGTTTATTAAAAATGTAAATCCCCATTGATGCTAAATACTTTTTACCTTTTTCCTGCATTTGTTCACTTACTTCAGATTCCCATTCAGGTAATAAAGATGCATCAGGTTTTTCTATAAAAGCTTCAACACAATTCTCGTGATTGGTTTTAAGAATACCAAATTCAGGAGCATCTTTGGCATTTACAGGTAAAGTCGCAATAGATATCGCAGCATCTGCAGCAATATGGGCTTCTAACATTTCGTTAAAATCCATTTGATATAATTGATCTCCGGATAGGATTAAAGCATGATCAAATTCATGCTTTTGAAAATGCGACATACATTGTCGAACTGCATCTGCAGTTCCCTGAAACCATGTTGGATTATCAGGTGTTTGTTCTGCTGCCAAAATATCAACAAATGACTGACTGAAAATACTGAAATTGAAAGTGTTTTTGATGTGAGCATTTAAAGAAGCAGAATTGAACTGTGTCAGGACAAATATTTTGAAAATATCTGAATTGATACAATTTGAAATTGGAATATCCACCAATCTATATTTTCCTCCAATTGGTACTGCAGGTTTTGATCTCGTTTCTGTTAATGGAAACAAGCGGGAACCTTGTCCTCCTCCTAAAATAATGGCAACGACATTTTTCTTTTTAAATTTCATTTTTCTCAATTATTAGGTTATATATCTCGATATATTCTTGGCAAACTCTTTCCCAGGAATGATCAATGCTCATTCCTGTTTTTATAACTTTATTGAAATTTATTTTATCATCGTATAATTTTACAGCGCGATTTATAGAATAACAAATATCTCCAACCGAGGCCTGATCATGGCAAATTCCGTTACCATTATCCCCAAAATCAACTACAGTATCACGCAGACCGCCCGTTCTTCTGACAATCGGAATTGTTCCATAACGCAACGCATACATTTGATTTAATCCACATGGCTCAACTCTTGAAGGCATTAAAATATAATCTGAACCAGCATAAATCAGATGCGCTAATTCTTCATTATAACCAATGAAAACATTGTAATTTCCCTTATAATCATTCCGTAGCTGCATTAATTGTTCTTCAATTAGGGAATTTCCAGAACCCAAAATCAAAATATTGATATTCTCAAAATTTTCCGATAAGGCCAATGCCGAAGCCTGAGGCAATAAATCCCCTCCTTTTTCTTCAAATAAACGTCCTATAAAACTAAAAAGAGGTTTTGCTGGATCTAATTCAAATTGCTCACACAAGTTTTCCTTGTTTATTTGTTTACCAACTTCAAAACTATCAATCGAATAATTTTGTACAATCATTTTGTCTTTAGAAGGATCCCAAACTTCGATGTCAATTCCGTTTAAAATACCTTTTGATTTACTTTGAACCGAATTAAATAAAGACTCTAAGCCATTTGCTGAGTAATTTATTTCGTTTAAATAACTCGGAGACACAGTAGTAACAGCGTGTGCGCATTTAACTCCAACAGCCAATGAATTCAAAGAACTTCCCCATTCCAGAAAGCCAACATGAATTAAATCGAACTCAGGTAAATAATGTAGTTTATCAAAACCAAACCAGCCTTGATATAAACCGTTATGAATTGTAATTACCGTTCTTACACTTTTTAAACCTTCATATTTATAAGCATATTTTAGCAAAAACGGAATTAATCCGGTATGATGATCATGACAATTTATTACATCAGGAATTGTTTTTCTGGCTAAAAGCCAATCTAATGTTGCGATTTGAAAAGAGAAAAAACGCTCAATATCATCTTCATATCCATAAACATTTGGTCTATCAAATAGTTCCTTAATTTCTATCAGATATAATTCATAACCCAGTTTATTTGAAGTTTCTTTCAAAACACTGAAAGGAAAATCAAAATTTCCTAATTTAACATTTCCCCAATGGACACATTCAAAGTTATTTTCTTTTTTAAATTTTGTATCATAACAAGGAACCACAACTCTAACAAGATTACCCGCAGCAGCTTGATATTTAGGTAATGCACCAACAACATCGGCCAAACCACCAACCTTTACCATTGGATAACATTCTGCACTGATATGAAATATTTCCATGTTAGAAATTTATAGGTTTAATAGTAAAATTAATTCTCAAATTATTTTTTAAATAAGCAATTATTAATATGTTACTTTTATGTTTTTTAAATTTAGGAAAAAATAAACAAAATTAAGCCTCAAAAAAATATTTATTGATATGACAAAAAATATAACTAATCCTACTAAATCATTAAAAATTCCGCAGTTTATAATTATATCCTGTAAAATTTGTGCTTTTATCTCAACAAAATTAGTTACGTCATATGCTGCTAAGCTATTCACAACTCCGATAAAACATAAAGTTCCAAAACGGGAGCTTGAAATGGATATAAAAAGCATTCAAAATAAAATCTATATTCCTAAAATTGACAAAAGTGTAGTAACTTATAAATATGGAGAAAGTGATCGCAAAATTTTATTGGTTCATGGATGGTCAGGGAGAGGAACACAACTATTTAAAATTGCAGATGAACTTTTAAAACTAGGTTATTCTACAATTAGCTTTGATGCACCCGCACATGGAAAATCCAAAGGAAAAACTACAATTATGTCTGATTTTATTGCATCAATATTAGAAATTGAAAAACAATACGGACCGTTTGAGGTTGCTATTGGTCATTCCCTTGGTGGAATGTCTGTACTAAATGCAATTAAAGATGGTTTACGAGTAAATAAAGCAGTAATAATTGGTAGTGGAGATATAGTGCAAGATATCTTAGATGATTTTACTGCTAAATTACGTTTAAAACAAGAAATTAGTGAGCGATTACGCAATCTGTTTGAAGAGAAATATCAGGTAAAAATGGATGATTTTTCAGCATATAAAGCAACACAAAAAATACAAATTCCAGTTTTGGTAATACACGACAAAGATGATCAAGAAGTTCCTGTAAAAGCAGGAATTCATATTCACGAACAACTTAAAAACGGGATTTTATATATTACTGAAGGTCTCGGGCACCGAAAAATACTTGGAAATCAAAATGTGATAAAAAAGATATTAGAATTTATTTAAAGTGCTTAAATTTGTGTTAGTTACATTTTTAATTGTATAATTCTAAAGAAAAACAAAATGGATTTATTTGGAGAAATATCTGATTGGGAGAGTAAACTAAAACCTCTTTTTAAAAAATATAAAGGAAAAAAACACCCTTTGGATTATCAAAACATCTATCAATTGTTGGTGATGGTAGTTCTATCAGCACAAGATTCTGATGCAAACATTAATAAAATTGCTCCACTCTTATTCAAAAAATATCCCACTTTAAATAGTCTGTCTAAAACTGATTTAGAGACATTTACTCCCTATATAAGTAAGGTTCGGAATTATCCAACAAAAGCACAATGGCTTCTGGAAATTGCTAAGTTTATTAAAGATGATAAAGACATACCTTTAAATATGAAGGAATTAACAGCTTTAAAAGGTATTGGTAGAAAATCTGCAAATGTGATTCTAAGAGAAAGCCACAAACCAGCAGAAGGAATAATTTCAGATTTACATGTAATACGTGTAAGTCCAAGAATTGGTATAATAAAAGAAAGTAAAGATGGAAATAAGGTTGAAAAAGATCTTATGCAGGCATTACCAAAAAATATATGGTCAGAGATAGGAATGGCTCTCTCATTCTTAGGAAGGGAAACCTGCAGACCAAAACCAAAGTGTGAAGAATGTCTAATCACAGATTCTTGTCATTACTATCTAACAGAAGTAATATAACTATTATTTCCTTCTGGTATCAATTAAATAGATAATCTTCCATGAATCTTTTTCTTTGAATAAAGTAAAAGCATTAACTCCCGAGTGGCTCAATTTATCATTTAAGTAAAATTCATAAGGTGTCCAAACATGCGCCATACTTCCATCAATCTGGATATTATAGTTCAAGATTTTCTCCTCAAATTTCAAATTAGAAGGTATTGAAGCGATAGACTTGTAGAATTCCTTTATATTCTCTTCAGATAACTTATTTCCTTTGGTTACACTTTCACTAATAGATTGCAAAATAAGTTTATCAGAACAAACTAACTTCAATTTAATTGTGTCTTTTTGATGAAAAGCTTCAAAAAAAGATTCAATTGTTTTCTGTACATCCTGCTGTTGCGCATTTGAAGATAATCCCGCAAACATTAAAATTATAATAAAATATATTCTCATGATTGATACTTTTCTTAAACTGAAACTGACTTTAATACAAAGATATTAAAAGATAATTCATGATGAATAATAAGAAAGTGTAGAAGAGCAAACTCCAAAATAAGAAGATTTTATATTTCAAATTATTTATAAAACAAAAAAATCCCCATCAAATGAATGATGAGGATTCTCAAAAGAAAGGCGACGACATACTCTCCCACAT
>NZ_JXQR01000025.1:0-3574 GCF_000834715.1 Flavobacterium sp. MEB061 | reverse complement strand
GGGGTCGGCAGTTCGAGTCTGCCCGGGACTACTTTTTTAAGAATTTCAATTGGTAATTTAATTAAAAATTGAGAATTAAAAATTAAAAAAGACTGAAATACTTAGAAAAAAGGAAATTTTAGAAGTTGAAAGATTAAGAATCAAAAAGTTCATAATTTTTAATTCACGATTTTTAATTTTTAATTAAAATGGGGGATTAGCTCAGCTGGCTAGAGCGCCTGCCTTGCACGCAGGAGGTCAACGGTTCGACTCCGTTATTCTCCACTGGTTTACTATAAAGATAGTAAATAAAAGTTCATTGACATATTGAGATAAGAAAATAATAAAAAGTAGAAAGCGTTTTTTGTTATAGTAGCAATACAAATAACAAAAGACAAAAAAAACGGTCTTAATTAATTTTAAGATTGGTACAATAAGCAAAATAAGGGCGTATGGGGGATGCCTTGGCTCTCAGAGGCGATGAAAGGCGTGATAAGCTGCGAAAAGCTGCGGGGACGGGCACACACCGATTGATCCGCAGATACCTGAATGGGGCAACCCACTATGTTGAAGACATAGTACACCGATAGGTGGGCAAACCCGCTGAACTGAAACATCTAAGTAGGCGGAGGAGAAGAAAACAAAAGTGATTCCGTAAGTAGTGGCGAGCGAACGCGGATTAGCCCAAACCAGTGCTGTTACGGCAGTGCTGGGGTTGTAGGACCACGACATTTTATGCACAAGGAACCGGAAGTTGCTGGAAAGTGACGCCAAAGAGGGTGATAGCCCCGTATGGGTAACAAGTGTAATAGATAGTGGTATCCTGAGTAGGGCGGGGCACGTGAAACCCTGTCTGAATTTGGCGGGACCATCCGCTAAGGCTAAATACTCCTGAGAGACCGATAGTGAACCAGTACCGTGAGGGAAAGGTGAAAAGAACCGTGAATAACGGAGTGAAATAGATCCTGAAACCATACGCTTACAAGCGGTCGGAGCCCTTTCGTGGGGTGACGGCGTGCCTTTTGCATAATGAGCCTACGAGTTAACGTTGCTGGCAAGGTTAAGTGGTTAAGCCACGGATCCGTAGCGAAAGCGAGTCTGAATAGGGCGCTTTAGTCAGTAGTGTTAGACGCGAAACCGTGTGATCTACCCATGGGCAGGATGAAGCGCTGGTAACACAGTGTGGAGGTCCGAACCGGTTGACGTTGAAAAGTCTTCGGATGACCTGTGGGTAGGGGTGAAAGGCCAATCAAACTCGGAAATAGCTCGTACTCCCCGAAATGCATTTAGGTGCAGCGCTGAATTAAGTTATATAGAGGTAGAGCTACTGATTGGATGCGGGGGCTTCACCGCCTACCAATTCCTGACAAACTCCGAATGCTATATAATGTTTCTCAGCAGTGAGGGCTTGGGTGCTAAGGTCCAAGTCCGAGAGGGAAAGAACCCAGACCATCAGCTAAGGTCCCCAAATATACACTAAGTTGAAAGAACGAGGTTTGTCTGCCCAGACAGCTAGGATGTTGGCTTGGAAGCAGCCATTCATTTAAAGAGTGCGTAACAGCTCACTAGTCGAGCGGACGAGCATGGATAATAATCGGGCATAAGTGTATTACCGAAGCTATGGATTTAGAGTTTACTCTAAGTGGTAGGGGAGCATTCCAGCAGGGTTGAAGGTGTATCGTAAGGTATGCTGGACTGGCTGGAAAAGAAAATGTAGGCATAAGTAACGATAATGCGGGCGAGAAACCCGCACACCGAAAAACTAAGGTTTCCACAGCTATGCTAATCAGCTGTGGGTTAGTCTGGTCCTAAGGCGAACCCGAAAGGGACAGTCGATGGCTAACGGGTTAATATTCCCGTACTACTAATTACTGTGATGGGGTGACGGAGTGATGAAAGCGCCGCGAACTGACGGAATAGTTCGTTGAAGTACCTACCTATAAGAGATGCAGGCAAATCCACATCTTTTGGGGAAATACGATAGTACTCGGAGTCTTCGGACAAAGAGATAGTGCGCCTAAGGGCTTCCAAGAAAAACCTCTAAACTTCAGGTAATTAGTACCAGTACCGTAAACCGACACAGGTAGTTGAGGAGAGAATCCTAAGGTGCTCGAGAGATTCATGGCTAAGGAATTAGGCAAAATAGACCTGTAACTTCGGGAGAAAGGTCGCCAGCGCAAGCTGGCCGCAGTGAAGAGGTCCAGGCGACTGTTTATCAAAAACACAGGGCTCTGCAAAATCGTAAGATGAAGTATAGGGCCTGACACCTGCCCGGTGCTGGAAGGTTAAGAGGAGATGTTATCTTCGGAGAAGCATTGAATTGAAGCCCCAGTAAACGGCGGCCGTAACTATAACGGTCCTAAGGTAGCGAAATTCCTTGTCGGGTAAGTTCCGACCTGCACGAATGGTGTAACGATCTGGACACTGTCTCAGCCATGAGCTCGGTGAAATTGTAGTAACGGTGAAGATGCCGTTTACCCGCAGTGGGACGAAAAGACCCTGTGCACCTTTACTATAGCTTAGTATTGACCTTGGATAAATGATGTGTAGGATAGGTTGGAGACTGTGAAGTGGCGTCGCCAGGCGTTGTGGAGTCATTGTTGAAATACAACCCTTTGTTTATCTGAGGCCTAACCCCGCAAAAGCGGGGGACATTGCTTGGTGGGTAGTTTGACTGGGGTGGTCGCCTCCAAAAGAGTAACGGAGGCTTCTAAAGGTTCCCTCAGTACGCTTGGTAACCGTGCGTAGAGTGCAATGGCATAAGGGAGCTTGACTGAGAGACATACAGGTCGATCAGGTACGAAAGTAGAGCATAGTGATCCGGTGGTTCCGCATGGAAGGGCCATCGCTCAAAGGATAAAAGGTACGCCGGGGATAACAGGCTGATCTCCCCCAAGAGCTCATATCGACGGGGGGGTTTGGCACCTCGATGTCGGCTCGTCACATCCTGGGGCTGGAGAAGGTCCCAAGGGTTGGGCTGTTCGCCCATTAAAGTGGCACGCGAGCTGGGTTCAGAACGTCGTGAGACAGTTCGGTCTCTATCTACTGTGGGCGTTAGAAATTTGAGTGGATCTGATTCTAGTACGAGAGGACCGAATTGGACAAACCTCTAGTGTATCTGTTGTCCCGCCAGGGGCACCGCAGAGTAGCTACGTTTGGAAGGGATAAGCGCTGAAAGCATATAAGCGCGAAACCCACCACAAGATGAGATTTCTTTTAAGGATCGTGGAAGATGACCACGTTGATAGGCTATAGATGTAAAGGCAGTAATGTCATAGTCGAGTAGTACTAATAATCCGTAAGCTTATGTACACCCTTTTCTCCCGACTACGGTCGGGAGAAGAAACTTTCTAAATAAAAATACTTTTCTTTATCTCAGTATGTTAAGATATTTGCTCGACGCAGAGCAGTAATAGTCCAAAGTAATAAGTGGTTAGTGAAAACTAATTACTAAGCACTAAGAACTAATTACTAACAACCTTAAGGTGGTTATTGCGGCGGGGCTCACCTCTTCCCATCCCGAACAGAGTAGTTAAGCCCGCCTGCGCAGATGGTACTGCAGTTATGTGGGAGAGTATGTCGTCGCCTTTCTTTT
>NZ_JXQR01000024.1:0-8760 GCF_000834715.1 Flavobacterium sp. MEB061 | reverse complement strand
ATCACCTCGTCTGATTTTTGGTGCAATACGTTTGTATTTTATGTTTCCTGAGTTCACGGCATTGTCGTTTACCTGAACCAGGCTTGAATGGTTCTCGAATGTCAACGATGCAGTTGCAGAAACCGTAAGTGCGTTTACAACTGTAAGGGTATAGTTTGAAGGTACCGTTATGGCTATTCCCGGATTTATGGTAAGGGAGCAGGCAGTCAAATCAGAAGATATTGTAAAGGCTCCTGCAATAATGGCCGCTTTGCTTGCATCAGGGGTGCCGTTTGACCACGCTGTGCCGCTCCAGGTCGTAGAAGATTGGTTGGTGATAACAACGTTTCCTGTAGATGGTGATTTACAACCAACGCTATTTGTTACTCTAAAAGTATAGGTTCCGACCGCAAGACCTGTAACTGTATAACTGGTTCCTGAACCAGATGTTGTAACAGCGCCTGGATTTCTTTCTAATGTCCAGGTACCAGAAGGCATATCGGTTAATGTCACGGTTCCTGAGGCAGTACAGGTTACAGGAGTTGGAGTTCCTGTTGTAGGCTGTGTTAATAAAATAGTTGTTGTTGCAATGTTATCATTATTTGTATTTCCAGAAATATCTTCAATTATATTTAGTGAAGGATCTTTTCCTGTTACTTTTGCTGAATTAACAACCCGTCCAGCGGCTACATCAGCAGCAGTAATTGTATAAGTACCTGTTAAGGTAACTTTTTCTCCTGGAGCCAGTGAAGCAATTGGATTACCTGTAATAGTTGGCACCAATGGATCTGTAACGTTGATATCAGTAATTGGCACATCTCTCGTGTTGGTAACTTCAAAAGTATAATTGATTTTATCGCCTAATTTGCCACAAGATGACATTGAGGCTTTTTTAACAAGACTTAGTTCTGCAATTTTTAATGAATTACTATTAAAAGCAATAAAGGCGCAATCTGAACTTCCTGAAAAAGTAACCACAAAGCGATCTACCGATGCTGCATTAGAAGCATTAATGCCAAATGCACTTGCTTCAATTCCCAACATTCTAATGTCTCTTGTTGCAGCAGGAGTAAAAGCGACAGCACCGTTATCAGCTCTGAATAAATCAAGGCTATAAGTACCAATTGCTGTTACCGTATCAAATTTTATAGATAAAACAGTTCCTACTGTGTTTCCTGCCGCATCTATAAATTTGAAGGTATCAAATTGGCCTCCGGGTTCTGCTACTTGTGTTACAATTATATCCGGAACATTATCATTTAAACCTGAAATATTTATATTATTGGTTCCAATTTTAAATTCGGCCACACCTGTTTTTATGTTTGCAATACCTGTTCCAAGACTCAAACCATTAGTACCATCCGTAAGTCTGGAAGCAAGTTCGGCACCTGTAGAAGTTGTTCCGGTTAATGCGGGGCGTAAAAAAGCACTACCTGCTGATTCATCTATCATTGAACCTTGCAGATAATACATACTGGTGTTTAATCCTAAAGTTTGAATTTTTAATGCTCTAAATTTTTGAGCGTTAAAAGTTACTCCATTTGTGGTAAGCACATTATCATTAACTCCGGTAGAATAAGTTACACCGTTCCATGAAAATGCCAGTAAATTATTCTCTCTGTCAGGTCTGTTTCCTGATCCTGTTACAGCATTTGATGTCCAATATCCTTTCCAGTCGGTATGGATTCTTGCAACCGGAATAATGGTGCTTTGGCTTAACATATTAAAGGAAACCAGAAAAAAAAGTATTCCTATATTTTTAAAAAATAAAGAACGAATGGTTAAAAGTATTTTTGGGGACATACAATTTAGGTTTGGTTATAGTTTCTTTGGGGATAATTATAGTATTAGTTTTTTGATTTTATTTTTAAATATGACTACCTGCATTTTGATTATTTATTGCAATTGTCATTATCCGAAAAAATCCGGCAACTTTCGCTGTCGGATTTAGTACTAAATTTGAGATATTATCTAAACATAGATTTTACTGTATTTATGTGTTCATTTTCTAATATCACTTTTACAAGAATTATTTGTTGACCAATGCCCAGATTGCCAATAGTTAATTGTGTATCACCAACTTGTTTTTTCTTGTATAATAATTTGCCTGAAATATCATAGATATAAACCGTATCAATATTTTCTTTTGTTGAATTTATTGTTATCGTTTTATTTTGAACTCCAACTACAACTGCTTCTGCTGTACTTTCAAAATCTCCTGTTCCTAATGTTTTATTTGTATAACGAAGAACAAAACGGTCATTAAAAGTACCTATCGCTGTAGTAAACTTGTAATCAGTATTGGATAAATTAGTGATTGTTCCTAATGTTTTATCTTCAATAAAAATATTTTTGCTTGCTAAATCACCATCTGCGTTATCAATTGCAATTGTAAAATCTCCGGCAATTGTAGATGAATATCCTAATGGCACAACATCGCTATTGTCTAGCGGCAAAGCACGTCCCTGAATAGATAATAATGTTGATTCATTATAAACGCTGTAGAAATTCACATAGGCATTCTGATTGAAAACTGCTCCGTCAAAATCGTTATCAAAATCGTTTGTTGCTCCGTCAACATATCCAATTAAAGTTTGCTTAAAAGCACCTTCATCGTTCATTAAATTGAGCCATACACGATGTTTTTGTAAACTTGCGGTTTTAAAGAACTGAGAGTTATTTCCAACAGCACGCATACTATTGTTAAAGTAAGCATTACCGGCTGTTTTTGTAACAGCAAAGAATGATTGCCCTGCAGCAATTTTTCCTAGTGGAGCATCAGTGTTGGCTCCTCCTGTTTTTGAACTTTCTGCCTTTGTTGCTATTCCTCCAAGTCTGTTATAAGCAGCATAATCATCCGAGGTATATTTGTTTTTCGTAATTTTTGTATTATGCGTCCAGAAATATATAGTTCCTTCTAAAAATGAATTGTTTGCGTTTGATAAAAATGCATCTGCATCTACTGCTGATGGATATGGATTACCAATTAATTGAGGGCTACCCGCCTTAAGTGCTTCACCGGTTATAATTCCGTTGTTTGGGATTCCAATAAAATTTACCGGCTGAGCATAAGTAGTTCCTGTCCAATAATCTTTACCGTTTGAATAAGTGCTGTTTGGTTTAGGAACACGAATGATGTATCCTTTTCCTGCTTTCATTACGTTATTACCATTTTCAATTGCCCATGAAGTTCCATTATAGGACATATACTTATCACCTAAAGTATTTGGAGATAACACTTTTAGTTTTTGTCCTATAACAGGAGATGACCAATAAGTATAGTCAAAGTTTTTCATAGGAGTCGAGATGCGTTCCATTTGAAATGAATCAGCGCTTCCTGTATATGTAGCGGTATTATTTGTTTGTACCAATGATCCGTTGTTTTTTATAACAAGTTTAGCATTTGTATTTACAACAATGTTTTCGTTAACCGTTAATGTTAAATCAGCAGGTATAGTAAAAGTTTTACCTGCAGCTACTGTACAAGAACAAACTTCCAGATTTCCTGTTAAGGTTAAATCATTATTTACAATTATTGAAGAACCGGTTGGAATTACATTCGTCGATCCGTCATAAACAGAAGGAGCATCAATAAAATTAATCGCAACATTTGCATCTCCTCCGTCTTCTCTTAAACGTACTTCAACTTTTGAGCTAGCGTTTAAAGGATAAGTCTGCCCATTATTAATTAATGTTGATGCAGTAGTATACCCATTTTGAGTAAATATTTTTGTGCCATCAATATAAATTTCAGCAACATCATCACAGTTTACTAATTGTATTTGGTAACGTCCACAAGCAAATCCTTTACGTTTATATGTAATTGCAAATTGATCTACATCTATTGGAGCTCCTTGCCAGCCTGAGTAATAAGAAGGCGATTTTGTTTTGTTCCAGAATGTCTGCGTGTTGATATTTAAATTAGAATCTACGTAAGTACCTGCATAACTTGCTGCTACTAAAGAAATGTCCGGAAGTGTAAAGCCATAAACGTTCCATTTATAATCTCCAAACGGAAAAGTAGTATCGCCTTTTATAGCACCGTACGAAAATGAAACTCTCGCAGCTTGCGCATTCTCATAATATTCTAATACAAAATTATGTGTTCCGGCTGTTAAAGTATATTGTGCAGCGTATCTGATATAACTATGATCGCCCCATGAATTTGTAGGGCTCATCGTAACCAAATTTCCATCAATATACAATCGAACACCGTCATCTCCTCCAATATTAAAACTGTAAGTTTCAGTTGTTGCTACGTTAGTTTGCATTAAATAACGAACAAAGAATTTATCGCTTGGTGCAGTACCGCAAAAGTTGTTTGCTTCTACAGTTGCATCTCCGGTAATTGTACTTTCGCCAACATTTCTGTCAAAAATTGATTTTTCGGCTATAGATCCTACATATGTTGTCGCGGCAGGTGCATTACCTGTATAAGTATAAACAAACCCTTTCCAGTAGTTAATTCCTGGAGTTGGTGTAGCAGTACATAATGGCGCTGTTCCGTTTACATAAACAGTTGCAGAAGAATAATTTGAATTTGCATTACGTAATGTATATGTAAAAGTAGCTGTTCCGGTAAAATTACTTGCCGGTGTAAAAGTGATATTAGTAGTACCGTTTACAGTTACAGTTCCGTTTGAAGGTTGTGTAACAGTAATTGCTTGTAAAGCAGAACCACCAACAACATCATTTGCTAAAATTGGAATTACAACAGCTGCGTTAATTGGAGTTGATATAAAATCATCGTTTGCAGTTAGGGTTTTAATGTCTTTTACTGTACCTGTTATAGCAGGACCTTCGCTATTACCATTCCCGTTTTTTATTTCGAAAGTATTATAAGTGCTGTAAACATAAAATCTTACATATACCGTTTCGGTATTAAGCACTGGGCTTGTATCTGAAGAAAAAGTACCGCTTAAACTAGTCCAATTACTGGGACTACTTGTTTCAGGAATTAAAACCTTAACTCCTGTTGCAAAATTAACATCTTTCGAATATCTAACCTGAAACTTCTGTCCGTTTGCCCCTCTGTAAGTAAAGTTAAATTGCTTTAATGTTAATTGATGATTGGAGTCAGGATTTATTTTAAATTGAATGTATTTGTTGGCATCGTAACTACCGCCATTTTCCGATGGGTTTGGCCAGCTTCCGGTTTGAAAAAAAGCTGTAGTTGTATTTTGATATTGATAATTTAATGATGCGCCGGTAGCTGTTATTGGTGAGTTTGAATCAACATAGGCATTTGTAACCGGATTAAAACCATTTGAAGCTCCGTTCCAAAGAGACAATGTATTATCTGTATTATCAGCAATTGTTATTTTTACAGTAGCTGTTGAAGTTTCGCTTGCATTTGATATTGTATAATTAAAAGTCGTAGAACCCGTAAAACCTACTGTAGGATTAAAAGTTATTGTTTTATCCGGGTTAATAATTGCAGTTCCTGTTGATGCTGATGGCGGAGTAGAAATTACAAGTGAAGTAACATTTTCTTTTTTTACGTCGTTATTTAACGGATTGATGTTGACTGCTAATTCTTTTTTTGTATCTACATAATCATTTATAGCCAAAATTTTAGTTGAGTCAAAGTTTGTTGTTGTTCCTCTTAAAAGAGGTACAATATTGGTATTTTTTGTACCTGTTTTTATTTCAAAAGTATTGTAAGTACTGTAAGAATAAATTCTGATGTAAACAGTTTCAGTGCTTAGAACCGGATTTATTTCTGTAGAAAAGCTTGGGCTATAAGTCGTCCAGGAACTTGGAGATGCTGTTTCGGTAACTAAATCCTTAACTCCAGTTGCAAAAGTAGCGTCTTTAGAGTACTTAATTCTAAATTTTCCAGATCCAGATCGGCATTCAAAAGTAAAAGTGCTTAAGTCGGCTTTATAATTTGTATTTGGTTTTATCGCAAATTGAACATATTTGGTAGGATCATACTCGCCGCCTTTATCTGCCGGAGTTGGCCAATTTCCTGTTTGAAAAAACACATTGTTATCATTTTCATAAACATAAGATAAACTTGCGCCGTTTGATGTTACATTTTGGCCAGTTACTGTACTTGCAATATTTGTAGATGTAAATCGATTACTATTTGATGCGGCATCCCATTTTACTAAGTCAACCTGACTAAATCCAAAAAAAGGTAAAAATAAAAATAAAAGTAAAGTTTTCTTCATGTTAAATGTTTTCTATCAGATAGTTATGCTGGCATAATAAATTGACCGAGCAAAGATAGATACATCTACGTGTTTGTTTGAAAAAGGGTTTTGGGAAGCGCTATATAATCGATGAAATGTTAAAAAAAGTCGTTGAACTACATCATAAAAAATGACAATTTATGTTATTTCTTATAAAACAGTCAAGTTAAAAATAAGAAAAATCGCTAATATAAACGCAAATGAGCATATTTTTTTGGAGTAATTATCAAAAAAACGTCAGATATGGTGAATTATCCTCAAAATAATGATTTTCTGACATTCCTTAAATTCATTCAAATTATAGGTTTTTTACGATTGTTATTTGAAATGCAAAAGAGATTTTCCTCACAAGCATTTTAAAGTGAAAAATCACTACAAATTTTGTTCAAAATCTTTCAGTTTATCATAAACTAAATTACTTTCATAACCTCTTCTTAATAAATAATCACAAAATTTCTTTCGCTTTTTCAGAGTATTTTTTTCGCTTATACTATGCCAACATCTTTCAGAAAGTTCATCAAATGTATTTTGATATTCTTCAGCAGAAATTTCCTTTAACGCCAAAGTTATATTAGCATTAGAAATTTGCCTGAATTTCAACTCATTTGTAATTCTGATTTTACCCCAATGTTTAATACGATGCTTTCCTCGGGCAAAACTGCATGCAAAACGGGTTTCATTTAAAAAATTTTCCTGAATTAAGTGAACAATAATTTGATCCATCTCTTCGGTAGTCATTTTCAAATCATATAGTTTGGAAGTTACTTCAGCATGACAACGCTCCTGATAGGCACAAAAGTGTTCTAATTTTTGTATTGCTTCTTTGATTGTCATAGGGTTACAGCAAAATTGATAGTGTGAAAATATTAAATATTTTTAGTTAAAAGTAAGAATTTACAACTAAACACTTAATTTTTTAAGAAAACAAAGATAGAAAATTTCTAAATATGTAATTCTTGTAAGTAAATATTACTTTTATTGACATAAATATCTTTAATTCAGTAACTTAGGTACTGTGCGTTTTTAAGAAAAAAGTATATATAATCATTTACTGAAATCAATGTCCTTTTTTCTTAAAGATAGTACAAGTAAATAATTTGTTAAACTCTTAAACACCACTATTATGAGGCTAAAACTATCTTTCTTATTTTTTATTATCTATGCTTCTTTATGGGCTCAGCCTCCACACACATTCACAGCCAATGGCTCATTAGTAGTTCCTGCGGGAATAACAACTATGGCAGTTCAGGCTTGGGGAGGTGGCGGAGCCGGAGGTGGAGCTGCTGGCGCTGGATTACTTTTGGGAAGGGGTGCTGCAGGTGGCGGAGGTGGAGCTTATGCAGCGGCTAATATTACAGTTGTTGCAGGTAACACTTTATCGGTCTCAGTTGCAGGAACTACTTCTGGAACCCTTGGTAATGGAAACGCGGGAGGAAGTTCTACTATTTTAGGTTTTGAAAGCTCAATTCTCGCAGCCGGAGGCGCCGGAGGCTTTGCAAATACTACAGGTAATACTCCTACAGGAGGTGCAGGAGGCACGACAGGCGCCTCGGTTGGAACAACAAAAAATCCTGGTACAAATGGAGGAAATGGAAGTTCTGCTCTTCTATCGCTAGGACTTTCCTCTGGTGCAGGTGGAACAGGAGCTACACCTGGCGGAGGAGCTGGAGGGGCTGCGATTTCAAGTTTAATTTTAGGTACTGGTCCCGGAAATGCCGGAACCACACCTGGTGGTGGAGGTTCAGGGGCCATTAATTCTGCTTTAGGTGCTGCCCAGATTGGAGGTACAGGAGCACGCGGTCAGGTAATTGTTACCTATACCTGTCCTACATATCAAATTAACTCAACTTCAGCTGCAAATGTTTGTGTCACATCAGGAACTTCTGAAGTAACAATCACATCTTCCGCTACCTTTTTACCGATAGGGGTTTATACTGTAACTTACAATCGTAGCAGTCCAGCCGGAACTGCCTTAACAGCGCCAATGACAATCACTACAGCAGGTACAGGAACCTTTACTGCTGGTGGTTTTACAACTCTTGGAACAAGCGACATAACTATTACATCATTAACATCTGGTGTTTGTGTTTCTAATATATCTACAAATAATACCGCGACTGTTACTGTATCTCCTGCATCTGTAGGAGGAACTGTTAATGGCGGCACAACAATTTGTAGTGGTTTTACAAGTGCTCAATTAACTTTAAGTGGACATACAGGAACTGTTGTAAAATGGCAATCATCAGTAAGTCCATTTTCAACATGGACAGATATTCCAAATACATTAACAACTTATACTTCAGGACCACTTACTCAAACAACTCAATTTAGGGCTGTTGTACAAAGTGGTACATGTACTTCTGCAAATTCAGGTTTTACAACTGTAACTGTAAATCCACTGCCAACTATTGCTCTTGGTACGGTTACACCAGTTTGTGCAACAGGTCTTGCCCAAAACACAACTTTAACTTATACTGGAACAACAAATTCACCAACGACATACAGTATTGTCTGGAATGCATCTCCTGCTAATACTTTTGCAGCAGTTACTGATGCTACTTTAAATGCAAGTCCGATTAGTATT
>NZ_JXQR01000023.1:0-163066 GCF_000834715.1 Flavobacterium sp. MEB061 | reverse complement strand
AAAAAAAAAAAATATCAATCTTTATCTCTAGAAAGAGTATGTTGTAGCAATTAAGGCATAGAAAGAGCCTCCTGTTGGTAAAGCATCTTTATCTAAAAAGATATCTTCTGATGATGCATCATATCTTAACTCAGGAATTATTGTTAGTTTTCCAACTTTATAATTCAATGAAACTGTATTTGCAAAAACGCTAGTTCCTGTTAATGTTCCTAAACTTGGAGCAGCATCTTTAGCATCAAAATATTCTATTCTATATGCTAAAAGCAAAGATGGTTTAAATGAATAATTAGCATATCCTACTAACGAAAACCATTCTCCGTCTAAAGTACTGTCAAAATCATTTTTAGTTTTGGCATACGTTGCGTTAAAACCAAGACCGAAACTATCACTTATTGTTTTTGAAGCGGTTAAATCAAACTGAGTTTTATTTTCATCAGATGGCACAACTAAACTTCCCGGCGTAGGGTTAGTACTGCCTGTTGTAAAATTCAAATAAGCACTTCCTGTTTCTCCTATATAGCCCAATTGTCCTATATATGTTTTTTGGCTTGAACCGGCATCCATTGCTGATTTAAAATCAGTTGGATTTGTTATTCCAAGCATTGCCGTAAATTTTCCTGCGGTATATTGTGCTTTTACCCCAGTATTAAAGAATGGCCCATATGAAAATGCATAAGACATGCTATAGTTTTTATTATCGACTGCATCTAATACTTCATAACCTATATGTGTACCAAAACTACCGGCTACTACTTTAAATTCTTCTGTAATCTGATATGTAAAATATAATTGTTTAATTAAAAATTTTGCGTTAATATCTTTATCTGTTGTTTCATTATATGAAAACTCTCCTGCTCTTTTTCCGAAACCTAAATCGACGAAAACAGAAGCTTTACCAAATGTGTGTGATGCTTCAACAGAAGCCATTCCTAATTCGAATGAATCTTGTGAGTTGGTAAAGCTCGTTAATCCATTCATTTGTTTTGAAAAATCATACTTATAATATGCATCTGCAGATCCTCCCCAGGTCGTTGCAGGTGATGTAGCTGTTTCAGTTTCGTCTTGTGCAAAAGCAAAAGAACTAGTTAACATCGCGGCTAAAATGTGAAAAGCTTTTTTCATTTTTAAATTGGTTTTAGTTAATAATTGATTCTGGTTAGTTAAATCTTTATATATGTATGTAATACTATAAGCCACTTCTAAAACCTCTTTTTCCCCTTTAAAACCTCTTCATTTTCATTAGCGAATTTATTAACTTTTGTATGAGTAAAAGAATTGATATCTGTTTTTTTGACGTTTTAGATAAAGAATTATGGATTACAAAAATTATTTTAACAATAATCGTGATTTGACATTTATAAAGATTTATTTTTGAAAATTCAATAACGGTTTTTCGTAAAAATCCATTAAAAAAACATGGTCAACAACAAAATTGAAACCATAAACAACCAAAAAACATCTACAAAAAGAAACAAAAACTATCACACCCCATAAAAAATAGGGGTGTGTGATTTTTAATTAAAATAAAAGAAAAATAACACCCCCTGAAACCGAAGCTTTATCGGTTATTTTTTTTAATTCAAAATTCTTACAAAATAAATTCAGCTTTAAACTCCAAAAAATGCTTTATGAATGTTATTTATAAACAAAAGACAAACAAAAAAGCCTGCTCAAAAATGAACAGGCTTTAATTATAAAATAATATACAGAAACTATTCTTGCGAATTGTATCTTCTTAAATACTCGCGAACTTTAATTCCGGATTCTTTTAAATCTTCTTTTTTCCATTTTCCTTCAGACTTCGCTGATTTATTCAGGATAGAACAAGTTTCATCTTTATCAGATACAGACCATGTTATCCAGCTTAGTTTACGTTCTTCCATCCAATCCATATATTCCTGCCATGCCTGATAATTTAACGGTCCATCGCCGGTCGCCTCCATTCCTGCAGATTCTGAAACGAAAATAGGCAATCCACTTTTTATAGCTTCATCCGTTTTTTCCCGTAATTCTTTTCCGTGCGTAGCTGCATAAAAATGCATAGTGTACATTAAATTATTGTATCCTTTTATAGGATCTGCTGCCGGAAGATTAACATCCTGATCCCAATGCGGCGAGCCAATCAAAATTATATTATTAGGGTCATTTTCTCTTATTACCTTAATTACCTCTTCGGCGTAAGCCTTAATTTCCGGCCAGGTTTCATGATCGGGCTCATTAAAAATCTCATAAATTACATTAGGGTATTTCGCATATTTTTTAGACATTTCTGCAAAGAATTCTTTGGCTTCTTTTAAATTAACATTATGACTATGCCAGTCAATAATTACATATATATCTGATTTTATTGCTCCCTTAATAACCGCTTCAATTTTTTCTTTTGAAAATTGTGGCTCTTTCATATAAGACATTTTCCCTAATTCAATACCCATTGCGGCACGAACAACATTGCAGCTAAAATCTTTTTTAAGCCACGCGACTGCTTTTTCATTATAAAATCTTGGCCACATGCTATGCCAGCCAAAACTCATTCCTCGAAGTACAATCGGATTATTATTTTTATCGACCAACTGTGTTCCGGAAACACTAAGCTGACCATGCTTTTTTACAAATTGTGCATTTGAAAAACAAAAAATCAACAAGAAAATAAAAGTAAAAAATTTAGTTTTTGATTTCATTATAATTGATTTACGGAATTAATCTCAGTGTAATTACATCGTGAGCAACAAGATCTGAAACGAAATTTTTCTTTGTGTTTCCAATTTCTTTATTTTTCCAAAGATCTTTTAATTTAAAAACTGTCTTGTTGAAATCGGCTTCATAACCAAAATCTGCATCCTTAATAATATGTTTTTTCCAATCGAAACTGATTTTTTTTGCCACTTCGCTTCTGTTTAAAAAAGTAACGGCCCAATTTCCATCCGATAAAGGTTTAACCCAAACTTCTAATCCGTCTTCAGCAGAATATTTAAATCCCTGAATCCCTAATTTATCCTGATCGACAGCTATTAATTCTTTATTAGTCAAAATTGCCAATGTTTCTTTTGACATTTTTCTGAAATCATTTCCCGCAACAAGCGGAGATGCCATCATACACCACATTGAAAAATGCGATTTATCTTCGGTATCATTCATTTCGTTGCCAACTTCCATCATGTCAAAATCGTTCCAATGGTCGGGGCCGGAATATTTACGAATGTCTTTTCGCATTTCTACGATTTTCATAAATCCCCAAGATGACCAATTTTCGGGATGTTTGAATTCACAATCAAAACAAGGATAAATATCTCCTGAGATTCTCCATAGATTTCCAATTGGTTTTCCCCATTCCCAAGGCTGATTGTCTCCCCATTCGCAAAGACTGAAAACAATTGGCCTTCCTGCGGTTTTCAGGGCGTTGCTCATTGTTGTGTATGCTTCTGGTGCGGTAATTCCTTTTGTATTGCACCAATCATATTTTAAAAAGTCTATTCCCAGTTTGGCATAAAAACGGGCATCCTGATATTCGTAACCACGTGTTCCGGGATAACCGGCACAGGTTTGAGTTCCCGCGCAATTGTACAAGCCAAACTTTAAACCTTTGCCGTGAACATAATCGATTACGGCTTTCATTCCGTTAGGAAACTTTACCGGATCAGGAACCAAATCTCCGTTAGCATCGCGCTCTTTGGTCATCCAGCCATCATCTAGCACAATATAATTATAACCTGCAGCTGCCATTCCAGAGGAAACCATTATATCAGCAGTTTCTTTTACCAGTTTTTCATCAATATTTGTTGCAAAAGTATTCCAGGAATTCCAACCCATTGGCGGAGTCATGGCTAAACCTTCAAATTTTCCTCCAGATTGCGTATGTGTATTTCCTTGGCTAAAGCCTAAAAATGAAATACTTAATATGAATATTAAAATTATTCTTTTCATCATAAGTGAATTTAAAAATATACTATAAAAAAAGTATTCCCTAATTGAGTAGATTAGGGAATACTTAAAACAAAACTCAAAATATATAATCTTATAAAAATCCTATATCATCAAAATAAAGAATGCTTGGATTTCCCGGATCTACCGTAATTCCGTTGGAGTATTCTTTAATAAAAAGCGTATTAAAAGTTGCGCCAACTTTATCTGTTTTCAAGTCAGAGAACGGAATAGAAATATTATTCCATTGTCCGGCTGTTAATGTAACGGTTGTCCCAAACTCATCGGCAAAATCAGAATTTAATGAAACTAAGATTTTAGTACTTTGGGTTGGATAAACAGAAATTTTTAAGTAGCCATAATCAGCTATATTTAATGTATTGAATCCAATATTAAAACCACTCCATGCATCGGCATATTTTTCAATTGCATACGTTCCTCTGCTTACTTTTACTGTACTTTGAAAATCAGAAGATCCTCCCCAGCCTCCAGAAGATTCTGGTGTTGCAGATCCTGAAAAATCATCTCCGTAAAGTAAAAATTTAACTCCAACAGTGGCCGTATTTGAGGTACCAAAAGCAGTTTGTACCTTTATAAGTGCATAAGATCCAAAATCAGCAGGAACAGTAACCTCAATTTTTGAGTTTGAAACTGTTTTGAATGTAGCCTCTTCTTCTCCAAATTTCACTGAAGTTACATTTACAAAATTGGCTCCATTAAGTATTAAAACATCACCAGGAGAAGCAAAAGCCTGCGAAACACTTGTAATTGATGGTGATGGAGGAATTAATGAAATGACATTATCCAGAACATGTACAAATCCATTTGTTCCATAATAATCCAGACCAACTGCTGCTTTATCAGAACCATTAACTTTTAGAACACCTTCTTCAACTTTTACATCAAGTAAGTATAAATCTGAATTTGCGAGGTTTGCCAATGTTGTTAATTGGCCCGTTTCCAGATAATCTGCCTCAACTCCTGTTAACTTTCCTACTCGTTTTTTGACTCCTTTTACAACATGACTTAAAACGATTTGTTTTAAAACATCGACAGGAACGAGATTAATATCAGGATAACCAAGTGTATTTACATAACCGTTTTTTACAAGAAATGCTTCAAATGCGGCATCTGTTGGCACAAAAAAGGTAAAACTATCTGCGGTATCTAATGTTGTCTCTAATTTTGTTAATCCAATTGCTTTATAATAAAGACTTAGATTCGTATTTGCTTTAAGTAAGCCGTAAACCGAATTATAATTCTGCTCTGCGCCACCAACATCCGGCAGTGAATCGTCGCATGAAGCCGCCATGGCAACCAAACACAAACACATTGCAATTTGCTTAATTTTATATATTATTTTCATAAGTTTATTTTTGATATTAAATCACTTTCTAAAAGATTCCAATTCAATAAATGAAAATCATTAGAAAGTTTTTAAATTATTATTTTAAGACAAAACCAAAATCATCAATAAGAATTGTATTTCCTCCAAAATTTCCAGACTCCTGAAACGTAATTTCTGTTATTTCTGTTGGATTTCCCACTGCACTAAAAGGAATTTCAATATAAGTCCAATCTGTTTTGAATGCTAAACTGAATGTTGCGCCATAATTTCCGTTTACGATCATATTCGCTGTTCCTGTTTTTTCTCCTTTTAAATTAATCCTAATACCCTTGTATTTAGTCATATCCACCTTAGTTTTGTCGATACCAACATACAAACCATTCCATCCGCCAGCTTTCCATTGAATACTTTTAGTTCCTTGCTTAGCATCTTTATCATAAGCTACATTATAACCATCGGCAGCATTCCATAAACCATCATATGCTTTTATCGAAGTATAAGCATCATCGTAAATAGCGCTTCCAAAAGATTGCGAAGCAACAGTAGTTCCTGAAACATTCGTTATTGATAAGTTTTTATATTGGATATCATTTGGAACCTGAACTTTAATTTCTGTCAACGTAGAAGATATTGGCTCTACAGTAGTAGTGCCAAAATTAACTACAGGTCTAAGAAAATATTCTCCTGTTATGGTAATAATATCACCTGGATTTGGGTTAATTGGAAATCCATTAATATTAGGAAATGGAGGTCTTATTTTTACATTATATACTAATGTACCAATGTTGGTTACGATTTTTAATTCGTCCATTTCATTGTAATACGGTGTTTTTTGATCTACACTAACTACAATAGCATTATCAGTAACAAAAGTTGGATTAAAAGTAGATTCTAAACCATTAAAAGAAATCGATTTTAAAGTTGCAAAACCGGAACCTCTAATAATATAGGTATTTCCTGCATTAATGACATCAGTAGGTACATCAACTTGCCTGTCACCTTCTATTAAAGGATCATCAATAACTGATTTGCTAATTCCGGTAACGGCTAAAGTACCCGATGAACCTCCATCATCATTGGAGCAAGCACTTAGTAAGATTAAAATTGAAGCCAGAAAATAAAACTTCAACAACATTATATTTTTTAGATTTTTCATAATTGTTTTCTTTAAAGTTTATTTAAAAACATAAGGAACCGGAGCTTCTTTTAATTTTGGATTTTTTCTAACATCATTTGCTGGTTTAGGAAAAATAAAATCTGTTTCTACCGGCGTATAATGTTTTACTCCTTCATAATCCGAACCTCTGTCTTGTTTCGAAATAATATCAATTGCCTCTGCTCTTGGTAATCTGCCTAAATCATACCAGTACTCTCCCTCAAAAGCAAATTCAACTCTTCTTTCATGAAATAAACCTGTATGTGTCAAAGGTGTATTTGCATCTAATTCGCTCAAACCTGCTCTTTTTCTAACAAGATTGTAAGATGCTTTTGCAGCAGCATTATTAGTTTCATCTGCACCTGCCATAATTGCTTCGGCATGAATTAATAAAAGATCAGCGTAACGCATGATATAATTACAATTACTCATAGACGCCCAGTTGTCTGCAGGTCCCGTTTCTCCGGTAGCCTCACCTACAACATATTTTTTTACTGCCGCGCCTGTTGCATCCAAAGCGTTTGGATATTTTGTTTTATCAAGGGTGAAACCAACAACGCCGTCTCCTTGCATTCCAGGATATGTGTCACCGTAAATCATATAAGATTCTTTTCTTCTTACATCTCCGGTTTCAAATGCTTCCTGAATATCATTTGAAGGAACGTAAACAGCTCCATAAGATGCATTGTTTAAAATTTCCAAACCATATTGCACATTCGATGGGTTCCCTGCCTGATACTCATTTACAGCACCAGACCATTGCCATGAATAAATAGACTCTTCGTTATTGTTTTTGCTTGTTAAAAATAAATCTGAATAATTTGGTACAAGTGCAAACTCGCCAGAATTAATTACTTTTTCTGCCATTGTTTTTGCATTTGGATAATCTTTTTGATAAAGATAAATCTTTGCCAAAAATGCTTCAGCAGTTCCCTGAGAAACAAAAACATTTTCTGAACTTGCGCCTCTGGCTCTAACTTTTGCTTTAAGATTTGCTGCTGCATATTTTAAATCATTTTCAATGAACTTATATACATCTTCAATTCTGTTATTGTTTACCAACGGATTTTTTGCAAGTGCTAAATTATCCTCAATAATTGGCACAGGACCAAATAAACGCACTAAATAGAAATAAGAAATTGCTCTGAAAAAATGCGCTTCTGCAATTGTATTTTTAATTACATCAGGGCTTACACCAGCTTTAGCATTATTATTTAAATTATTAATCAAATCATTTGATTGTGCAATGACTCCAAAACATGATCTCCACGGATCTGATAATATATAACTATCAGAAGTTAATTTAAACTGAATAACTTCATTTCCGTCAACATTCGACCAGCAATTTCCCGAAGACATTTCTGAAAGTGCAAAAAAACATTTTGTGAAAAATGGCGCCCACATTCTTCCATACATTCCATAAGTAGTACGCTGAACTTGTTCATCTGATGTATAAAAGTTATCACTTACATAACCATCCTGGGTAGGTCGATCTAAATAATCTTCACTACATGAAGCAGATAAAGTAAGCAAAACGCAAAGCGCTACGCTTTTAAAATTTATTTTATATATTTTCATAATCGTTTTATTAAAATTCTACATTCATTCCTAAAGTAATTGTTCGGTTCGTTGGGTAACGTCCGGAATCAATACCGCTCAATAAAGCATTTTGGTTATAATCTCCAATCTCCGGATCATAACCCGTGTATTTTGTGAAAGTGTATAAATTTTGAACACTTGCATAAAATCTAAGTTTACTTAATTTAGTTTTAGAAATAACATCCGATGGTAAGCTGTAAGCGAAAGTTAATTGCGAAATTTTCAAATAAGAACCATCTTCAACATAACGGTCAGAAATTGCAATATTTGGATGTCCGTCTCCGCCATCAGGTCTCGGATATTTAGCATTCGGATTATCCGGTGTCCAAAAATCAGCAGCTTCAGCCAATTGGTTTTCATATAAACGCTGATTTTTTGTAGCAGCTCTTCTGGTAAGGTTCATTACTTTATTACCTTGAGATCCTGTAAGGAAAATGGTAAGATCAAGATTTTTGTATCTAAATGAATTCGAGAAATTATAAGTAAATTTAGGTGCCGGATTTCCAATATAAGTCAAATCTTTTTCATCAATCAATCCGTCTTTGTTTTGATCTACATACTCAACATCTCCCAAAACACTTTTTACTGCTTTGTTTCCTGTAAATGGAATTGGTGCATTTGCCAATTGCTCATTTGTTCTGATAATTCCAACCGTTTGATAGCCGTAAAACTGACCTATTGGCTGACCAACTTCACTTTTTGTTACCGTTTTTGTGGTATAACCATTAACCTGAACATCTTTAATTAAGTCAAAGTTATCAACCAGACTTAATAATTTATTGTTGTTTTTTGCGAATGTAACCGTAGCATCCCAAGAAAAATCTTTACTAAAATTGTTAGAATATTTTAAAGTAGCTTCGATACCTTGATTTCTTAAACTTCCTAAGTTTACTGTAGGAGCCGCCAAACCACCTTGATATTGTTCTAAACCTGTAACATAAGTTGGCAAAGGCAATACAAACAAAAATCCTGATGATTGTTTTCTATATACATCTACACTTGCATTCAATTTAGATTTAAACAAACTAAACTCTAATCCCAGATTGGTATCTTCTGCCGTTTGCCATGTCAAATCAGGATTTGCAATATTACCTGCTGTAAAGAAATTTCCTAAAGCCGATTTAATGGTTTGGATGTTAGAAGCGTATAATCCGCCGCTAATATTTTGGTTTCCTGTTTCTCCATAACTTGCTTTCAATTTAATATTATCTACAAAGTCTTTTGTTCCTTCCATGAATTTCTCATTAGACAATTTCCAAAATCCTGAAATCGAAGGAAAGTAACCCCATCTTTTATCTTCGGCAAAATTAGAACTGCCGTCAGCTCTTATTGTAGCCTGTAAATAATATTTATTGTCATAATTATAGTTAAGAGAACCTGCAAAAGAGTACAAAGCATTTGCACCTTTATATTCGCTCGCTACCAAAGTCTTTTGATCTCCAAGGTTTATAGAGTGTACATCATTACTTAACAATCCGCTTATAGACTGGCTTCCGCCAAACCAATGAGAATCGTTTGCTTCCTGAATACCCATTAAAGTAAAATTATGTTTTCCTAAAGAAGTATTGTACGTCAACATATTTTTAAGCGTTAAACCATACCAGGTATTCGCTCTTTCCTGAAGATGATTAACTTTATTTACAGCTGCTCCCCATGTATAAGTAGGTTGAAATCCATCAAAATTTTGAATATTGGTAGAACCACCAAAATCAAAACGATAATCCAATCCTTTTGCCAATCTAATGGTTGAATAAAAATTACCCTGAAAATTCTTTTGAACCAATTTATTGGTATTCATCAAAGTACTTGCAACCGGATTAATCCAGGCTCCCTGTGATCCGTCTTTTGGCGGACCAGCATAAGTTCCGTCTAAATTTTTAACTGCAACATCAGGAGTCGATAATATTGTAGTACCAATAATACCATCGCTATAGCCTTCGATAGTTATATTTTGATTTGTTATACCAGCTGTTATAGAAACGCCCATTGTTAACCAATCTTTTACCTTTGATTCCAGATTAGTTTTAAAAGTATATCTTTTAAAATCAGATCCAATAACAACACCTTCCTGATTTAAATATCCACCAGAAATATAATAATTATTGTTATCTTTTGCTCCTGAAAAAGACAATTGGTGACTGTTCATTAAAGCAGTTCTGTATATTTCGTCCTGCCAGTTTGTCCCACTACCCAAAACAGAAGGTACTGCAAACTCATCTCTAGGCGCAACACCATAATAACTTGCCAATGCATTTTGCTGTGTGGCGTATTGGCTTAAATTCATTGTATCCAGCAATCTCGTAACCTTTTGAGTAGAAAGTGCTGTGTCATAAGTTATTTTTCCTGTACCTTTTTTACCTCTTTTAGTCGTAATAATTACAACTCCGTTTGAAGCTCTTGAACCATAAATTGCAGTTGCTCCGGCATCTTTTAAAATATCCATGGTTTCAATATCACTAGGATTCAAAAAAGCCAGCGGACTATTGGTTACAGAACCTGTATTTGTACCTATATAACCACTTACAATTGTTCCTCCAGTTGACTGATTTGTTGCATCTCCTGAAATAGGAAGCCCATCTACAATATACAAAGGTTCATTTGATCCGCCTAAAGAGGCAGCACCACGAATTTTTACAGAAACATTTCCTCCCGGCCTGCCAGAGTTATTTGTAACTACAACACCTGCAGCTCGTCCTTGCAATAATTGTTCTACCGTAACTTGTTGGGAATCTTTAAAATCTTTGGCTGTTACAGTAGAAATTGAACCCGCAACATCTTTTCGTTTCTGGCTTCTATATCCTACGTTTACAAGTACTTCACGCAAATCTTCAGCACTAAGCTTTAGAACAACATTTATTTTACCTCCGCTTTTAACGTTTATAGTTTGGGAAACGTATCCAATAAATGAAACCGAAATATTTGAATTTGCAGGCACATCAATAGAATAATTTCCATCAAAATCTGTAGAGGCAGAAATTTTACTTCCTACGACCATTATATTGGCTCCGGGTATAGAAAGTCCCTGAGCATCAGAAACTATTCCTGTTACTTTTACCTGAGCCGTAACAAAATTACATGTCAGTAACAAGAATAAAATCAAAGGAACTAATCTGTGGTTAGCGTTCCAATGAATGAAGTTAGTCATTAGTCTTTTCATAATAAATGTTTGGTTAGTTTAAATTTGTTATTCATAATTCAGTAATAAAGGGTTGTGGTTTACTTTCTAAATTATTTAACAAATCTATAACACAAGAAACGATTAAATTAATAGTATTATATCATTTGATGATAATATTTTTACTATAGCGCTTTAAAAAAACATATATGAAAAATAAAATGAATCTTTTTTACATTATTCGCAATGACTTACCCTTAAACAACTTGAAATTATAAATAAAAATTAACGAATGAGCGAAATGCAAACGTTTTCGTTAAAAATAATATTTGTTTGTGCAAAAAAAGTATCACTATAAAATTCGCTTTAATCCAGAAAAATCTTCCCTATACTGACTTGGTGTACAATTTTTAGTAGCTTTAAAACTACGATTGAAGTTGGCAATATTGTTAAAGCCTGATTTAAAGGCAACTTCAGAAACACTCATGTCTTTTTCTACAAGCCAGCGAGCTGCATATCCTATCCTAATATCATTTATGTAATTGACAAAAGTTTTTCCGGTGCGCTTTTTAATAAAGCGGTTAAATGAAATAATAGACATGCTCGCAACATTAGCAACATCCTCTAAAGTGATCTTTTCGGCAAAATGTTTCTGCACATATTCATAAACCAATTTCATTTTATCATAATCATCAAACGTATCATAATCTACTGTATAAGTAGAAAGCAGACGCTGATTTCTTGAATTTGCCAGATCATATAATAAAGAAGTAATTTCCAAAAAGTAGTCCATACCATCTAGTTTTGAGAGTTTTACTAGTCTTGGCGTTAATTCTTCAGTAACTTTTTTAGAGAATAAAATACCATGAATCGATCGATTAAACATATCACGGATCGGATTCATAATTCGTCTCGACAATAAAGATTCATGAAATAAATCATTATGGAACTGAATCGTAATTTCATGTATTTTTTTACTCGTGCACTTACTAAGCTCCCAACCGTGATATAAATTGGGACCAATCAAAACCAGTTCAACATTGTCAATTTCTTCAATATTATCTCCAACAACACGCTTCACTCCTTTTCCGTTTAAAATAAAATTGATCTCAAATTCCGGATGATAATGCACCGGAAAATCAAAATTATCTTTTACTCTGTCAAACACCAAAAAGCTGTCTCCCGCAGAAAGCGGAGCAATTTCTCTGTAAAAATTCTTAGCATTACTCATCCTGAAAACTGTTTTATAAAAATGACACTCAATTTTTTATTTGCAATAATATGATATATAATTGATAAAATAATATTAAATAGACTATAAACATCCGTTTATCTTTGAAAAATAGAATTATCATTATTTCAAAAACAACATCAATAATAAACATTAATCATTTTTAATAATATATCTTTTTAAAGTTTTAATAATTTTATATAAAAAACAATATCAAATTAAAGATCGAAAATTGAATTATAAAAAAGTCATTATTAATTTACCTTTTTATATCATATTACAGGAAAACAACTAAACTCTAAAATGAAAAAAAACATAATAACCTTAATAATTGCAGTATTTATAGGCGGTTCTTGTTCTTCTCAAAATAATAAGGCTAATACTAATTTGTCACTTTCAGATCATAAAGCAACACCTGAAACCGTTTTTCTATACAAAAAACTCAATAAACTAAGTCAGAAAGGATTTCTTTTTGGGCATCAGGACGATCTCGCGTATGGTGTAAAATGGAAATATGAAGATGACAGAAGCGATATAAAAGATGTTGTTGGAGATTACCCCGGAGTTTATGGCTGGGATTTGGCAGGGCTGGAAAAAGACAGCCCTAATAATATAGACGGAATTCCATTTACCAAAATGAAGCAATATATAGAAGAAAGTCACCAAAGAGGCGGAATTACAACTATAAGCTGGCATTTTGACAATCCTGCAACAGGAAAAAGTGCCTGGGATAACACACCAAATTCATTGAAAACAATTTTACCAGGCGGGGAAAATAATCAAAAATTTACCGTTTGGCTGGATAAAGCAGCCGCTTATTTGTTATCCTTAAAAGATAAAAAAGGGAAAAACATTCCAGTTCTTTTTAGACCCTATCACGAACTTACCGGCGGTTGGTTTTGGTGGGGAAAAGGAAACTGCACGCCGGAAGAATTTAAAGCTGCATGGAAATTTACCTTTGAATATTTACAGAAAAAGGGCGTTCACAACTTAATTTATGTCTACAACACAAGCAGTTTCAACACAAAAGAAGATTTTTTAGCTCATTATCCCGGAGACAATTACGCAGATATGATAAGCTTTGATTCTTATCAGAATAATGACGACAAAGAGGGGCAAAAATTCATCACCGAAGTTCAAAATCAGTTGAAAATCATTAACGAAATTGGTATTGAAAAGCACAAATTAATTGCTGTTGCAGAGGCTGGTTATGAAGCAATTCCTGATCCAAAATGGTGGACAGGAACTTTACTTAAAGCCATTGGGGATTATAAAATATCGTATGTTTTATTATGGCGAAATCACGGCTGGCAGGAAAAAGAACAAAAAATGCATTATTACGCACCCTATACCGGACAAATAAGTGAGAAAGATTTTGTTGATTTTTATAATTTGGACAAAACTTTATTTGAGAAGGATATCAATAAAAATTGAGAATTAAAAATTAAAAATCCGCTTAAATCCGCGTCATCCACGTGCTAAAAATTCAACACACAGAAACATTAAAACAACTAACCAAATCTAACCACAACCATAAAAAAAGACCTAAATGCACGATAAAATTAGTTTAAAAGAAAAAATAGGTTACGGTCTTGGAGATGCCGCATCATCCATGTTCTGGAAAATTTTCAGTATGTATCTTTTATTTTTCTATACCGATGTTTTCGGATTGGCGCCTGCCGTTGTAGGAACCATGTTTTTGATTACCAGAATCTGGGATTCCTGTTTTGATCCGATTGTGGGAATCATTGCCGACAGAACAAAAAGCAAATGGGGAAAATTCAGGCCCTATTTATTATGGGTTGCCGTGCCTTTTGCCGTAATTGGCGTATTAACTTTTTACACACCTGATTTTGACGAAAAAGGAAAAATAATCTACGCATACGTGACATATTCCGCAATGATGATGATTTATTCATTAATCAATGTGCCATATGCATCCCTTTTGGGCGTAATGTCCTCTGACCGAAAAGAAAGAACCACTTTATCATCTTACAGAATGGTTTTTGCCTTTGGCGGAAGTCTTTTGGCACTTTGGTTAATCGAACCTTTAGTACAATATTTCGGCGGAAGCCTAAACTCCAAAACAGGCTGGCTGGCAACAATTTCCGTTTTTGGAGTTATAACAACCGCTTTTTTCTGGGGATGTTTTTTCTTTACCAAAGAAAGAGTAAAACCAATTGGTGATGAACAGGCGAATTTAAAAGAAGACTTAAAAGATCTACTACAAAATAAACCCTGGTGGATTTTACTCGGAGCCGGAATTGGTGCTCTGGTTTTCAATTCCATTCGTGATGGAGCGGCCGTTTATTACTTTAAATATTATGTAAGCAGCAGTGTAAACTTTGATTTTTCACTTTTCGGAACCGATTTTCATATGACACCAACTTCTATTTATTTGGTTTTAGGGCAAGCAGCAAATATCATAGGAGTTATAATTGCAACGCCAATTGCAAATAAAATTGGCAAAAAGAAAACCTTTCTGGGCGCAATGGCATTGGCTGCACTTTTAAGTTTAGTTTTCTATCTCTTCGGAAAAGAAGATGTTTTCTTAATCATGAGTTTCCAGATTTTAATCAGCATTTGCGCAGGTTGTATTTTCCCGTTAATCTGGTCTATGTATGCAGATAGTGCCGATTATTCGGAGTGGAAACAAGGCCGAAGAGCGACAGGTTTGGTTTTTTCTGCCTCCTCAATGTCACAAAAATTTGGCTGGACAATTGGCGGTGCGGGAGCCGGATGGCTTTTAGGGTATTTTGGTTTTCAGGCCAATGTAGAACAAACCGTTGCCACCCAAAACGGAATTCAATTAATGTTAAGCATACTTCCTGCTCTGGCAGCATTTATATCAGTCGCTTTTATTTTTTTCTATCCTTTATCTGAAGAAAAACTTCAAACGATCGAACAGGATTTAAATGAAAAAAGAGACCTGACAAATTAAAATATTACGGATACAGAAATCGATTTATATGACTACAATAACATCTTCGACTATTTTTCAAGACAGAAAAATAGCATTAGAAAAAGAACATACAACACTGATTGAGCAAAAAAATAAGCCTCAGGATCAGGCTGGAAACGGGATATATGAACGTTACAAAAACCCGGTTGTGACTGCAGCTCACGTACCATTAAACTGGCGTTTTGACCTCAACGAAAAAACAAATCCGTTTTTACAGGAACGAATTGGCATGAATGCCGCTTTTAATGCCGGAGCCATCAAGTGGAACGGAAAATATTTACTGGCCGTTCGTGTAGAAGGAATAGACAGAAAATCTTTTTTCGCTATAGCGGAAAGTCCAAACGGTATCGATAATTTTAAGTTCTGGGAAAAACCATGTGTAATTCCACAAACTGAAGAACCGGACACCAACGTTTATGATATGCGTTTGATCAATCATGAAGACGGTTGGGTTTACGGTATTTTTTGTACCGAAAGAAAAGATCCAAAAGCACCAAAAGGCGATACAAGTTCGGCTGTAGCCAATGCCGGAATCGTGCGCTCAAAAGATTTAGTAAATTGGGAAAGATTGCCCGATTTAATTTCAAATACCGGACAACAGCGCAACGTGGTTTTACATCCTGAATTCGTAAACGGAAAATATGCTTTATACACACGTCCGCAAGATGGCTTTATTGATGTTGGTGCCGGTGGCGGAATTGGCTTAGGTTATGTTGAAGATATGACAAACCCAATTGTAAAGGATGAAAAAATCATCTTCGGAAAACAATATCATACCATTTACGAATTGAAAAATGGTCTTGGCCCAGCTCCTATCAAAACAGAAAAAGGCTGGTTGCATCTCGCACATGGCGTTCGTAATACCGCTGCAGGATTACGCTACACTCTTTATATGTTTATGACAGATTTAAACGATATTACAAAAGTAACACATGTTCCGGCAGGTCATTTTATGGGGCCAGAAGGCATTGAAAGAGTTGGCGATGTATCGAATGTTTTATTTTCAAACGGATGGATTGAAGATACTGATGGAACTGTTTATGTATACTACGCATCATCTGATACGAGAATGCACGTTGCTGTTTCATCTGTAGAAAAATTAGTTGATTATGTGACCAATGCTCCCGCAGATACTTTTATTTCTGCAGGTTCTGTAAAAACGATCATCAATCAAATTGAAAAAAATAACGCAATATAATTCACCGTGTCAACAAAACTAAAGCAACTTAAAACCGAATTATCAGCTGAATTGGATTCAATTTTAGACTATTGGTCGAAAAATTCAATCGATACTAAAAATGGTGGTTTTATTGGTCAGATTGATAACGATGAAAATGTTATTGAAGATGCAGAAAAAGGTTCTGTTTTAAACGCCAGAATTTTGTGGTCGTTTTCATCAAGTTATCAAATCACAAAAAATGAAGAGCATAAAGAGATCGCAAAACGCGCTTTTGAGTTTCTTTCAGCTTATTTTTATGATATTGAATTTGGCGGATTATTTTGGAGTATCAATGTTGATAAATCACCAAAGGATACAAAAAATCAAATCTACGCTTTAGCTTTTGCCATTTACGGACTATCTGAATATTATGCTATCTCTAAAGATGAAAAAGCTTTGGCAATAGCCATAAATTTATATTTAAGAATAAAAAAGAATAGTTACGACCCAATAAACAAAGGTTATCTGGAAGCTTTTACAAGAGATTGGCAATCTATCGATGATTTGCGTTTGAGTGAAAAAGATGCCAACGAAAAGAAAACAATGAACACACATTTGCATATTGTTGAGGCATATGCAAATTTGTTTAAAGTTTGGAAGGACAAAGCCCTTCAAAACGATATTATCGAATTATTACAAACTATAGAAGAACATTTCATCAATACCGAAACCGGACATTTACGTTTGTTTTTTGATGAAAACTGGATCGAAAAACCAGATGTGATTTCATACGGTCATGACATCGAAGCAGCGTGGCTTTTGCTGCAATGCGCCGAAATTTCTGAAGATGAAACTTTAATCGCCAATTACAAAAAACACGCCATTCAAATGGCAGAAGTGACCAAAGAAGGTTTAGATACTGACGGCGGTTTATGGTACGAATTTGATCCCGAAAAGAATGAACTAATTGCCGAAAAACACTGGTGGGTTCAGGCCGAAGCTTTAATTGGCTTTTACAACGCTTATCAATTAACAGGAAATGAAATTTATTTAGATATAGTTTTGAAAAACTGGGATTTTATAAAAAACCACATTCTGGACACTAAAAATGGCGAATGGTTTTGGGGTATTTATCGCGATAATTCCCTGATTGAAAAAGACAAAGCCGGATTCTGGAAATGTCCGTATCATAATAGCCGGGCTTGTATGGAACTTATTCACCGCATTAAAACAGCATAAAAATGAAAAGTACTTTTCTCAAAATAGCATGTTTAAGTCTTTTTGTTTTGCCTTTTATAAATTGTTCTTCGGATAAAGAAGCAGAAAATGAAATTATAGTAGATCCTCCTACACAGGATGATGCTTTGACAACGCAAAATGTTACCAATTATATGGTTGATGCTAATGCTACAAAAGAAACTATAGCTTTATTTTATAACTTAAAAAATCTTGCAAAAACAAAAGTTGCCATTGGTCAGCAAGATGCTTTTAATAGTTTTTACCAAGATGTTGCAGGCGACTCTGACATTAAGAAAAATACAGGTTTTGATCCAGCCGTTTTAGGCTCTGATTTTATGTTTATTACCGATAAAAACAACAATAATCAGGCTGATAACTGGTTTTATCAGCAAGAAATAAAAATTACAAATGATGTGAAAATTGCTTACGCCAAAGGCATGATAAATACTTTTAGCTGGCATTTGAGAGAACCTAACAATGAAGATTCTTTTTATGCTGCCGATATGTCATCGGAACAAAAAACCACTGCTTTTAAAAGTATTTTGCCTGGCGGAGCAAATCACGAATGGTACAAGAAAAAACTCGATAAAGTTGCCAGCGTTGTTTTAAATTTAAAAGGCGCAAATGGAGAATTGATTCCGATAATTTTCAGGCCGTTTCATGAATTTGACGGAAGCTGGTTTTGGTGGGGCGCTAATTTTTGTACCCCCGATGAATACAAAACCGCATATCAATTTACGGTTGATTATTTGAAAAACACAAAAGGCGTTCACAACATTTTATATGCATTTTCGCCTGACAACTCCTATACTACAGAAACCAATTATTTAAGCCGATATCCAGGAGATAAATATGTAGATATTCTGGCAATGGATAATTACGGAGATTTTGACAATCAAGGTTCTGCCGGAGCTGCAAAAGCAAATTTGAAACTAAAAACTATTTCTGATATAGCAAAAACGAAAGTAAAAATCGCCGCTTTGTCAGAAACTGGTTTTCGCGTTACAAGTTCTAATTCGCCTATAACGGATTGGTTTTCGTATTATTTATATAGTGCGTTAACATCAAATAGCGTAGAAATCAGTTATGTAATGTTCTGGAATAACAACACTGACGGCTATTATGTCCCGAATGGTTCTGTTTCGAATGCAGCTGATTTTAAAACATTTGCAACAAAGCCAAAATCGGCATTGGTGAATTCGTTGCCGAAAATGTATGAATTGCCGAAGTAAATTAGTACAGAAATAGCACGCGGATTTGACGGATTAAAACTAATTTACACAGATTTATTCTTATTTTTTGTCTTTTTTTGTCATTCCGAGGAACGAGGAATCTTCGTAAGAAGCTCGACAAAGATTGGCGATTCTCTGGATGGAGTTACTTGCGGAGATTCCTCGTTCCTCGGAATGACAAAACAGTGGAATTGGAATCAATTAACGAAACTGACAAAAAAGAACTTCTTATGAAACCTAAAGCCATAGCCCTGATAGAAGTGAAAATCCTTTTGTGAAATGAAATGGAACAAAAGATTGTAACGGATAGCAGGAAATAGCTCCTAAAAAAGATAATAATGAAAAACACATTTTTAAAAACCTTCGGATTAGCTTTAATTTTTTCTGTAGTCGCTTGTAATGCGCAGGAAAGAATTACGGTAAAAGGAACGCAATTTTATAAAGGCGACAAACCATATGCCTACATTGGAACCAATTATTGGTACGGAAGTTTGCTGGCTTCAAAAAAAGTGGGCGACCGAAAAAGATTGCTTCGCGAACTGGATTTCATGCAAAAAAATGGTATTGATAATTTGCGTATTCTGGTTGGTGCCGATGGTGGAAAATACGATTTTACGGTTCGACCGGCGCTACAATACGAGCAGGGAAAATATGATGATGATTTGCTTGACGGATTGGATTTTTTGATTGCTGAAATGAGCAAACGTAAAATGTATGCGGTTTTGTATTTGACGAATAACTGGGAATGGTCTGGCGGAATGTCGCAATATCTGGAGTGGAATGGCAAAGGCACAATTCCGGTTCCGAATATTGCTCCAAATACCTGGCCTCAATTTATGTCGTATACAGAGCAATTTCATAGTTGTGAACCTTGTATGAAAGCTCTGGAAGAACATGTGAAATTTATTATTGGAAGAACAAATCAATATTCTAAAAAGAAATACAACGAAGACAACACCGTTATGGCGTGGCAGGTTGGGAATGAACCAAGACTTTTTACGGTTGAAAATGAAAAGAAATTTACAATTTGGCTAAACAATATTGTCGATTTAATTGATAGTTTAGATAAAAACCACTTGGTTTCGACCGGTTCTGAGGGAAAAAACAGTTCGAATGACAGCATGGAAATTTTTGAACGCACACACCAGAATACGAATATCGATTATTTGACGATGCATATTTGGCCTAAAAACTGGAATTGGTTTAAAGCAGAAAACGCTGAAGCCACAATACCAAAAACAATCGAAAATGCAGGAAAATATATTGACGATCATATTAAGGTTGCTAATAATTTAAAAAGACCGATTATTATTGAAGAATTTGGTTTACCAAGAGAAAATGAAAATTTGAATGCGGGAGCTTCTTCTGTTTATCGCGATCAGTTTTACAGTTATATTTTTGGAAGAGTTCTAGAAAGTCATAAAAATGGCGGTCCGTTACAAGCAGCAAATTTCTGGGGATACGGTGGCGAAGGAAAAGCAGTCAACGAAACTGGAAAATGGAATCCCGGCGAACCGCTAACAACAGATCCTCCGCAAGAACCGCAGGGTTTAAATTCTGTTTTTAATGGAGATAAATCGACTTTGGAAATTGTGAAAAAATACAATAAACAATTGAAGTAGTTAAAATTTTAAACCATATAAGTTCATTTAAGAGATTATAAGCTGAACTTTGCGCTATTAATTAAATGAACTTATATCACTTATATGGTGAAAAATATTCCAATATGAAAAATCTATTTGTTCTTTTTTGTTTCTTTTTCTTAAACCTTTCTTTTTCGCAAAAGAAACAAGACTTTATTTTAAAATCTCCTGATGGAAAAATTGAAATTAAAATTACTGTAAATGATAAAATTTCGTGGACTATTTCACATGAAAAAGATTTGATTTTGGCACCTTCTGAAATGTCTATGACTTTAGAAGGAAATACTGTTTTAGGAAAAAATGCTGTAGTTATAAATTCGAAAAAAGAAAGTGTTGATGCTTCATTTGAAACTCCGTTTTACAAAAAGAAATCGGTTCAAAATAAATACAATCAACTGGTTTTAGATTTTAAAAATGATTTTAGTATTGAATATCGTGTTTTTGATGATGGCGCTGCGTATCGTTTTATTACCAGAAAGAAAAAAGAAATTACAGCAATATCTGAAGAAGTTATTTTGAATTTCGATCAGGATTATAATTCTTTGATGCCATACGTTCGTGATTTAAGAAATCCGAAAGATCTTTATATTTCTTCGTTTGAAGCGCATTATGAGAACAAAAAAATCAGTGAATTTGCAAAAGATACTTTGGCGTTTTTACCATTTTTAATTGATTATAAAAACCATAAAAAAGCGGTTTTTCTTGAGGCGAATTTAGAAGATTATCCGGGTTTATTTATAACGAATAATAGTTCTAAATCTGGTTTTGAATCACGCTTTTCTAAATATCCGTTAAAAGAAACAAACGGTGGATTTAACAACCTCAACAAACTAATTACCGAAAGAGCTGATTATTTGGTTAAAACCAAAGGAGCGAGAACTTTTCCGTGGAGAGCAATTGTGATTTCTGAAAATGATTCGGCGTTAGCCAATAATGATATGGTACAGAAATTATCTGAACCAGCAAAAATAAAAGACGTTTCGTGGATTAAACCCGGAAAAGTTGCCTGGGACTGGTGGAATGACTGGAATATTT
This sequence comes from Flavobacterium sp. MEB061, assembly GCF_000834715.1. Classification (NCBI taxonomy): domain Bacteria; kingdom Pseudomonadati; phylum Bacteroidota; class Flavobacteriia; order Flavobacteriales; family Flavobacteriaceae; genus Flavobacterium; species Flavobacterium sp. MEB061. The sequence continues at coordinate 141,429 of NZ_JXQR01000023.1, read as the reverse complement.
ATAATATTGATTTCAAAGCCGGAATCAATACGCAGACTTATAAATATTACATTGATTTTGCATCAAAAAACAAAGTAGAATATGTGGTTTTGGATGAAGGTTGGAGTGTAGAAACAGATATTATGAAACACAATCCTAATGTTGATCTCGAAGCTTTAATCGCCTACGCGAAAGAACGAAACGTTGGTATTATTTTGTGGAGTTCGTGGATGGCGTTAAATAATAACATTGATGGCATTTTTGAAAATTATGCTAAACTCGGAATCAAAGGTTTTAAAGTTGATTTTATAGATCGTGACGATGCCAAAATGGTGAATTCCGTTTATGATATTGCACAAAAAGCAGCCAATCATAAATTGCTTTTGGATTTTCACGGTATGTACAAACCAACAGGAATTCAGAGAACTTTTCCAAATATTCTAAATTTTGAAGGCGTAAAAGGATTAGAAAACAATAAATGGACGCCAAACGACGATGTTCCATTATACGATACAACAATTCCATTTATCAGAATGATGGCCGGGCCAATGGATTACACACCGGGCGCAATGCGGAATGCTACCAAAAGCGAATTCAAACCGAGTCATTCTAATCCGGTAAGTCAGGGAACGAGATGTCATCAGCTGGCATTGTACACCATTTTTGAAGCGCCTTTGCAAATGATGGCCGACAGCCCAACGGCTTATATGAAGGAACAGGAATGCACTAATTTTATTGCTAAAGTTCCGACTACTTTTGATGAAACAGTTTCCTTAAATGGCGAAGTTGGAAAGTTCGTAACAATTGCCAGAAGAAAAGCAAACACTTGGTATTTAGGCTCGATCACCAACTGGGATTCACGAGAAATTACAATTGATTTTTCTTTCCTTGAAAAAGGCAAAAAATTCGAAGCTGAAATTTTCTCTGATGGATTAAATGCTGATAAAGCTGCAAACGATTATAAAAGAGAAATTATTACGGTTGATTCTAACACGAAATTAAAATATAAATTGGCAAGTGGTGGCGGTTTGGCAATGATTATAAAATAAATAGAAAATCCGTATTCTATGCTTTTTCAAACCCGACATGTTTTTAAAACCTGTCGGGTTTACGATTTTTTAATCCCACAAAAAAAACTGGACTAAGGTCCAGCTCTACAATATGGATCGAGCCAAAGGCTCTTTTACAGTTCCGAAGGAACAAATTATATTGTAGGGCTGGACTTCAGTCCAGTTTAGATTATGTATTGGAAATTAAGATAATATCTTTTCAATCGCATTCAATTCATCTTGTTTAAATTCCATGCTTTGTAAACAATCAATATTATTATTTAATTGACGTACAGAACTTGCTCCAATTAAAACCGACGTAATTCGTTTGTCTTTTTGCAACCATGCCAAAGCCATTTGTGCTAAAGATTGATTTCTGTTCTGCGCAATTTCATTTAGCTGCACTAACTTTTGAATGCGTTCCTGTGTAACCTCATCTTCTTTCAAATGTCCGTTTGGGTTATGTGCTCTGGAGTTTTCGGGAATTCCGTTTAGGTATTTATCTGTCAAAAGTCCTTGTGCCAAAGGTGAAAACGCGATACAGCCTACTCCTTTTTCTTCGAGAACATCTAGCAAACCGTTTTCTACCCAACGCTCTAACATTGAATATTTTGCCTGATGAATCAAACATGGCGTTCCCAATTGTTTTAAAACATCAACTGCAACTCTTGTTTGTTCTGCCGAATAATTACTGATTCCAACATACAAGGCTTTTCCGCTTCTTACCGCGTAGTCTAAAGCCTGCATGGTTTCTTCAATTGGCGTTTCGGGATCTGGGCGATGCGAATAAAAAATATCAACATAATCGACTTTCATTCTCTTTAAACTCTGATCTAAACTGGATAGTAAATATTTTCTTGAACCCCAATCGCCATAAGGCCCATCCCACATAGTGTAGCCAGCTTTTGTTGAAATGATGATTTCATCACGCAGATTTCCCTGAAAATTATGCCAAAGGATTTTCCCAAAATTAGTTTCAGCAGAACCTGGAACCGGACCATAATTGTTCGCTAAATCAAAATGCGTAATTCCTTTATCAAAAGCTTCGACAGCAATACATTCTGCATTTTCAAAATTATCTACCGATCCGAAATTATGCCATAATCCTAAAGAAATTTCAGGTAATAATAACCCGCTTTTTCCGCATCTGTTATATTTCATTGTTTTAATTTATAGGTTGTAGTTTTAATAGATTTTAAAAATACAAAAAACTCTTGAAGTTTGGCCACAAAGACACTAAGACGCTAAGCATTTTATTCAAATTAAAAATCGCCACGAATTCACGAATTAATTGTTTAAAAATTCATGGAGAAAAATAAACTACAATAATTAAAAATCTAATTCGTTTTTAATATTTTAAATTTGTTTAAATAATAAAACTATGGAAAATAGATCCCAAAATTTAATTTCGATAAACCCAGATATCAGATTTGGCAAACCTACGATTACAGGAACCAGAATTTGTGTTTCAGATATTCTTTTGTGGTTGTCAAAAGGAATGTCTTTTGATGAAATTATTGAAGATTTTCCTCAATTAAAAAAAGAACATATTCTTGCTGCTCTGGTCTTTGCTTCTCAAATATAATAACTCTCGCAGATTTTGCAGATTTAGGAGATAAAAAATCTGTCGAATCTGCTAAATCTGCGCGAAAAAAAAATCGCCAAAAATTCACGAATTTTTAAACAATTAATTCGTGAATTCATGGCGAAAAAAAAACTTCGCGTCTTAGCGCCTTCGTGGCAAAAACTATTCTTTTATCTCAAAACCACTCTCCAAACCTTTATCAGAACTTTCTCCAACCATGATTTTAAAAGTTCCCGGCTCAACTAAATAATTCCCTTCATTATCATAAAAACCAAGTTCTTTATTTGTTAAAGTAAAAGTTACCATTTTAGTTTCCCCTTTCTTCAAATTCACCAATTCAAAGCCTTTTAATTCTTTTATTGGGCGAACGATACTGGCAAATTCATCGTGAATATATAATTGTACGACTTCTTTTCCATCATAATTTCCAGAGTTAGTAACGGCAATGCTAACCTGAACATTTTCTCCTTTGGCAAAAGCCGTTTTATTTATTTTTAAATCTTTATAATCGAATTTGGTATAGCTCAATCCAAAACCAAACGGAAATTGTGGCGTTTTCTCCACATCCATATAATGTGACCAAAACACGTTTTTATCACTGTCAATTGGTCTTCCTGTACTGTATTTGTTGTAATAAATCGGCACCTGACCCACATTTCTAGGGAAAGACATTGGCAGTTTCCCACTCGGGTTATAATCTCCGTATAAAACCTGCGCAACGGCATTTCCGGTTTGAGTTCCCAATTGCCACGCTTCAACAATTGCCGGAACATTCTCTGCAGCCCACGGAATACTCAACGGACGGCCATTATTTAAAACCAAAACGATATTCGGATTCACTTTATAAATTTCTTCTAATAATTCTTGTTGTAATCCCGGCAAATTCAAATCGGTTCTGCTTCTTCCCTCACCGCTTTGAAAACCATATTCTCCTAAAACCATTACCACAACATCAGCATTTTTCGCAGCGTTTTTCGCAGCTTCAAATCCGCTTTTTTCTGTTGTATTAAAAACTGTTTCTGTCAGGAAAGTCGCTTTTTGAGATAATAAATCGACTCCTTTTTCAAACACCAATTGATTGTCTTTATATTGCTGCATTCCTTCTAAAACCGAAACCGCCGTATTATCATCAGCCGCAATTCTCCAGCTTCCAAGCGGACTATTTTTGTCATTTGCCAAAGCGCCAATCAAAGCAATTTTTTGTCCTGATTTCTTTAGCGGAAGCAAATTCTTTTCGTTTTTCAACAATACAATCGACTTTTTGGCCATGTCCAAAACGCCTTCATTGTTTGCTTTACTTCCCACAACTTCTTTTTCGCGCTTTTCATCGCAATATCGGTACGGATCATCAAATAATCCCAATTCAAATTTCACGCGAAGAATTCTGCGAACGGCATCATCAACCAAAGCTTCTTTTATTTTTCCTTCTTTCACCAAACCAGTCAATTTCGCCACATACAAATACGATTCCATATCCATGTCTGAACCTGCAATTACGGCTTTTGCCGTTGCATCGGCTTCATCTTTTGCGTAGCCGTGCGCGATCATTTCGCGAATCGAAGCATAATCTGAAATTACAAATCCGTCAAACTTCCATTTACCCTTTAAAATATCTCTTTGCAAAAACACATTTCCCGTTGCCGGAACGCCATTCAACGTATTAAATGAATTCATAAAAGTACGAACTCCCGCATCGACCGTAGCTTTAAAAGGCGGTAAAACAGAGTTGTACAACTTAGAATTACTGATATCTACAATATTATATTCCAATCCCGCTTCAACATAACCATACGCTGCAAAATGTTTCGCACAAGCCGCAATCGTATTTACTTTAGCCAAATCAGCGGTTGTTTCACCCTGAAAACCTTTTACTCTCGCGTAACCCACTTTGCTTCCTAAATACGGATCTTCACCCGCACCTTCCATAACACGTCCCCAGCGCGCATCGTTTGCAACATCGACATTAGGTCCAAATGTCCAGTTTATTCCAGATGCCGAAGCTTCATCAGCCGCAATCGCCGCCGATTTTTTAATCGCTTCCAAATCCCAACTCGCTGCTTCTGCCAACGGAATCGGACTTAACGTTTTATAACCGTGAATAACATCAAAACCAATAATCAACGGAATTCCCAAACGGGTTTCTTCAACCGCAATTTTCTGAACAGCGCGAACATCTTTTACACCACGAACCGTCAGCATTGAGCCAACCCAGCCTTTTCGCAAATGTTCGTATTTCAGTTCTGCTGTTCCGCCTTTTGGAGCCGGACCTGTTACATCCCAAAATCCATTATATTGATTCATTTGCCCCACTTTTTCTTCCAGCGTCATCAAAGACAAAAGCAAATCGATACGTTGTTCTATGGTTTTATTTTTATCTAAATAAGGTTTTTTCTGTGCATTCATATTTCCAACTGTAAACAGGGCAAAAACCCCAATAGTTATTATTTTTTTATTTTTCATTGGTTAGTTAGTTTAGTAATTTGGGCGTGTCCCTCCGGGTCGGGCTATTCGCTACAAGTCCTCGCACTTCCTTCGTCAGGCTGTGGGCTTTCCACTGCTATCCCTCACGCAAACCAATACACAAGAGCTTTTCGAATTATTTCTTTTTCCACAAATTTTGTCATTTTGAGGAATAAGAAATAACAAACTTTGAGTGCTTCACTTTGCGGGACTTCGACTCCGCTCAGTCTGACAAAAAAGGCGCTAAAAATCTAAGGTCTAAAATCTTTACTCTTTGTTCTTTTCTCTATATTCTCTCACTCCGTAATAAAACAAGACGCCGGCAAATTCGCTTTATTAAACAAATCAGATTGTATTGTATTTCCCCAAGCGAATCTTACTTTCACGGGATTTTCAACTTTCTTGCTTACCAAAATCACCTGATTATTTTTTATCGAAGCTTCTGCAGGAAAGAAAACCCCATCGGCTCCAGCCAATTCAAATTGATTCGAAATTTTGTTTTTAAAATGCAATCCTTCTGCATAATCAAACGAAACAATTACTTGATTTTTTTCGACTTTAAAATCTTTAAAAAGTGGTCCGTTTACCAAATTAGAATTTAGTCCCGAAGCTTCGGGATACGTTTCTGCCAAAGCCAAATTTGCCAAACGAATTCCGACATCTTTTTTATTCTTTGGATGAATATCAATTGTATCAGAAATATCAGAAGTTAAAACCATTCCAGTTTTCGGAACTTCTTTTAAAATTTTTCTTTGAGAATTTCTCACAATAACATTTGAGAAGTTGTTACTTCCGGTTTTATAAGGCGCGATTTGAACGAAATAAAAAGGAAATTCGTCCTGCCAAACTTTTCTCCACGAAGTAATTAAAGCCGATAATGTTTTATCATAAACCAATGAACCAACATTCGATTCGCCCTGATACCAGAGTGTACCTGCAATTTTAAATCCCGTAATTGGGTAAATCATAGCATTATAAGCACGTCCCGGTTGGCGTGGTCCGTATTCCTGTTCGTTGAGTTTTTTGGCATTTTCTAATAAAAGAGGATCATTTTGAACGACTTCTTCCGGCATCCAGATTTCTGCCGGAGTTCCGCCCCAGTTGGAAGATATCAATCCGATTGGAACATTTTTTAAATCTTCTCTTAAACGTTTGGCAAAAAAATAGCCAATTGCGCTGAAATTTTTCATCGTTTCCGGAGTCGATTCGACCCAATTTCCCAGCAAGTTATTTTGTGGCGTTGTGGCAGTTAATTTCGGAACGGTAAAAAATCTGATATTAGGAGTCGTCGCATTTTTCATTTCTTCTTCGCCATTGTCAATTCCCCAGCTTGCAGACATTTCCATGTTGGATTGTCCGGTGCAAAGCCAAACTTCGCCAATCAGAATATTTTTCAGAACAACTTCATTATATCCTTTTATAGAAATCGTGTAAGGTCCGCCAGCTTCTGGCGTTTTAATATGCAATTCCCATTGCGCCTGATTATTGGCAACAACTTTATATTCCTGATTGTTCCAGCTCGAAACCAATTTGATTTCTTCTTTAGGATTTGCCCAACCCCAAATTTTCACTTCAGCATTGCGCTGTAAAACCATATTATCGCCAAAAATATTCGGAAGTGTAACGTTTGCCATCATAGTACTGGAAATCAATAGAAAGAAAACAAACTTAAATATATTATTTTTCATTTAAGAGCTTTTTTAGAAATGGAGCATATTCAGCTGCTAAAACTTTGTGATCATTGACATCAGGATGTCCTAAACATCCTTTTGGAGTCATTGGTTTAAATTTAAAAATCAAGATTGGTTTATGTGTTTTGTCTTCTGCGAAAGCGTTTTTAACTTTCTTCAGACAATCTTCAAAAACTAATGCTCTTTCTCCGCCTACCATTGGGCTGTTTGTGATCACAATTTGTGCTTTCGGATTATGTTTGTACAACATTTTGATAAAGTTGATGTAATTCGAAACATACTTTTCAGCATTAAAAGGAAGACGCTCTTTTTTACCATCTCCACCAGAAAAATCATTGGTTCCCAAAGCAATACTGATAATATCAGGCTGAAAAGCAAAATCGTATTTAGGTTTAGAATTGTCTTTGGTTAAATATAAATTCTGATAAACATCAGGCATTATCGCTTCGTCTTTGTTCTCGTCGTTCCAGTTTCTATACATTCCAATTCCGGAAACAGAGCTTACCAAATAATCAACATCAATTTTTCTTGAAATTCTAGGGCCATAAGCAAAATAACCATTATGATGATCCATATATTCTCCCTTATCACAATCAACTGAATCACTCGCAGCAGCACAAGTAATGGAATCGCCAATAAATTCGATTTTCTTTTTCTTCTTTGTAGAAATTGAACTCAGTTTTGCGGTTGTCCCGGCAAATAAAATATTTCCGCTTTGAGCCTCGGTATTTTTATAAATTTCAAGTCTATGGACTTTTTTGTTAGTTGTAGTTTTTATTGGAAAAGACTGAACTGCGCCTTTTTCAATTCTTATTTTTCCCAAATATTTTCCGTCTAAGACCAACGAAACATAATTATGATGTTCGTATGAATCAACACTTTGAAGCGAAACTGAACATTCAGTTCCAGTAAAATTAAATGAAACAGAAGAAGCGGTTCCAATTAAAATTACTTTATTATTTTCAAGTTTATCAACTCTGCCGTGATAAAGAAATGTATTGGTTTTGTTTTGAGATTGAGAAACAACCGAAACCATCAAAAACAGAATTAAAAGCGGTATTTTTTTTAGAAACATAATATTATTCGTTAAATCTAAATGAGATTCACAAATATATCTGAAATAAGGTTTTAAAAAAGATACTAAAACATCAAAAGGCAATAAAAAATCACCAAAATAATTATATCATTTTTACGTTTTATTATTCACATAAAAACCTCGTAAAGAACTATTGCTTTGATATTCAAAAGCTACGTGCTATCTTTATAAATTAATGTTCTGATTCAACTTCAAAAAAAATGAAATCAAGTCTCTATATATTATTCTTTTCTGCCATTTTATGTTCTTCGTTTACTTGTAAAAAAGAAGATAAAACAGAGGCAATTCAAATTCAGAAACCATCAACTAAAATCGACCGCGATTCTATTGTCAGTTACGCTAAAAACTATATAGGCGTTCCGTATGTATATGCAGGAAGTGATCCGAAAAAAGGATTTGACTGTTCTGGATTTGTAAGTTACGTTTACAAAAATTTCGGAATGACTTTACCAAGAAGCTCCAGTGGTTATAAAGATTTGGGAACTGCATTAAATCCTGAAGAATTTAAAGTTGGTGATATTTTGGTTTTCTACGGCTATAAAGACAGAACTGTTGTGGGGCATCTCGGCATTATTTGCGAGGCGAACGGAATGCAATCTAAATTTATTCACGCTTCATCTGGAAAAGTGCAAAGCGTTACTATTACTTCATTAGACACGGAACATTACACAAAACGTTTTTATAAATGTATTGATGTAATTTCTAAGTAAGGTATTTTTTTGCCACGAATTGCACGAATTATCACAAATTAAATATCATGCTTTTCCGCCCATAAAATTGGTGGAAATTCGTGAAATTCGTGGCAGAACTTTTTTAAAATTTATTCCTCAGTCAATAATTTGATTAAACTATCATCTCTCTTGTAAACATCTTTATAAAAATTCAAATTTCCGTCTCGATCTACCCAGGCGGTAAAATAACCAATGTAAACGGGAACTTTCTTTTTTAGACTCACCCAGTTTTCTTTTCCTGCGTGCATTGCTTTATCAATTCTGGCAGGCGTCCACGAAGGATCTTGTTTTAAAAGTTCGATTGCCAATTCTCTTGGTTTTCCTACACGAACGCAACCATGACTAAAAGCTCTGTTTTCTCTTTCGAACAAACTTTTTGCCGGTGTATCGTGTAAATAAATATTATTTGAATTTGGGAATAAAAACTTTACTAAACCAAGCGAATTATTTTTTCCGGGTAATTGACGAACAGCACCATTATTCCACTCCAGATTTTTCTGAGCCAGGTAATTCTTGTTCTTAGCCATTCCGGGTTTTATTTCACTTTTAATGATACTTGGAGGAACATTCCAATACGGGCTAAATACAATATTGTTCATCATTCCGCTAAAAATAACGGTTTTATTCATTGTTTTTCCGACCACGACCGGAGACACAAATGCGATATCATGATTGCGAATTAAATACAATCTAAATTCGGGAATGTTCACTTCGATATATTCTTTTCCTTTTTCAAGTTCAGGATCTATCCATCGGCAACGCTCCATATTGGCAATTATCGTTTTGATTCTTTCTGAAACTGTAACGTTCAACTCAGCAATATGTTCTGGTAAAATCGTATTTTTTGGAGTTAAACCATGGTGTAATTCGTAAGTTCTAATAGCTTTTATTAAAGTAGAATCACATATATTACTTTTAGTATCTTCTTTAAGATCTCCGGTTACGTAAAGTCTTTCTCTTATTTGCCCAATTGAAGCTACAGAATCTCCTAATTTAAAACTTTTAAAATCGACATCAGTCTGAATGGCTTTCCATCCTCCTTTTTTTTCAATTTCTCTGTATTCATGCAGTGCGTCACGAAGCTTATAATATTGACTGAACATCTTGCTCTTTTTGTCATCGCTAATCGTAGCTTTGTTATAAATAGAATCTGAAAAAACCTGATAATTGACTTTTTTACGAGGTAAAAGCCATTCCAGCGCTCTTGAAGTTTTTTCATCTACTCCGGAAACTTTCTGAACGTAATAAAAATACAAGTTTGAAATCATTAAATCGGTATCTGATTTTGATAACTTATTTTCAACAGTATGTTCAAAAACTGGACTAATTTGTTCCTTATACGGGAAATTAGCTTTTAAACCTTCCTGATCCAATCCTTTGTATTTATTGAATAACGTATTTCCGTACTCAACAACACCTTTGTTGTCCAGCCACAATTGAGTCGATTTATTTTTCTTGTATAAAGCAAAAACCTCATTCTGAAACTTAATCAGTTTAGGATATGTTTTATAAAAAGCGGAAATACCAGAACTATCGATTTTAATTTTCAGTTCAGGAACTACTTCATCTGAAGGTTTTTTTAATATTTCTTTGCTTTCTTCTTTCTTATTACAAGAAAAAACAGCCATAAGAAGCACAAAAGCAACAATCGAATAGAAAATTTTCATAATGATTTTTTCAATAAAAATAGAAAAGTTTTGATACAAATAACGCTTTTACAAAAAATAAAGTCACTCACTTACGAACAATTATATTCTTTTAAAACAATTTAATTAATGAGCATAAAAAAACTCCGGATACATTACATATCCGGAGTTTTCCCCTTTATAATCAACCTTTTATTTTTAGATAACTGTTCCTTTTAATGTAAGGATTTTTGGTGTTTCTTCTGCACTTGTTGTTACAGTAACTGTTTTTGTAAATGCACCTTTATTAGCTGCATTATAAGTTGCTGTTACTTTTGCTGATTTACCTGGTAAAATTGGCTCTTTTGTGTAATCTGTTGCTGTACAGCCACAAGATCCTTTTACATTGGTAATTACAACGGCAGTTTTTCCTGTATTTTTAAATTCGTAAACAATTGCTTTTGGTGTTCCTTGCGGAATCTCACCTACATCAACTGTTTCTGCTTTCCAAACTATGGTTGATGCTGCAATTGTACTGTTTTCATTTGTGCAAACTAATGACTGAACTGGTGCTATAGCAGAGAAAGACATTAATCCTAAAGCTAAAGCCAGCATTGAAATTTTGATAATTTTCATAATAAATTTATTTAAAGTGGTTTATGGTTAAATTTCCTTTATCAAAAGTAGTTTAGATAAAAACAATTCGCTGTTAAGCGGTTTCAAATGTTTGTTAACGACTTGTTAACGGATATTTTTCATTTAGTTTCTTTGAATTTTTAGCTATATTACACTATCAAAATACTTTTCATTGAAAATAAATAAACTCAACAGTATCATTCTTTTAGGACTTATTGCTATCATAGGTATTTTGGTGGCACAATTACTTTGGACCAGAGAAGCCTTTACTTTAGAGCAAAAAAAATTAAGCCAAAAAACCCATATTGCATTGCTTGAAGTAGCAAAAAAGCTATACGAAGGCACCAATCACGAGTTGCCGGCACAGAATCCTGTTCAGAAAATTGCCAATGACTATTATATAGTAAATGTCGAAAATGATTTTGAACCTGATATTCTGGAATTTTACCTGAAAACGGAATTCAAAAAAATGAATATCACCACTGATTTTGAATATGCTATGTACAATTGTCAAAGTGACGAAATGGTATATGGAAATTATATTTCATTATCTAAACAAGAAAAAGGAAAACAATCCGTTTATTTTCCGAAGCATAAAAATCTCGTTTATTATTTTGCTGTTCGTTTCCCCAATGAAACATCTTATCTGTTTAGTTCGATGCGTTTTTGGTTTGTACTTTCAATCGTATTGATTCTTATTCTGTTAATTTATGTCTATTCTATTTTTACGCTTTTACAACAAAAAAAATATTCTGAATTACAGCGCGATTTTATCAATAATATGACGCATGAATTTAAAACACCGCTCTCTTCGATTTTAATCGCCTCGAAGTATTTAATTGAACAAAATCCGATTAAAGAAGATAAAAAACTGCATACTTATACAGACATTATTATAAAGCAAAGTCATAAATTAAACCATCATATTGAGAAAATTTTAAATACTTCAAAGTCTGATTATAAGACTTTGGAACTAAAAAAAGAATCTATTTTGATTGTTCCTGTTTTGGAAGAAACAATTGAAAATATTGTATTAAAGTACCCTGAAGCAAACATAAAAATAAGCAGTAAATCAAATGATTATAAAATTGAAACCGATGTTTTTCATTTTACCAATTTGGTTTACAATTTATTAGACAATGCAGTGAAATATTGTAATGAAAAACCTGAAATTACGATTGAGATAACTGAAGAAAATCAGGTTTTAAAATTAGCTTTTATTGATAACGGAATCGGAATTTCGATTAAAAATATATCTTTAATCTTTGATAAGTTTTACCGCATTCAAAATGAAAAAAGCAATGAAGTCAATGGTTTTGGCCTTGGTTTATACTATGTAAAAGAAATTTGCAATTTGCAAAACTGGAAAATAAAAGCCGAAAACAACGAAATAAAAGGTGTTACTATCACCATATCAATTCCTTATAAAAAATGAAAAATTTTAAAATTCTTTATACCGAAGATGATGAAACATTAGCGTTTCTGACCAAAGACAATCTCGAACAAAATAATTACGACGTAGTTCATTGCTGTGATGGAAAATCAGGTTTGGAAGCTTTTAAAAAAGAAGATTTCGACATTTGCATCCTTGATATCATGTTGCCAAAAATGGATGGATTTGAACTGGCAACCGAAATTAGAAAAAGTAATACCGATATCCCGATTATTTTCCTTTCGGCCAAAACCTTAAAAGAAGATCGCATTAAAGGACTGCGTTTAGGTGCCGATGATTATCTCGTAAAACCGTTTAGTATTGAAGAATTGTTATTGAAAATTGGAATTTTTCTGAAACGTTCGCAGAAAAATAATCAGACAGAAAGCATTGTTTATACTATTGGAAAATACCAATTTGATTTCACTAATTTCTTTCTTTTTAATGAAGATGAAAAAATAGGCCTTACACAACGGGAAGCGGAACTTTTAAAATTATTTTTTGATCATAAAAATATGGTCCTAAAAAGAGAAAAGATACTTTCGGCACTTTGGGGAAATGACGATTATTTTACAGGAAGAAGTCTGGATGTTTTTATTTCGCGGTTACGAAAAATTTTAATCAATGAAGAAGGCATTGCTATAGAAAACATACACGGTGTTGGTTTTCGTTTTAAGATGTAATTTATTGCTACTATTTATTTCAAAATTTTGTATTTTTAATATCTAAACTTTTTCAGATATGAAATTTCATCATTTAAGAAATGCCACTTTAGTTATAGAAACAGATGAACATGTTATTTTAGTTGATCCGATGTTAGGAAAAAGAAAAACGATTCCGCCTTTTACCATCTTTCGATACAAACCTAAAAGAAATCCATTAGTTGCTCTTCCTAAAAATAGTAGGGATATTTTAAGTAAAGTTACACATTGCCTGATTACCCATTTACATCCTGATCATATTGACAAAGCCGGCGAAGTTTTTTTAAGACGAAAAAACATTCCTGTTACCTGCAGCATTAAAGATGAAAAAACACTAACAACAAGAGGTTTAAATATTGTTCAAAGTTTGAATTATTGGGAACCACAAGAATTTTTAAACGGGAAAATTACTGGAATTCCTGCTATTCATGGTTACGGATTTATTGCAAAATTAATGGGAAATGTAATGGGTTTTAATATTGAATTAGCAAATGAAAAATCCGTATATATTAGTTCTGACACTATTTTTACAGAGCATGTTCAAAAAGTTCTTGTTGAATTTAAACCTGAAATTGCCGTTGTAGCCTGTGGAACTGCTCGACTTGACATTGGTCAGCCTTTATTAATGCGAATGAACGATATTTTGAAATTTGTTGCTTTGGCACCAAATCAGGTTTTTGCAAATCATTTGGAGGCTTTAAATCATTGTCCCACAACTAGAAAAGAATTAAGAGAAGCATTATCAGAGAATAATCTTTTGGATAAAGTTTCGATTCCTGAGGATGGGGAGAATGTTTCTTATTGAATTAAAATTTTGTTTTAAATTTTGTCAATCTTTGTCGAGCTACTTGCGGAGATTCCTCCTCCGTCGGAATGACAAACTTTGTGACAACTTTGTGTAATAAACTTAGATAATACGTTCTGTATGTCATTCCGACGGAGGAGGAATCTCCGCAAGCAACTCCGCAATACTATTCAAATAAATAATTCAAAAAATCGAAATCCGGATTACTTGTTTTTATCAGTTCTAATTTTTTTTCTCTCCTCCATCCTTTAATTTCCTTTTCACGAGTAATTGCATCCTGAACCCATGTGAACTTTTCGTAGTAAAGTAAAAACTCAACAATATATTTTGAAGCAAAAGTTTTATTCTTTAATAAAATATTTTCTTTATGTTGATTCAGTCTTATCCTTAAGTTATTTGTAACTCCAGTATAAAAAACCGTTTTGGTCTTATTTGTTATAATATAAATATAATAAGTATGAAAACCTTCTTGAAATTGCATAATTAATGAATTCTTATTCTGATGTAAAAATAAGAAAATTCTTTAATTTAAAATTTTATTTACGATTAAAAAAATCTACAAAACCAACAATCCAAACTCGCGTAAAATATTAATTGGTTTTGAATACCAAAACAATTCAAAATCATCTAATTGAGTTTCAAAGTCAGCTTTTATTTCTTGGAAAGTATAATTTTTACCGTTTGAAATAGTAATCTTTTTTAAGATATCAACTAGCCATTCTCCTTCATTTTTATTGGTTTGAATGTTGAAACTTTCTTTTTTATCATGAAAAGTAAAAGTCATCATTTCCCATGTTTGGCCTTTTTTTGATTTTGTAAAATATTCAACAGAAGGTTTTCCGCCCAACCAAACCACTTTTGCATTTGGTTTTGTGTTGAAATCGGCATTCTCTTCTAACGCATTAAAAATAAAATACGGGTCAATTTTAGTTTTCGGAATTTTAAAGTCGAACCAATCCTGAAGTTCATAATCAAAACAAATTCCGTGCATGAAATTAAAAAGCGATTTCTTTAGTCCGAAACTAAATTTATCGTGATTGATTCCTGTAGAATCGGTGTAATCAATATCATTATTGGCAAAAGTTCCAATGGTTTCTGTTGTTTTTGTTACGCCAAATTTCTCCGGATATAACCCAACCGGACTATGTGCTGTCATCGCAAATTGATGCCAAAAACCAGATTGTAAAATTCCGGCTTCGAATAACTGACGAACCATTTCTAAGCTGTCAATTGTTTCCTGAACAGTTTGTGTTGGATATCCGTACATTAAATAAGCATGAACCATGATTCCGGCTTCGGTAAAATTTCGGGTTACCTTTGCAACTTGTTCAACCGTTACGCCTTTGTCAATTAATTTTAATAATCGGTCCGAAGCAACTTCTAATCCTCCGGAAACGGCAATACAGCCCGAAGCTTTTAGTAATAAACATAAATCTTTAGAAAAACTTTTTTCAAATCGAATGTTTGTCCACCATGTAACGGCTAGTTTTCTGCGTATAATTTCTAATGCCAAAGCACGCATTAAAGCAGGTGGAGCAGCTTCGTCAACAAAATGAAAGCCATTTTGACCCGTTTGCTGCATCATATCTTCCATTCGATCACACAACAAATTAGCAGCAACAGGTTCATACACTTTTATGTAATCTAAAGAGATATCACAAAAAGTACATTTTCCCCAATAACAGCCGTGCGCCATTGTGAGTTTGTTCCAGCGTCCATCGCTCCACATTCTGTGCATTGGATTTACTATTTCGATAACCGAAATGTATTTATCCAAAGACAAATCAGAATAATCAGGCGTTCCTACTTGTGCTTGTTTATAGTCGTGTTTTAAGGAATTATTTTTATAAACCACTTTTCCATCTTCTAACAAAAAAGTTCGCTTATATGAATTGGAGTTTGGGTTTTCCAGATTAAAAATTAATTCTTCAATTGGCACTTCGCCATCATCTAAAGTAATAAAATCAAAGAATTCAAAAACACGAGCGTCAGAAAGAGAACGTAATTCGGTATTTGGAAAACCGCCGCCCATTGAAATTTTAATCTCCGGATGGTTTTGTTTTATCCATTGTGCACATCGAAAAGCGCTGTATAAATTCCCCGGAAAGGGAACAGAAATCAGGAAAAAAGTTGGTTTTATAATTTCAATTTTTTCTTTTAAAATCGAAATTAAAATTGAATCTATATAAGTTGGTTTCTGCTGTAAAGCTTCATAAAGTTCATCAAAAGAATTGGCGCTTCGGCCTAAACGCTCTGCATATCGGCTAAAGCCAAAATTTTCATCAACACATTCTACAATAAAATCCGAAATATCTTCAAGGTATAAAGTCGCTAAATGTTTTGCTTTATCCTGCGTTCCCATTGTTCCGAAAGCCCAATCAAGCTCTTCCAATTGCGCAAAACGAGAAGCTTCGGGCAGAAAATCTTCCTGACAAATCTGTAAAGCCAAAGTTGGATTTTTTCCCTGCAAAAACTGAATTACTGCATCAATCGTTTTAATGTATTCATCTTGTAAAGCAAAAATACGTTTTGAATTATCGGAGATTTCGTTTCCAACAACCTGACCCGAGACTGAAAGTCGAACTGGCGGAGCAAATCTGAAACCTGAAACTTCAAACAAATCAATTAAACCTTTCTTCGAAAACAACTCTAAAATCACATCAATACCCAAATCCGCCTGAACCGATTCGATATTTTTTGTATTTAAAAATCCTTTTATATACGCAGTCGCCGGATACGGAGTATTCAGCTGTGTAAAAGGAGGTGTAACGATGAAGAGTTTGCTTTTCAAAAGAATTATTTTTTGCAAAAATACGGGATATTTAGAGACTTTTTGTGAAAAGATTAAAAGGAGTTTTTAGTTTCATTTTTAAACCACAAAGTCCGCAATCCCGATAGTTATCGAAGTTGTGGACTTTGTATATGTTTTTGCAAAACTTTGTGGTTAAGATCCTAAAACTTATGCTCCTCTTTACTAATTACCAAAAATGAGATCAAAGAAATAAATGCTGCTCCCATTAAATAAAAGCCTACATAACTCACACTATATGTAGATGCCAGCCAAATTGCAATCATAGGTGCAAATGCCGCACCCAGAATTCCGGCCATATTAAAAGTTAAGGATGCTCCGGAATAACGAACATTTGTTGGAAACAACTCTGACAGAAAAGTTCCTAACGGACCATAAGTAAATCCCATTAAAGACATTCCGATACAGGCAAAAGTCGTCACCAAAACAATATTACCAGAACTTAAAAAGTATGAAAAGAAGCAGCCAAAAACGGCAATAGCTGCTGTAGCTATAATAAGCATTTTACGACGACCTATTTTATCTGCAACTACAGCCGAAACCGGAATAAAAAGGGCAAAAAACAATACCGAAAATAATTGTATTAATAATCCATTTCTTTTAACAATTCCTAAATCTGATGTAGCCCAGCTCAATGTAAAAACGGTCATTAAATAAAATACTAAAAAGGTTGTAATGGCAGAGAATGTCCCGAAAATTAATTGGTTTTTATAGGATTTAACCAGCGTTAAAAACGGAATTTTCACTTCTTCATGCGCATTTTTAGAATTCTCAAAAGAAGGTGTTTCTGTAATTTTAGTTCGGATATAAAAACCTACCACCACCAAAAGTGAACTGGCAATAAACGGAATTCTCCATCCATAATCCATAAAATCTTCATTGCTCATTGAATCTGTTAACAATAAAAAAGTTCCTCCTGAAAGCAGTAATCCTATTGGAGCTCCCAATTGCGGAAACATTCCATACCAGGCACGTTTATTCGGCGGTGCATTTTCGATGGCCAATAAAACAGCTCCTCCCCATTCGCCTCCTAAACCAACACCTTGTCCAAATCGGCAAAGCATTAACAATAAGGGAGCAGCAACACCAATACTGGCATAACTTGGCAAAAACCCAATGGTTACTGTTGAAATACCCATTGTTAGTAAAGCAGCTACTAAAGTAAATTTACGTCCAATTTTATCTCCATAATGCCCAAAAAAAGCAGAACCCAAGGGACGCGATAAAAAGGCAATTGAAAAAGTAGCTAAAGATTCCAGAGTTGCCATCGTCGAATCTGCACCCGGGAAAAATAATTGTGGAAAAACCAATACTGCTGCATTGGCATAAATATAAAAATCAAAAAACTCGATTGTGGTTCCAATTAAGGATCCAAAAAGAATATGTTTTAAGGAATTCTTTTGGGCAGGATTATTTTTCATGCAAAATTAGGTATATCTTTTTTTGATTACAAAAATATAGTTTCGTTGTGAATATTTCACATTTAGAACAATTAGTTTCAATACACTTATGCTTTTTTAACAAATTAGGCTTATTTTACATTTTAAATAAATTTGAATTTAATCAAAACTAAAAACTTGATTAGATGAGCTTTAAAACAAAAATCAAAAATCAAATCTTAAGCATTCGTTAAAAACACTTTTAAGTATATATTTTCATTAAATTTACAGCTGTCAAAAATAAATCTAAAATTATGCCCACCGACTGTATCAGCTACCAAAACTCAGGATATTTTTCTAAATTGATACAAGATTACTTAGATCAAAAACCCGAACTACAATCCCTATACAATCATTTTCCAACGCTGGAAAACTTTGAAAAACAAATCGTTGAAAAACAATCGAATTTTAATAACAATAACCGAATTCCGCTTGTTGCCACTTTAAAAAAGCAATATCAAAACATTGAAATTTCTGATTCTACGAAGCAAAATATCGAGCTTCTGTCACTAGAAAATACTTTTACAATTACTACAGGACATCAATTAAATTTGTTTAGCGGTCCGCTGTATTTTTTATATAAAATTATTTCAACGATTAATCTTACCAAAGAATTAAAATCAAAATATCCGACATATAATTTTGTTCCCATTTATTGGATGGCAACAGAAGATCACGATTTTGAAGAGATTAATTATTTTAATTTTAAAGGAAAAAAATTCAGATGGAATAAAGAAAGTACCGGTCCAGTAGGAAGGCTTTCAACAGAAGGCTTAGCGGAGTTTTTCGAAATTTATTCCTTAGAATTAGGCTCAAGTACAAATGCCGGCGTTTTAAAAAAGCTTTTTGAAGAAGCTTATTTAAAACACCACAACCTTGCCGATGCTACACGTTTTTTGGCTGATAAATTATTCTCTAACTACGGTTTAGTAATTCTTGATGCCGATGATGCCGATTTAAAACGTGCTTTTATTCCTTTTGTAAAAGAAGAATTAGAAAATCAAACTTCTTTTAAAGCTGTTCAGCAAACGATAGAACAATTGAAGGATTACACTGTTCAGGTTAATCCACGTGAAATCAATTTATTTTATATTGAAGATACTTTGCGTGAGCGAATTATTTTTGAAAATGATAAATACTTTGTAAACAACACTAAAATTTCATTTTCAAAAGAAGAAATTTTAAAATTATTAGAAAGTAATCCTGAAAAATTTAGTCCAAACGTAATTATGCGTCCGCTATATCAGGAAATTATTCTGCCTAATTTATGCTACATTGGCGGAGGCGGAGAAATTGCATATTGGCTGGAATTAAAATCATTTTTTAATGCCGTAAACATCACTTTTCCGATGCTTTTGGTTCGAAATTCAGTTCTCTTAAGCACCGAAAAACAAGCTAAAAAAGCTGATAATTTAAATTTAAGCTGGAAAGACCTGTTTACAAAACCTGCTGATTTAGTTAATGCAATCACACATAAATTATCTGCTTTTCCTATTGATTTAACGTCACAAAAAGAAACGTTGGAAAAACAATTTGAATATCTTTACGAATTAGCACAGCAAACCGACAAATCATTTACAGGAGCTGTAAAAGCGCAAGAAGTAAAACAAAAAAAGGGTTTAGAAAATCTTGAAAAAAGATTATTAAAGGCACAAAAACGAAAATTAGATTCAGAATTACAGCGCGTTACAGATTTACAATGCGAGTTATTCCCGAATCAAAGCTTACAGGAACGTCAATCTAATTTTTCTGAATTTTATTTAGAAAAAGGCGAACAATTAATTCCGCTTTTAATTCAAAAACTAAAACCGTTAGAAACGAATTTTAATATAATTATGATATAAAAAGTTTGCCACAAATTACAACTTATTCATTCTTATAATTCGTGGCAAACAAAAACAATAAAGTAATAATCATCAGAATAAATAACCGCCTCTTCTGAAATTATTGCCTCTCTAAACCAAATAGTAACCTTTAAAACAAAAACTAACCTATTACCAAAAAACTATGACCAGAGAGCGCTTGATTTCATTGGATGTCTTCAGAGGATTAACTATTTTATTAATGACTATTGTAAACAACCCCGGCGATTGGGGCAATGTTTATCCGCCACTTTTACACGCCGAATGGCACGGCTGCACCCTAACAGATTTGGTGTTTCCTTTTTTTGTTTTTATTATGGGAGTTGCAGTTCCGCTTGCAATGCCAGATAAAATCTACGACGAAACAACCTTCAATAAAATTTTGGTTCGTTCCTTACGAATGTTCTGTTTAGGGATATTTTTTAACTTTTTTGGCAAAATACAATTATTTGGACTGGAAGGAATTCCGCTTCTTATTGGTCGTTTAGCGATTACAATTGCAGTTGGTTACGCCTTAATGGGGAATTTCAGTTCTAAAGTCAAAAATATTCTGGCTTTTTCTATTCTATTTATATACTTATTTTTAGCCTATAGCGGAATTGAAGCGTATCACGACGTACGTCTTCCGGGAGTTTTACAACGAATTGCCATTGTGTATTTTGTAGTTTCACTGTTGTATTTAAAAACCTCTCAAAAAACACAAATTATAACAGGAGCTGTTTTATTATTGGGTTATTGGGCATTAATGACATTAATTCCTGTTCCGGGATTTGGTGCTGCCAATCTGGAGAAAGGAACCAATCTAGCAGCATGGCTTGATAGCGTTTTATTAAAAGGCCATATGTACCGCGGAACCGTAACCTGGGATCCGGAAGGAATTCTGAGTACAATTCCTTCAATTGTAAACGGAATTATCGGTTTATTAATCGGCCAAATATTAATGCGTGAAATATCTAAAACGCAAAAAGCTACAAAAATAGCCATTGCTGGTATAGCACTTATTATAGCTGGTTTACTTTGGAATATTGTTTTTCCAATCAACAAATCAATCTGGACAAGCAGTTACGTTTTATATACCACAGGATTAGCAGCCACATTTCTATCTATTTTATATTATGTAATTGATATCGCTGATTACAAAAAAGGGTTTAAACCATTTTTAATTTGGGGCGTAAATCCTATGATTGTGTTTTTTACTTCTCAGATTATTCCACAGGCTTTAGTAATGATCGAATTCCAAAATCCGCATAATCCTGAAGAAAAAATCAATCTTTTAAGTTATCTGTACGGTTTCGGAATCGCTCCATTCTTCAGTAATCCAATGACAGCTTCTTTGGCAGGCGCATTGGTATATGTTTGCATCTGGACATTCATTTTATGGATATTCTATAAAAATAAACTGATTTTCAAAGTCTAATTATTTCTTTTCACCATATAAGTTATATAAGTTCATTTTAGTAATGCTGCATATTTTTTAGATCGACAATCTATACGTAAGTAATTAAATGAACTTATATGGTTTAAAAAAATTACTCAAAACATCATTCTGTAGTGTTTTAATTATGAATTTATTAAAATCAATTCATAAAAAAGTCTATTTTTGCACAAAATTTAAAAACACAAAAATGGCAACAAATAGAACTTTTACAATGATTAAGCCAGATGCTGTAGCAAATGGACACATCGGGAATATCTTAGCAATGATTACAAACGGAGGTTTCAAAATCGTTTCATTAAAATTAACTCAATTAACTGTAGCCGATGCTAAAGCATTTTACGCAGTTCACGCAGAAAGACCTTTCTACGGAGAATTAGTTGAATTCATGTCACGCGGACCAATTGTTGCTGCAATTTTAGAAAAAGACAACGCTGTAGAAGATTTCAGAACTTTAATTGGAGCTACAAATCCTGCTGAAGCTGCTGAAGGAACTATTCGTAAAGCATATGCAACTTCTATTGGAGAAAATGCAGTTCACGGTTCTGATAGCGACGAAAACGCTGCTATCGAAGGTGCATTTCATTTTGCTGGAAGAGAGCAGTTCTAAATTTTAGATTTCTGAATTTAGATTTTAGATTAAAATAAAAAATCCCGTTTCAAATTGAAACGGGATTTTTCTTTATAAGCTATTTACAAAGTTCAGCCAATCTAAAATCTGAACTCTAAAATCTAAAATTATCTAAGAACAACCTCTTTAACAACCTCTCGCCCTAATTCCTCATTAATCATTTTAACGATTTTCGATTTTCCGTGACTCAATTCTTCTCTCAAAACTGCCGATCCAAGTTCAACATACAAAGTACTTCCCTTTAAAACTACATTTTTTGTATATGTGTTTACACCATTCCCCATCAATTGTCTCCAGGCTTCTTTTACATCAATCTGATCCATTCCCGGCTGCAATTTATTCACCTGGATAATCTGTTGCAAAACAGCCCCAATCGTACTTTCGTTATTTAGTCTTTTTGCCATCGTTTAAAATATTTATTGGTCCTGCTTTTTTATAATGATATTCTTTATCCTGATCATTCTTTACCACAAAAGTTTCATCAGAAATTGAAATTAATTCCTCGCTCCACTTTGCGTAATCTGTTTTATAATCCAGAAAAGTTCCTTTATCTGTAAATCTAACCGAAACATTCTCAAATGTATCCGTTGTCAAAAAAGTTCCGTCAAGCTGCGCCATCACTTTCGTTCGGGTTCCTTTATTTCCTTTCATCTGAAAAAAATCAAAGTTCTCATTCATTCCATACGCTTTTTCTTCACCTTTATCAAAAACCACTTTTTCAATTTCCCAGTAACCATTTAGTTTTGAAATATCCGCAGGTTTAATTTCTTGCTTACAGCTTACAAACAAAAGCGACAAAACCAAAATAATAAAGGTGTTTTTCATATAATAATATTTATAAGGAGCTATTTCCCGCT
The DNA here is from genome assembly GCF_000834715.1 of Flavobacterium sp. MEB061. Classification (NCBI taxonomy): domain Bacteria; kingdom Pseudomonadati; phylum Bacteroidota; class Flavobacteriia; order Flavobacteriales; family Flavobacteriaceae; genus Flavobacterium; species Flavobacterium sp. MEB061. Next base: position 118,606 of record NZ_JXQR01000023.1, on the reverse strand, counting down.
GTCCTTCCAATCTTTTGTGCTGAACCCCAGCACAAAAGGATTTTCCCTCCCATCGGGGCTAGGGCTCCAGTTTTCAAAAGAAAATTTAGTGAACTACAAAGTTAACTTTATATCACTCTAAAAGAAATAAAAATTCACAAAACCCATTAAACTATTTTACATATTTTTGGTCAAACCCTAAACCAAAACCAAAAAACATGACCAAAACTATTTTTAGCTTCCTGACAATCTTATTTTTGGCAGGATGCAGTTCAGATCCAACGGAACAAACACCAGCAGAAACTCAAAGCATGTACTTTCCTCCTTTAACAGGAAATACTTGGGAGACAAAATCTATTTCAGATTTAAAGTGGAATCAAAACGCAGTTCAGCCGCTTTTAGATTATTTAGAACTCAAAAATTCAAAGTCGTTTATAATTCTGGTCAATGGGCGAATCGTAATGGAAAATTACTTTAACGGACATTCTGCAACCACAAACTGGTACTGGGCAAGCGCCGGAAAAACATTAACCTCTACAATAACTGGAATCGCTCAGCAAGAAGGTTTATTAAATATCAATAATAAAGTTTCACAATATATTGGTACAGGCTGGACAAGCGAAACATTAGCAAAAGAAAACCTGATTACCTGTAAACATTTATTAACCATGACATCAGGTCTAGATGACAGTACAGATGATGTAGATCCGGCAAGCTTAATTTATAAAGCCGATGCCGGAAGCCGTTGGGCATATCATAACGTATATGTAAAATTGCAGGATGCTGTAGCAGCAGCAAGCGGACTAGCTTGGGAGGATTATTTTAATGCAAAATTAAGAGATAAAATTGGCATGAACGGCAATTGGGTTCAGATTGACGTAAATAGTGTCTATACCAGCACATCAAGAAGTATGGCACGTTTTGGGCTTTTAATGCTTAACAAAGGAAAATGGGACAATACCCAAATCTTAAACGAAACTTATTTTAATGAAGCAACCACAACTTCACAAAACGTCAATTTGGGATATGGTTATTTATGGTGGCTAAATGGCAAAACTTCTTATCATTTACCACAATCACAACTCACTTTTTCCGGAAGTATAATACCAACTGCACCAAACGATATGTTTATGGCTTTAGGCAAAAACGATCAGAAAATATATGTTGTTCCAAGCAAAAACATGGTCATTATCAGAATGGGAGACGCTGCAGACGATGTCAACTTAGCCTTATCTGATTTTGACGAAACTTTGTGGGAGAAAATTAGTGCGCTATATCAGTAATTAACGTTTAGTACGTAATCTTTTCAGGATTCCCATAAAAAATAAAATCAAACCTAAAACCAATAAAACATAGTAAAAAGACAGGCTTTTGTCTCGCAAAACGTTTGCTAAAACAAAACAAATAACGCTTCCAAAATAAAAAGTAAGAGGCGTTATATTTTTTAAAGAAGAAAAACTCATTGGAATTATCTGAAAAATATTATTTGAAAAAACTATCTACAAATTCGTATTTATTAAAGACCTGTAAATCCTCAATTCCTTCACCAACACCAATATATTTTACAGGAATTTGAAACTGATCTGAAATACCAATAACAACACCGCCTTTTGCAGTTCCGTCAAGTTTAGTTACAGCTAGAGAAGTTACTTCTGTCGCAGCTGTAAATTGTTTTGCTTGTTCAAAGGCATTCTGACCTGTAGAACCATCCAAAACCAAAAGCACATCGTGAGGCGCATCAGCAACAACCTTTTGCATTACGCGTTTTACTTTGGTTAACTCGTTCATCAAATTGATTTTATTATGTAACCTTCCGGCAGTATCAATAATAACAACATCTGCATTTTGAGCAACTGCTGATTGCAATGTATCAAAAGCTACAGAAGCAGGATCGCTTCCCATATTTTGTCTTACAATTGGCACATCAACACGATCTGCCCAAACTTGCAATTGATCTATCGCAGCAGCACGAAAAGTATCTGCAGCACCTAAAACTACTTTATAACCCGCTTTTTTGAACTGATAAGCCAATTTACCAATAGTAGTTGTTTTACCAACTCCATTTACTCCAACAACCATTAAAACATAAGGTTTTTTATCTTTCGGAATTTCAAATTCGGTTGCTTCGCCTGTATTGGTTTCAGATAATAACGCACCAATTTCCTCACGAAGAATCTGGTTTAATTCTTCTGTTCCTAAATATTTATCTTCGGCAACACGTTTTTCAATTCTTGAAATTATTTTTAAAGTTGTGTTTACACCAACATCAGATGCCACAAGAATTTCTTCAAGATCATCTAAAACATCGTCATCGACTTTAGATTTTCCGGCAACAGCTTTACTTAACTTTGAAAAAAAAGTAGTTTTTGATTTTTCAAGACTTTTGTCTAAAGTCTCTTTTTTATCAGTAGAGAATAATTTTTTAAAAAAACTCATTATTGTATATAGTATTAGATTGTTAGACTTTCGGATTATTAACGATCCAAAGCCTGAAAACTTAAAAAAGGCAATTTTGTTTTTAAACTAATTTAGATATTGTAAAATCTTTTATCCTAATAAAGTTAAGAATAAAAGATTGAAGTAAAATCATAATTTTTTGTTTAAAAAACCCAATTTGGGCTTCTCTAAATTTTAGACAAATATAAAAATAAAAAAGCTACTTTCGGAATGAAAGTAGCTTTTCTATATACTGTAATTGTTATTATTTCTTTTTCAAGAAAGTATCAACTTCTTCAGGAGCCATAATAGATTCTACGAATGTATATGCACCAGTTTTTGGAGATTTTACCATTTTGATGGCTTTTGATAATCTCTTAGAAGATGTTTGTAACGATGCTACGGTTTTCTTTGCCATGATTCAAATGTTATTTGAAGTTTCTTATAAAACTCGAAATGGCTAAACCATTTGAGATTTACAAAAATCTCTAATTATTACTTAATTTCTTTGTGAACAGTTACGCGTTTCAAGATTGGATTAAATTTTTTAATCTCTAATCTGTCCGGAGTATTTTTTTTGTTCTTAGTTGTAATGTATCTAGAAGTTCCTGGAACACCAGAAGTCTTGTGCTCAGTACATTCTAAAATTACCTGGATTCTATTACCTTTCTTTGCCATCTTGCTATATATTTATTTAGGAAAAGATTATTTGATAAATCCTTCTGACTGTGCTTTTTTCAAAACAGCAGTGATTCCATTTTTATTAATTGTTTTTATCGTAGATGCTGCTACTCTAAGAGTAATCCATCTATCTTCTTCTGGAAGATAAAAACGCTTTTTAACTAAGTTTACAGAAAATTTTCTCTTAGTTTTGTTCATAGCGTGAGAAACGTTATTTCCTACCATCGCTCTTTTACCTGTAAGGTCACAAACTCTTGACATTATACTTATCTTTTATCGTTATTCAAAATCAGGGTGCAAAGAAAAGAAAAATAAACCATTGTAGCAAAAATTTATTGCACATTTTTTAAAATTTCTTTCTGTAATATTTCTAAACTCTTAATCGAAGCTCTATCTATCACTTTTTCACGTGGTTGGCCAAAATTAAATTCTTCAACAATTATATCATCGGGGGTAGCTAAAGCGATAAAAACAGTTCCAATTTCAGCATCTGCATCACCTTTTGTCGGTCCGGCGTTCCCGGTTGTTGCAATTGCATAGTCTGTTTTAAGCATCTGTTTCACATTCAAAGCCATAGCCGATGCCACTTGTGCACTTACTACCGAAAATTCGTCTACTAAATCTTGCGAGATACCGAGAACATTAACCTTTGCCTCTGTCGCATATGAAACAACACTGCCTTTAAAATATTTTGAAGCTCCGGGAACTCCCGATAAAATCGAAGCAATTTTCCCTCCAGTAAAACTTTCAGCCGTTGAAATTGTTTTCTTTTGCCTCGTTAAAATCTTCCCAACCACAGATTCTATGGTTTCATTTTCTTCGTAACCTACTATAATATCGTGAATTATCGCATCTAAAGATTTTACATTAGATTCGATAGCTTCTTCTAATTCTTCTTTATTAGTTCCTCTTGCCGTTAATCGTAAACGCACTCTGCCCGGATTTGGCAAATAGGCTAATTTGATAAAATCAGGCAAATTATTTTCCCAATTCTCAATACGTTCTGCAACTAAACTTTCACCCTGACCATACGTTAAAATGGTTTTATGTATGATATAAGGTCGTTTGTATTCGCGAACAATTTTTGGAATTATTTCTTCTTCAACTAAATATTTCATTTCATACGGAACTCCCGGAAGCGAAATAAAGACTGTATCTTCTTTTTTCATCCACATTCCCGGTGCCGTACCCACTTTGTTATGCAAAACAGTACATTTTGAAGGAACCAGAGCCTGATCTTTATTTAATTGGGAAATTGGTCGTTTATAAAACCCTTCGATTAATTCTGTTACGTGAGCCAAAACTTCTGGGTTTACAACTAATTCATCATCAAAATATTCGCAGAATGTTTTTTTGGTAACATCATCTTTTGTTGGTCCTAATCCGCCTGTAACAATAACAACATCGACTTTGTTTTGAAGTTGTGCGAAAGTATCTAAAATATGTTTTTTATCATCGCTTATCGAAATCATTTCTCTGGTTTCGACTCCAATTCGATCAAGAGATTTTGCAATAAAACCAGAATTTGTATCCACAATCTGACCTATTAAGATTTCATCTCCAATTGTTATAATAGTTGCTTTCATACGAATAGAATATTTTACTTACTTCAAAAGTAAGTCATTTATTAAGAAGTAGGTCTTGTCGAAACGATGTGCGTGAGGATAGAAACGCATCCTTTTGTAATAAAAAGAAATGACACTTTAAACGAAAATTTTCCGGAACAAAAGATATATAGTGTACCAAAGTTTGGGACGCCCCTATTTTTGACCTAAATTAAAAGACAAAATAGGAGCACCTAATTAAACATCAAAGTCTTTTTTGATTTCTTTGATAGCTTCTTTTACTTGTATTTTTATACTTTTAAAAGTTTCAACAATTTCTTTTTTCTTGCCTTCAGCTTTTGTCCAGGCTTCAACCTGAAGAATTTCTTCAAAAGCAACATTTAAACCCAACAAATCTAATGTTGGTTTAATCTTATGCGCATAAGCATAGGCATATTTATGATCCTTCTTTTTAATTCCTTCTTTGATTTGTTTTAGATCTTCAGGAACTTCGGTAACAAATAATTTAAGAATTTCGTTTACAAATTCGGGATCATTATCTGAAAGCGCATACACTTTCGAAAGGTTATATTTTAAAGCCATTATTTTACTTGTATTCTAAATAATTTTTTATCTTCTAAAAAGCCTTCTAAAACATCGTTTGGTTTAACTGCCGCAACACCTTCCGGTGTTCCTGTAAAAATGATATCACCTATTTTTAATGTAAAGAATTGCGATATATACGAAATAAGCTCATCAATTTTCCAAAGCATATGACTTGTATTGCCTTTTTGAACTGTTTTTGCATTATTCGTCAGCTCAAAACTAAGATTTTCCATCGAAATAAAATCAGTTTTAGGTAAAAAATCCCCAATAACTGCAGAACCATCAAAGGCTTTTGCTTTTTCCCAAGGTAATCCTTTTTCTTTTAACTTAGCTTGTAAATCTCTGGCAGTAAAATCAATACCTACACTAATTTCATCATAATATTTGTGTGCAAACTTAGGCTCAATATATTTTCCTACTTTGTTAATTTTTACAATTATCTCAATTTCGTGATGAATTTCTTCAGAAAATTCAGGAATTACGAAAGGATGCTGCTTTAACAAAACTGCTGAATCAGGCTTCATAAAGATCACTGGTTCTGCCGGTCTTTCGTTTTTTAATTCCGCTATATGATTGGCATAATTTCTACCGATACAGATTATTTTCATTTCTTTATAAGTTACTAAGGCTCTAAGTTGCTAAGATTCTAAGAAAATATGCAAAAAAACTCAGCATCTTAGAACCTTAGCAACTTAGAATCTTACTTCGTATTTAATCTTCTTAATTTAATTGCTGTCAGAACTTTTTTGGTATATAATGGAAAATCAGCATTTTGAATCCAGCTGAAATAACCTGGTTCTGTTTCTAAAACCTTATCTACTTTTGCTCCTTTGTGTTTTCCAAAGGTGAAAATTTCTTCTCCATCCTGATCAAAAGCAATCATTCCTGCAAAATCGGCAATTTTTTTACGAGTTGTAAATTCAGACAATGCTTTCATATCGTTTTCCAATTCAGGATAGCGATCTAATTGTGCTTTTAAAATTTCATAGGTTGCCATTGTATCCGCTTCTGCTGAATGCGCATTTTCAAGACTTTTTCCACAATAAAACTTCAAGGCCGCACTTAAGGTACGCTCTTCCATTTTATGAAAAATAGTTTGTACATCCACCGAAACTTTGTTTTTCATATCAAAATCAACTCCCGCACGAAGTAATTCTTCAGCCAATAACGGAATATCAAAACGATCTGAGTTAAACCCTCCCAAATCACTATCTTTTATCATATTATGAACCTGTGGAGCTAATTCGGCAAAAGTAGGCTCATTCGCTATTTTTTCATCAGTAATACCGTGGACAGCTGTAGTTTGCGGCGGAATTGGAATGGTTGGATTCACTAACCATGTTTTACTTTCCTTGTTTCCGTTAGGAAAAACTTTAAATATTGAAATTTCTACTATTCGATCTTTCCCAATGTCAATACCTGTAGTTTCGAGGTCAAAAAAGCAAATTGGTTTGTTGAGTTTAAGTTCCATATTTAAATTTTATAAGTTTACAAATATAAATTTTAAAGACGAATTTTCCTTGTCTTTTTCATAAAGTTAAGCATTCTTCCTGTGGATTAAGGAAATAATAATAAAAGAAAACCCTTTCAACATTAAAAATGTTAAAAGGGTTAATTATTTATAAAATTATGATTTTTAAAAGTCTCTGTCTACATCAAAAGCTTCTAAATATTCAGCAACACGTTTTACAAAACTACCTCCTAAGGCACCATCTACAACTCTATGATCGTAAGAATGCGATAAGAACATTTTTTGGCGAATTCCAATAAAATCACCTTCAGGCGTTTCTATAACAGCTGGCACTTTACGAATTGCGCCCAAAGCTAAAATCCCTACTTGCGGCTGATTGATAATTGGCGTACCAAAAACACTACCAAAAGTCCCCACGTTTGTAACGGTATAAGTTCCGCCTTGCGTATCGTCTGGTTTTAGTTTTCCTGCTTTTGCACGGTTCCCTAAATCGTTAACCGCTTTTGCCATTCCAACAAGATTCAACTGATCGGCATTTTTAATAACCGGCACAATTAAATTTCCGTTTGGCAAAGCTGCAGCCATTCCTAAATTTATATTTTTCTTTTTGATAATATAATCACCATTAACAGAAATATTCATTCCCGGAAAATCTTTTAGCGCTTTTGCAACGGCTTCCATCATAATTGGCGTAAAAGTTAGCTTCTCGCCTTCTCTCTTTTCAAAAGCAGTTTTAACTTTATCTCTCCATTTTACAATGTTGGTAACATCAACTTCAATAAACGATTGTACGTGTGCAGAAGTTTGTACCGATGCTATCATATAACCTGAAATCAGTTTACGCATTCTGTCCATTTCGATGATTTCATCACCTCCGTTTACAGAAACCGGAACTGCATGCTGGCTTTTTTGAATTGCTGTTTCAGTAACTTTTGGCGCAACCGGAGTTGTAGTCTCAGTCACAGTATCAGTTTGAGCTTGAGTAGCAGTCTCCGTTTTTTCAACTGCAATTGGCTCAGCTTTTGGAGTTATAACGCCAGCTTTACGATCTTCTACATATTTTAAAATATCTTCTTTGGTAACTCTGCCATCTTTTCCTGAACCATTAATACCGTCTAATTCTGCAGTAGAAATACCTTCTTCTTTTGCAATATTTTTAACTAATGGAGAAAAGAATTTATCTGATCCCGAAAAATCCTGAGGGGCAGCAACAGTCTCCTGAGCTGTTTCAATTGTTTTTTCGATTTCAGTTACTTCTGCCGGAACCGCAACATGTTCTTCAACTTTTGCTTGCGGAGCATCTTCTTCGGTTTCAATAATTGCAATGGTTTGACCAACCTGAACTAAATCATCTTTGCCAAATAATTGTTCAACTAAAATTCCCGAAACCTCGCTTGGTACTTCGCTATCTACTTTATCAGTCGCGATTTCAAGTACTGCTTCATCAGTTTCAATTTTGTCTCCAACTTCTTTCAACCAGTTTGTAATAGTTGCTTCAGCTACACTTTCTCCCATTTTGGGAAGTTTTAATTCAAATCTTGCCATATTGTTAACCTCAAGGGTGATTTTGATTTTCAGATTGCGAAATTACTGAATATTTTAAATATAAATTATATTTAATATAATTTTTTACTCAATTTTTATAATTTGACCTCTATCATTTCTTGAATTACTTCCAATAACAAAATTTGCTCTTTTGGGCAAAATCTTAAAAGTAATACTCTTATCTTTAAGAGTTTCTATGATTTTGATACATTTTTTGAACGAAACATAGTGATTATCCAAAATAACCTCAACTCTTTTACCTCTCGAAATCTGCGACGAATTTACCATTTTTTCTTTTTTGAAATCGAAAATAGCAACTTTATTTTTCAGAATAAAAGTCAACTTTTCAGACAATTCTGTATTTAAAGAATATAAAAAATAGATATCTGGCAATGGTTTTACTTTCGGTTTTCCACGAAACATTTTAATGAAAGAAAAAAACACGATTCCAACTTTAATGAAAATAGAAAAAAATAAGGACTTTTTAAAATGTTTCTGATAAAAAAAAGTCATTGCTTCCTGAAAACGCTTCATATATTTTTCATCTTTCACAGTACTCTCTCCTTTATAATGTAAAACTGCAGTGTCATGAAAATAGAAATTTGTTTTTTTCATTTTCAAAGCACGATAGGACAAATCAATGTCATCGGCATACATAAAACAATCCTCGTCAAAACCTTTTAAATTACGATATAAATCTCTTTCCATCAACATAAAGGCACCAACTAAAATCTCAACTTCCCCGGTTTCATTCTCATCCAAATGCTGAGCATAGTATTGATTGAAAAGTTTTGATTTTGGAAAAATTTTATAGAGTCCAAAAAACTTGGTAAAAGCTACCCAGGGTGTTGGAATCCCGCGTTTACTTTCCGGCAGAAAATTTCCTGTTCCATCAATTAATTTACAGCCAATGATTCCGAGATTAGTTTGCCTTTCGGCGAAAGCCAAAATCTTTGTAAAAGTATCTTCTGCAACAACCGTATCAGGATTTAAAATGCATACATATTTTCCTTTTGCCTCGTCAACCGCAATATTATTTCCTTTGGGAAAACCAAAATTTTCTTTGTTCTCAATCAGTTTTACGTCAGGAAATCTCTCTTGCATCATCAAACAACTATCGTCATCAGAATTATTATCTATTACAATAATTTCTGCATTAAGATTAGAAATCGCTTCCTGAACGCTTAAAACGCATTGTTCCAGAAAGTAACGCACATTATAATTAAGTATAATAACAGATAATTGCATGAATTTTTGATCAGTTGATTTTTTGGAAAGTTAGAAATTTTCGGCTAAACCCAATCGCAAAGACCAATCGTTTTTACTAACTCCAAAATCCAGAACCAAATTACTGTTGTTTTGCTTGTTCCATTTAATACGAATTCCGGTTCCAACAGCGGGATTCCATTTGCTAAACTTATAGGTATCTAATTTTGAAACAGAGGAAATATTGGTAAAAAATACTGCTCCAAAAAAGCCGTTTTTAGTGATGTCTGTTCTATATTCTGTTTCGAAATAAATAAGTGCATTACTTCGAAATCTGTTTCTGGTAAAACCTCTTCCGGTTTTCCCGTCACGATCCCAGCCAATACTTGGTAAATCGAGATAATGTGGTTTCCCGCCAAAAGTCGACCAATAAAAAACTCTGGAAGCTAAAACTCTGTGTTTGGTTTTATGGAATGAATAATATTTTCGGGCATCAAAATAAATAGATTTCCATTTTTCATCATTTACTCCGCTTGTATTTATTCTGTAATCTGCTTCTACATACAAACCCTGTTCAGGATTTACGTTGTTTTCTCTTGAATCATACAATCCCTGAATCGCAACTCCAAAAGAATTTTCATCATCAAAATTTCCATCCATATATTTAAAATAATCTGTTTCTTCGTCAATATATGATTCTTCAGAAATATTTTGGTAATTATCTAAAAGGAAACCTAAACCAAGCCTGAAATTTCCAATTATTTTTCGGGTTGCAAATTGATAAAAACGCCATTGCTGATAATCTAATGTTGACATTTTTTCATCTGTATTATGTCCTCCTAAACCATATGTTGGTTGGGGATAAATCATATAACGATAATCCCCGATAAAATTCCAGTTATTATTTTTGGTATAAATATAAGACTGAATTGGAAATACATATTGTTTGGTAAAACTAAAGTAAGGAGAAAAAGTAACCTGAGACATTTTTGTAGTTTCTCTGTCTCCAAGATAAAATGTTGTTAAAAAAGACACTACTAAACCAGCATTTTTATCTGAATCTATTGGAACGGGAAGGAGTGAAAATGCTACTTTTTTATCAGAATTTCTGGATATCGAATCATTTTTATCAAAAAGCTTATATAGAACATCCAAAATATCTTTTTTATTATTTTCGATGGTATCATTTTGTGAGTAACAAAATGACATCATCAAAAAGAAAAATAAGGTAAATATAAATTTCAGATTTTTCATTCTGTAAGATTTTAAGAGACAACTTCTTACAAATTTAAAATTTAATTTAGAACGAAAGCTGATTTTACAAATAATAAAAAAGGGAAACTAAAATAGATTATAAAAAGTATATTTTTGATTTTTGATAAAAGGATTTTTAATATGAAAAACAAAATAGTGGTTCTGGTCATTATAATTGCTTTTTTTAGCTCAGGTTTTGTTTTCTTAAAAAAGCAATCTGGTTCTGATAAAGATTTGATCAAAACCTCAACCTGGTATATTGCCGGACCAGCTGTAGAAAATCAGGAAACAATTAATAGCATTCGTCAAAAAAAAGGAATCGTTAAGGTTACTGCTAAAAATAATCCTGTTGGAGAAATAGAATTAAATGTCATGATTACGGCATCTGATTCAAATGACGGCGTTTCAACAAATTTATCTGACCATTCAAAGTTTGTGATCATTACTTATAAATCATCTCATTTAATAAAAATTCAGGCTCGCGAAGGAAATCTGGAAGGAACTGGCTGTGTACATGGTGGTTCGCACCCAAGAGTTGATTTAATGCCTTCGCCAAGCAGATTTACAACAACTAAAATTCTGTGGTCAGAATTTAAACAAGACGGATTGCCTGATGGAAAACTTTTAAACATTCATAATCTTTGTAAATTCAATTTTGTGAATTACAATCCTGTTTCTAGAGCATTTTTAGAAATAAAATCTGTTATTTTTGAAAAATAAAAAAACGCTATAAGTGCAATTGAATTTTATACTTATTACAAATCTTCATTACCAATAACATAATTGTTGAAAATAGTAATGACCAGATTATTCCCGGAAGCCCTTCACGAAAATACTCCGGAATAATTTCAATTTTAAAAGCAAGATTGAAATAATAAATAATACCCGGCAAAATATAAATCAATAAAGGATTTGCAGCTGCCGGCATAAAAAAGTCACTCCATTTTGTTTGTTTTTTAATTTCCATTAACCAATACAAAAAGTAAAACAAAACGGTACAAATAGCTGCAGAGAACATCGTCCACGAAGGTGTTCCTTTTATTTTTGATATTCCGAAATACGGTCTTAAAAGATACCCTGTTACAAAAAATAAAATTGCAAAAACGATAACCGGCCAATTGATTTTAAGTGGAATTTTTCGATCAAAAAACAATAAAGAAATAATTACGCCAGCAGTAACTAACGAAGCATGGGTTAAATGTCCTGCAATAAAATTAAGCCATGAATACTGTTGTAATATACTTCCTTCTATTAAATTGATCGAGTTTGCAGCAACACAAACTACTAAAAAGAAAATCATTGCCCATAATTTCCCGTTAACAAGCCAATAATATACTACAGTAAAAAGATATGCCCAACCGATTAGACCCAGAATTCCCCACCATTTTTGTGTCATACCTATTTCACCTGTATCCTGAATATATAAAAAGTAAAGTATTATCAAAACTAATATTCCGCCATATTGCAGTGTGTTTTTTAGCCAAAGAGGAAAATCTTTTGGGTATTTATTCCAAATAAGAATTGGCATTGAGTATGCTAAAAGTCCCCAAAAAGCTGGCGTAATTAACATTTTTGTGGCATCATAACCATATTCCGCATTCACCATAAAAACGCCAATTATAATTAAGGCCAATGCTCTTTTAAAAGTATGTGTCCAGATTGTTCGTGTACTATCTTCTTTTAACAGTCTCGCATTAAATGCAAACGGAACTGACATGCCAACAATAAATAAAAATGCAGGGAATACGAGATCTACGAAAGTCATAGCATCGGCATCTGCAGGCATGTGCTTCATCCATTGAGGAACATTCCTCACGCTTGCCAATTCATTTACAAAAATCATCACAAAAATCGTAATTCCTCTTAAAGCATCTATAGAAATTATTCTTTTGTTATATAAATTTTCTTTAATTTTCATAAAATACTTATTTTTTATCAATGCAAAATATAACATAATTAGCAAAGAGCAAAAATTATATTGTAACAACTTATATCTACCACAATCTTAATAAATAAAATTCCTAGAAGAGTAAGAAAATATCACTATTTATTTTACATTTGTAATATGTTATCATTTTTCAAGTCTAAACCATATTTAAAAGATCTTCTGTCTGAAGATTATGTTGATATCCATTCTCATTTATTACCAGGGATTGATGATGGCGCACGAACTATAATTGAAACCAAAAATCTTGTTAAATCGCTACAGGAAATTGGTATTTATCAATTTATAACTACTCCGCATATTAGCCACTATATCTGGAATAATTCTCCTGAGGCTATTATTGCAAATCATTCGGAAACCAAACTTTTATTGAATGATCTGGATGTTAAAATTCCATTTCATGCTGCTGCAGAATATTTTATGGACGATTGGTTTGAAAGTCATTTTAAATCGGAGAAGCTTCTTACTTTAAAAGATAATTATGTTTTGGTCGAAATGTCCTATATGAATGCTCCGGTACAATTATATAAAATTCTTTTTGACTTGCAGGTAGCTGGATATGTTCCTGTTTTAGCCCATCCGGAAAGGTATTTATTTTATCATAAAAACCTGAATGAGTATGAAAAACTAAAAAAGGCAGGGTGTTTATTTCAATTAAATTTACTAGCATTAGTAGGTTATTATGGCGAAACAATTACCAAAGTTGCAGATCATCTTCTAAAAAAAGGAATGTACGATTTTACGGGTACAGATGTTCATCATAATAAACATATAGCTTCATTCGATAAAAGAATAAAAGTAAACAACATAGCTAATTTAAAAGAAATAATATCTAATAATCAGTTCTTTAAATTTTAAATATTGATGTTTTTAAAATTTAAAACGGTGTAAAACAAAAAAAAACGGTTCAATTAATTGAACCGTTTTTTTATATAATTATTTTTTTTTACTAAGAAAAAAGTTTTTTGTGCCAAGATTTTTTTTCTTCCGTAGTGCCATACCCATACCCATAACCATAGCCTTTTGTAGAGTCAGTATCGTTAAGAAGAATACACATATTTGGTAATTTACCCTCTCTGTAAAAAGTATTTGCAATAGAAAGCATACGTTTTTCTAAAACATTTGCACGCATTACATATACAAATGTGTCAGCATTTTTAGCCACTAATAAAGTATCTGTAACTAAACTTACAGGAGCTGTATCAACAATAATATAGTCATATTCTTTTTTAAATTTTTCAAAAAGCTGATCTACTTTTTTACTCATCAACAATTCAGCAGGATTTGGCGGAACTATACCTGAGGGAAGAATAAAGAAATTCTCGTAACCTGGGTGTTTTACAATATAATCCTCAATATTATTTTCACTAGATGACAAATAATTTGTTAAGCCTAAAGGAGGAACATCAATATATTCTCCAAATTTTGGATTTCTAATATCCATACCAATTAATAAAACTCTCCTTCCTGAGAGAGCAAATGTTGCAGCTAAATTAACAGATATAAATGTTTTACCCTCTGATGAAAAAGTAGATGTAATAAATAAAGTTTTAGCGGTTCCTTCAGGTACTTTATTAAGCATAAACTCCAAATTGGTTCTAACAATTCTGATCGCCTCTGCAGAACTAGTTCTGCTTTCAGATTTTATTAATTCGCCAATGTCATTAGATGTTGGTATATCTCCAATAAATGGAATTTGTGTTTTTCCCTCTAAATCTAATTTACTTTTAATTTTTGTATCTAATAAATCATCTACATAAATAAATCCAAAAGGAATTAATAATCCCATTAATATTCCGGCTAAATATACTATTTTTTTCTTAGGACTTATAGGGAATTTCCCTGCTTTAGCAACATCAATAACGCGTGCATTTGGTTCTGTAGCAGCTAAGGAAATAGCAGTTTCTTCTCTTTTTTGCAATAAATACAAATACAATTCTTCTTTTACTTTTTGTTGTCTTGCAATTACTCTGAATTGACGTTCCTGAACTGGGATTTTACCAATTTTACTATTTAAAAGATTCTCCTGACTCTGAATGTTCCTATTTTGAATTTGTAAATTAGACTGCATACGTTTTAAACTCGCAGTCATGTTTGATTTTAAAGAGGAAATCTGCTGATCTAATTTTATTACCGACGGGTTTTCTGTTGTTGCCGATTTTAAAATACGATTACGATCTAAAACCATTTGGTTATAAGAGGTAATCAATCCGCTGGTGTCGTCGCCATCCGCTGTTATTAAATTAGTCGGTAATAAATCAGAATTAGTGCTTTTTTTTATAAAATCTAACAAAGACGAAACCACATTTAATTGAATTTCTGTTTCTACTCCTTTTTTATCATATTCACTTGAGCCTTCTATAAATAATTTCGCTTCAGATTCAATATCAGTTAATTTGTTTGTTTTTTTAAAGCTTTCGACATCTTGCTCAACTCCATCTAATTCTTTTGCTATCAAGGCTAGTCTACCTGCTATAAATTGAGAAGTATTCTCAGAAATAAAATTTTTATCCTGAGCAGCATCCTGATTATAAATCTGAATCATATTGTCCAGAAAAACCTCTGCTCTTCTCTGTACAGGATCAGTAATAGAAATATTTACTACGCTACTTGTTTTACTAATAGGCTCAACATCAATTCTGCTTTTATAACTCTCGGCAACACTTTCAATCGAATTTAGGAAAATCTTTATGGACTTATAGTGTTCAGAGGTCTTAGCTACAATGTTAATGGTTTTATCTATAACCATAATCCCTAAACTAGTTGGGATTTTTTCACCATAGTTAAATACTTTTTTTGTTGCTAAAATTATGTTTTCACTATCTACTATTTCATTTGTTAATTCAAAAGTATTAGCTGTTAAGGAATTATACCTTAAAACTGATTTAGCATCATTAAATAAATGTGTTTTGCTAATAAAATTAACCCTTATAGGAGAATCCAGATATATATCCCGATCAACAACACTACCTTCTGCTACTAAATTAATATTTAGATTTAATCTTTTTACAGTACTTTCAATAATAGTTCTGGATCTTAATATTTCGATTTCATTATCAACGTTATTAACAGATCCTACTCCAATTCCCAAATCTGAAAAAGCTGATAATTCTGAAAGCATTCCACCTTTTTTCTCATCTTTAACCAATATGGCGGTAGTAGCTTCATAAATTGGTGTCGAATAACGTAAGTATAGAAAGGCACCTATTAAACAGATCACCACACTTAATAAAAACCATAGCCAATTAATTATATATTTATCTAACTGTTCCCTAAGATTTACCTCTTCGCTTTTATTATCTATCTCATTGTAAAAGTCCTGTGTATGCATTTTTTTATTTAATTTTATTTAAAGATTAGAACAGAAAGTGATATTAAAATAGAAACAGCTGATATTATTACAGACGTATTAGGTCCTACAGCAGAAGCATTTACTTTAGTCCTATTTGGTTCTATATAAACTACATCATTTTGTGCTAAATAATAAAATGGAGAATTTATAAAATCAGCTTTTGTAATATCTACTCTATTATACGATTTAACACCATTAACTTCTCTAATTACCAAAATATTATCTCTCTTGCCATAGATAGTCATGTCTTTTGCCATACTCAAAGCTTCAATCAAAGTAACTCTTTCTGATGTAACGGAATAAGTTCCGGGAATATTGACTTCACCTTGCAGGGAAATCTTAAAATTCATTATTCGCATATTGATAATTGGGTTTTTAATATAAACCGCTATCTTATCTTTTAAAAGCTGTAATGCTTCTGTGCGGGTTAATCCTCCTATTTGTAATTTTCCCAAAACAGGAAATTCAATATTTCCATTTTTATCTACCAGGTATGACTGAATTACACTCTGACTTGTAGCGGCTAGTAAATTTGCGTTGTTTTGCGTAGCAACAGTTGTCAAATTAAAAGGAAGTGCAATTTCAGGATCTTCAGCTGAAACAATTATCATTAATAAATCATCCGGCTGAATTTTCACTTCATAAGAATTTGTATTTTGACCCGCTTTAATTGTATCAATATTTTGATAATAAACTATATCTTTTCGTGAAGCACAGGAAAAAAGCAAAAGTATAAGGGATAAAAGACATGTTGTTTTTATAAAAAAAGGTGATTTATATTTCATTAGGATTGTAATTTGACTTAACATATATTAAGATTAAAAATATTGATTATAATTGTGACGTACTGTTTGTTCTTAATTTTCAATAAGCATTTTCTTCTCCCTGAAATATATTGACAACTGTTTTTATTATGATTCTGATATCTAATAAAAGACTCCAGTTTTCAATATACCAAATATCAAATTCTACTCTATTTTCCATATCAAGAACCTTTTTTGTCTCACCTCGAAAACCATTTACCTGAGCCCAACCAGTGATTCCAGGTTTTGCATACTGCCTAACCAAATAATTATTAATCAAATCGGTATATTGTTTTGTATGATTTATCATATGAGGTCTTGGCCCTACAACAGACATATTTCCAAGGAAAACATTAAAAAACTGAGGAAGTTCATCAATAGAAGTTTTACGCATAAAAGCTCCGAACTTAGTGATGCGACTATCCCCTTTACCAGCTTGCTTAGAGTCTGATAAATCATTAACACGCATGCTTCTAAATTTTAAACATGCAAAAGCCTGATTATCTCTTCCTGAACGTTGCTGCTTAAAAAAAACTGGTCCTGGTGATTCTAATTTAATAATCAGTACTAAAATAGGAAATAACCACGGAAATATCAATAAAATTACTGCTAGAGAAAAACAAACATCAAATCCTTTTTTTAATATTCTGTTTACTGTAAATTCTAAAGGTTCACGTCGAAATGTAAGTACAGGTGTATTATCGTGAAATAAAATTTCGACTTTACTTGATTTCGTATAGAGCTGAAAATCCGGAATGAATTTAATTCGCACCATATTATGCTCACAAATTCGTATCAAATTATTTATTACCGAAATATTATCAATATGCAATGCTACATACATTTCATCAACGTTTCTTGCAATAATAAATTCTTCAACATCATTAAAATCACCTACAACTGGTCCCGAAATAAAAGCAAATGGATCGACTTTCTCGTCAAAAAAACCTAGAAAACGATATCCATACGTAAGATTCGTTGATAATGTTTTACGCATTCTTTCGCCTGTATCATTCGCTCCTACAATAATATAACTTTTAAAATTATACCCTTGGGCTCTTATATACATTAAAAGTCTTATAGATAAATAGCGTGATATTATAATTAAAGAAAAGAAAAAGTAATAAAAATAAATTAAACACCATTTTGAAACATCTGTATAATTTAAAAAAACAACAAAGATTGTGATAAAAGCAGAGTGAATAGCGATTTTTTTAATTGTTCTCTTCAATATAGATTCTATAGATTCTATCCTTACAATCCTAAATGAATCATTATATAAAAGCAAAGTAATCCAAACTAAATTACTCAGTAATGAAACTGTTTGAACCTGTGTTAAAAAAAGTTTATCAATACTACCAAAGCCAGCAACTCCAGATAACAGTATGGATATATTCAATAAGACTAAATCCCAAACTACAAATAAGAGCTTAAAATAACGCGAAAAATTGTGACCAGATAATTTATTTAAAGTTTTCATCTGTGAGAATCTTATATTTTATATTATTTTAAATACTGTGTTAATGCTAAAATTTTTTTCTGAAAAACAGCTTTAAAAGCTGAAAGATTATGATATTTATAAATCTTATAATCTTCAGATAGAACATGAAATACTCTTTTATAGTCAGTACTTAATCCTCCCATTTTCATCTTCACCACATATTCATTCATATAAATAATATTTATTTTGTATTTGAACAGGTATCGTAATAAAAATTCAGTATCAGAAGCTATTTTAAAATCCAAACTATAATAACCGTATTTTTCAATAATTGATTTCTTAATATATACGGTTGGATGCAATGGTAACCAACCTGATTTTAATTTTTCAAAATTATATTGTCCGCCAATTCTATTTCGAATTATTTTTTCTTCAGCATCATTTGTAACATAAATACCATCTCCATAAACAGCATCGGCATTAGAAGACATTAAAAATGTATTAACTATTTTAGAAACAACACTGTTATCATAAAAAACATCATCAGAGTGCATTAATCCAATAATATCACCGGTTGCTAATTTCAAACCTTTATTAATTGCGTCATACATTCCTTTATCGGGTTCAGAAATATAATGAGCAATTTTATCCGAGTAAGATTCAATAATAGACTGAGTACCATCTGATGAATTACCATCTATGATTATATACTCTATATTTGGATAATCCTGATCTAAAACACTGTTTATAGATTGTTTAATGGTTGCCTTTCTATTGTAGCAAACCGTAATTATAGAGACTTTCATAAGTTTTGTTATCTTAAAATAATTTTGATTATTTTTTTTGTTTGATGAGTTCGCTACTTTTTAAAACAATGAAATATTCATATATAGATTGTAAAGTAGCATAAGTAATACCAGCTGATCCGTCTAAAAAGGCTCTCCTGATAATTACCATGTAGAACCATTTTATTAATGGGCGGCCTGGCATCTTATAAAAAATGCCTTTTTGATGGTATCGTTTTTCTGTAAAGTCAGAACTAAACAAAGCTTTTTTTAAAGAAAAAGATGTGCCTTTTTCCAAATCCTTTACTCTTGTAAGGGCTTCCATATCAGCATAACTCAAGTGGCGTTGAATCCAAAATTTAAAACCTTTACTAAAAGGATAATGGTCTAAGAAACCTTCAACTTTATCCACCGCACCATCTGGTATTGAAACTGGATTTACCAGCCTTTCATAACGCATTTTATTCGGACGAAATAGTCTTAAATAGAAAGGAGACATTTGTGAATATTTCAACCACTTTCCATTCCATGCAAAATCTCTTCGTCTAATTTCATAAGCAACTACTTCAGAATTAGTATCTAATTTAAGATTTTTAATTGCGGAATACAGAGAATCTGAAACTCTTTCGTCTGCATCAATATAAAGTACCCACGGATGTTTGAATTTTATATTTGCTAAACCCCAATTTTGATGTGCTGACCAATTATCAAAAACTCGCTGAGTAATCGTAGCACCCACATTTTGGGCAATTGCAACAGTTTGATCATCACTAAAAGAATCAAATACATGAATATCATCGCTCCAGGACACTGATGCCAAACAACCAGGTAAATCTTGCGCTTCGTTTTTAGTAAGTATTAGTATTGATATCATTCCTTAAATAGATTTAAATTCTCTTTTCTTAATAAATTTGGCTGGATTTCCAACGACAACGTCAAACTCATTTGTATTTTTATTCACTATTGATTTTGCCCCAATGACAGAAAATCTACCTAATACAACGCCAGCCAGGATATAACTTCCTGTGGCGACCCAACATCCATCATTGATAATTATAGGTTTTGTTACCATATTAAAATTCAGAGATTCTATAGAATGGCTGCCTGTAATTAAGTATACATCTTTACCAATACAACATTTTTCACCTATTTGTATTTTATTCAAACAATATATCCAAGAGTTCTCTCCTACACTGGACTGATGCCCCATTGTCAAATTCCATGGTAATTCGATATTTGATTTTCTATTAATATTTACTGTTTCTGCTAATTGAGCTCCAAATAAACGTAATAGAATAATTCTTGGTTTTTTGATTTGATTAGGAAAAACTCTAAATATTGTTCTATTAATCAATCTCCAAAGATGAATTTTGATTTTTGTTTTTTTATCAAAAGGTGTTGTTTGTACTGGAGTAAAATCATTGATTGTCATAGATAATTCTTTTTTTAATAAACTTAGCAGGATTTCCACCAACTATGGACCAATCCTCGACATCTTTAAAAACTGCAGCTCTTGCTCCTACAATTGCTCCTTCACCAATTATAACATTTGTCATTATAAATGCTTCTGCTGCAACCCACGCAAAATCTTTTATAACAATAGTACCTGCTACAAAAGGTGTATTTATTGACGTTGTTTCGTGTGTAGCGCTGCATAAATATGTTCTTTGCGAAATAGTGACCTTATTTCCTATAATAGTTTTTCCAAAATGTAATTTAACTTCCGGACCTAATGCCGAATAAGATCCCAATGTCAAATTTTTAGGAGATGGCAACTCTATTGAAGCATGAATAACACAATGATTTCCAATTTTTGCTCCAAAAATTTTTAATAAAAAAATACGCCAGCCATTAAAAAAAGGTAAAGAGAAAGGCTTAAAAAAAAATAAGGAAGTAATACGCCAAATCAACCTATAGATTTTATCTGATTTTGGAATTGTGTCAATATATTTTGGAATTTCAGATTTCATGATTATTATAACTTATTGTTAAAATTAGTTTATAGTAACTGGTTTATTACGTACATTTTTTAATACTTCACCATCCAGCATATTTAAATGCTTTAATTCATCTTCAGCAGAATAAAAACGTTTTCGTAAAAACTTGGCTGGTACTCCTCCAACTATAACAAATGGATCGACATCTTTTGTCACTATTGATCCAGCGGCAACGATACTTCCATCTCCAATTTTAACGCCTGCCATTACAATACTATTTGCCCCAATCCAAACATCTCTACCAATGAATGTTTTTTTTAAGGTTGGTCTCCCAGAAAATGTCGATGGTATACCTGGTATATCATAGTTATGGTCTGCCCCAATTATTTGAACATTTTGCGCCAACATAGTATATCTTCCAATGGAAACACCCGGGTAAATTAAACAGTTATTTCCAACATAAGAATATTCACCCGCCTTGAAATCCTTACTTATATTACATTTTCCGCCTATGTTAAAGGTTTTATGTACACTTTTTAAACCATATATGTATTTAATAAAAAGCCTTTTAAAAAACCTATAAATAAGAGCTAATTCATTACTTTGTTTCAATTTAAAAACAATACTCATCTATATATTTTTAGCATTACACAATACTGATTCAAAAATTTTTAATTGGTAATCTGGATTATAGTAATCATCAATAACCTTATAACAGTTTGTTACTATAGATTGATTTTTGATCGGTTTCGCTAGCAACCAATTTTCAATCACATTTGCCAAATCTTCTAAATTATTATATTCATACAAATCTCCAGTAACTCCTTTATGAATAGATTCTATCTCTGGCATTTGTAAATTCAGGTTATCATGAGAAACAACAGGAGTACCATATGCCAAACTATGAATGGCTGTCAAGCCAATTTCTCCAGGTGTAACACATAGATCGGCATACATTAAAGCTTCACTATTAATTTCTTCGTCATAAATGGCTCCTAAAAAAGAGACGTTTTTTGTTAACTCATTTTGATCAACCTGCTTTTGCAGTTTTTGTCTTTCTTCACCATCGCCAATTATAAGAGTGTTAAAGAAATTTTTATTGTGTTTTAACTTAAGTAAACGCTGGACTTCAATTATCATATCTAAGCGCTTAATGGAATTTAGTCTGCCGATAAAAACAATTACTGGCGTATTTTTTTCGTTGAAATATTTTAACCTGTAATTCCAAATATCTATTTCAGTAATAGCTTTTCTAAATTCGAGACTTTTTTCATAATCTAAAGAATTATATATTATGTGAATATTCTCTTTTGGCTTAACCTTATACTTATTCAGTACATTGTAGGCTCGTTTTCCATACAAGAAAAAACCATTTGCTAGTTTATAAAAAACAAATAATTTGAAGTAATCAACAAAAGTAATTTTATCCTTATACACTCCGTGCATCCAATAAAATACTCTTTTTCTTCTTAATCGCGCCACGATAGCAGCAAACCATGTAGAAATATGATATGGCGATCCTAAAAAAATTACAGAATCATAATCACTCTTACGCATCAAAGTAATTAAACCGGATTGCCAAAGTAATTTCTTTTTAAAAAACCATCTGTTTTTTAAAAAAAACCAACGTAATCCGTCATTACTTTCTTTTAAAGAAAAACTCGTATCAATTTTCTTTATTTCAATTTCACTAACTGTTCCTGAATATATAGAAAATTCAATTTTCTTCGATCTCATAAGTTTAGTGAATATCGGTTGTCTGTAAGATGCCAGATAATGATAAACAATTGCCGTCTTATGCATATATATTTATGATTTTTATATAGTTATACTTTACGAACCAGCTTTTTTTCGGAAAAATAAACGTGTTTTGCTTTTAAATTCAATGTAAAAACTAAAAATACAACAGGAATGTGCTTCATATAAAGATATGGATTACCTGAACTAATAGATGCCATTATATTGTATATACATAGTAGAAAAGCAAAAAGTGTAAGAATATTGTTTATTTTGAAATAATTTTTGATTGGAAAAACCAATATTAGCAATACATACATAATAAAACCAAATATGCCCATATCCAGATAAGATTGTAAAAGAGGGTTATCAAGCCATCGGGTCATATAGCCGCCTCCGAAGATGTAATTAAAAAAGTCAAAATTATTATCTATGTAATTATAGGCCCACTCCCTGCTTCTATATCTTGCAATCGCAGAACCGGAAGTATCTCTAATATCTGTATTTCCTAAGATATTAAGCACTCCACTATAGAAATCATATGCAAATTTATCGATGATTTTTTGTAAGGCTTCAATATTAATATAAGCAACCACAAAACCAACAATTATCAATAATAGAATCTTAAAATATTTAAGAACTAAGGCTTTATTTACAGAACCAGTTCGATATAAATACAATATTGCTATGATTATAGCAACGAATACCGGTGTTCTTTTTGTAGACATAAACAGAACGTAAATATCTAATGCAAATACAAGCAATAGTAAAATCTTAACAAATTTATTTTTGAAACGCAAACATAAAATACTAGTGTAATTAATTATTGCACCATTAGCTATTGTAAAGGCTTCAAGAGCATAATCTTGTTGATCTTGTCTTAATTGCCAAGCATCTTCACCAGTTACAAGACCTTTCCAAATAAAATACGCTCCAAGAAATGTACACAATGCTGAAACGTAAAAAGTAAATAATATAATTTTGTCATATGACACATCGTTTTTATTACTGGCTAGCGCAAATACTAGAAAAATAATATAACCATGAAAGCTTATATATTGGAAAGTTAATTTATCAGAAGGTAAGCCATAAATAAGCATTAGTAATTGGAAGGCAACTAAAATCGTGAACCATTTATTATACGATGGTAACTTTCCTAAAAATAAATTTTTATATGATATTATAAGAATCACAGATAAAAACATAAATATCGGTGACCATTTAACAAAAGGAAATAAATAATTGAAATACATGCCTAATGGCACTCCAATAAGAGACAATGCGATCCCCAGATAGGTAAAATTTTCTGCTTTTATCATTAAGGATTAATTCAATAATGGAGAAAACACGTTCGATATTAAGTTAAATTTCGAACCGTTAATTTTGATGTTATTAGTTTTACCCGATCTAGTTACAACCATCATACATATTTTTCAATTTAAAATAGATACTCTTTGCAGAAAAATTTAAAAGCATATACTGATAAAGATTTTCGTCATTATTTTCCTTAAGAAGTTTAACAATTTTCTCCCCAATATCATCAATATTATATGGGTTTAAGATCTCTACTGTTTTAATATTTGGATAATATTCCACTGGTCCTTTTAAGTTAGTCATTGCAATATTACATCCGTAAACAGCAGCATCCATAGCCACTATCCCTACTCCTTCATTTGTACTTGGAAGCGCAAAAACTTTTGCCTTTGAGTATATTTCTTTTAATTCTTCATTAGACACAAACCCTAAAACCTTTATATTCGTTGCATTACCGATGGCTTGTTGAATTTTTAAGAATTCAGCATCACTACCTTTATTGCCTGCAAGTACAAGCTTGAAGTTATATTTTTTTGCAGCCTCAACTAATCTAATTACATTTTTTCTATCCTGATAAAGAGAACTTAAATGAAAACAAAAATTTTCTTTTCCTTCTAAAATATTTTGGATATTCTGTGGTGCTTCTACACCATAAGAAAGCGGTATGCTAAAAACTTTTTTCGAATCGATTCCAAAAGATTCTTTATAAAATTTAGCTTCATGTTCGCTTCTGGCACATACTCCTTTTACTAAATGTAGCGCTTTACGCAATGCATAATTATTACTGTATAATCTTAATTTTTCAAAACCATTAAATGTTGCCCACTTATAAATAGAATATGGCTTAGTAGAATCTATAATTGGCGATATAAATATATTTGGATTTTTAAATGATAATGTTTTAACAAAAGTATGTATAGCAGTATCATAACCATAAATATGAATTGCATCAAATGATTTCCAATCATAATGCTCCCATCCGTTTATTAAAATACATTCATCACCAAATTCATTCAAAATGTTACAAGCCGATAATGCCTGACTTCTTACACCATTTGATCTACCAGATATTACACCAAACTGGTATAAAATAAAAGCAATTTTTCTTTTCCCCATATTAAAAAATATTTTTTTTAAGTAAGAGATCAACAATCTGATCGGCTCCGTAAATAGTCATGTGGTCATCATCAAACATGTAGGGTACTTTGTTTACGGGATCGTAATGCTTAATTTTATTGTCTAAAAATATATTAATATAGTTTTCCGGCGGAACGAGTTTTTTTAAATCATTATTTAATATTACTGATTCTTGATTGACATAAGATTTTCCAAGTTTTCCTTCTAAATTAAATGCGATAACTCTTGGATAATCAATATTGTACTCTTCTCCCTGCCCCATGACGAGAACTTTTTTTATTCCCATTTTTTTCAACTCATTAATTGTAGCATTAACATCATTAACTAATTCTTCATTAGAAGTATATCCCGCTGAATTAGGATAATTCATCCAATTACATGAAAGTAAGACCACATCAATATTACTTTTATGCTCTACAATAAATTTATTAAATATACTTTTAAATTGTCCAGATGCTCTTTTCTCTCCCTTTGCATTGATCAACGGAAAACTGCCAACAACTGTATGTTCCATAAAGTTAAATTTTGTACTATCTAACTTTTTTCTAAAAGAAAGCGAAAATTGCCCGGCATGACTATCACCCAACAATAAAATATTTTTCTTTTTTATGTTTATACATAAACATTTTTTATAATCTACTTTACTAACATTATGACATACACCAGAATGAAATTGCTTTCTCCTATTTTCATCATAATGATCTTTATATTCTGAAAGTAAGACTGCGTCTTTAGAAAACAAGTATTTATTTGGAGTTCCAAAAATTCCGATCAGAGAGATAAGAATAACAAATGAAGAGCCTATAATCATCTTTTTCAAAGAGACAAGTTTAGACCTTTTTTCAATAAGCTCATAAGATAAGCTAGCTAATAGCAAAGAAATAACGATCAATAATGCTGTTACTTCAACACCTTTATAGTCAAAGTATCTAGCTATAACACATATAGGCCAATGCCACAAATACCAAGAGTAAGAAATATTTCCTATATACTGTATGATTGAATTTTTATAAAAATTATATTCTTTATTTAAAGCAATCACCAAGAAAGTACCAATTACGGGTAAAAGTGTTAACGAGGAAGGCCATGCATAAGTTTCGTTTAAACAAACGATACTAATCGCTATGACGATAATACTCAGACCAATCAATATATTTTTAAAAAAATCTGATATTTTGTTTTCAAAAAAATCTTTGTATAGAAATGCCATCCCGCCAAACATCATTTCCCAGGCTCTATGAGTAAATGAAAAAAAGCTGATTTTACTATAAGAAGATGGCAAAAAATTATTAAAAACAATTACCAAAAGAAAAGAAAACAAAGTGATGGCCAGAAATATGGCATTAAATTCCTTTTTTCGCTTAAGATAGAACTTCTTTAATAGTACTAAAAAAAGTGGATAAATTATGTAAAACTGCCATTCTACAGAAAGTGACCAAGTATGTAATAATATGTTGGTTTGTGAAGATGCATCAAAATAATCTGAATTAAATAAGTAATAATAATTTGATAAAAACAAACCTGAGAAAAATGTGTATACAGAGACCTGCTTTAAATCTACAGGAAAGTAAATAAAAAATGTTATTATTAAAACACAGAGCATCATTACTGCTAGTGCAGGAACAATTCTTTCAAAACGTCTTATATAAAAATCTTTAATAGAGAAAAAATCTTTATCAAAGCCCTTTAAAATTATACTGGTCATAAGAAAACCACTTATCACAAAGAAAATATCAACCCCAATAAAACCACCTTGAAAAAACGGTATTTTATAATGAAAAAAAACTACTATAAAAACGGCTAATGCTCTTAGGAATCCAATATCATATCTAAATCTCATTTACTTATTTATTACTTTATTTAATCAATTTTTATAGAATCCTTTTATCAATTTAAAGCTGATTAGCAAATTTTGGTAATACACTAAATGGAGCTACAGCAATAAGTTTGTCCTGTATAGTTTTTAAATCCATGTTAATATTAGCCTTGTCAAGATTTCTTTTAACATTTTCTATTTCACTATCTACATCAAACGAATCACTCTCTTTTAAAGGAAATGGTGCATATTCATCAATACCAACAGAAGAAAAATAATCTAAGAATTTAATATTTTCACCATGCCATTTTATTTTAGGATATTCATACCACAAAGCTGGGATTTTATAGGCATGGGCAACAATAACACCATGAAGAGATGAAGAAATGATAGTTTCGCAGCTGGCAAAATCATCAATTATCGATTCGACATCACCAATTAAGTTTATTACTTTTATGCCGAATTTATCTTCAAAATGAGCAAAATGCTCAAATTGCGTATGATGGGGAACCAATCCTAATTTATATTTTTTTGTCAAAGTCACCGGATATACTAACGGCAAAAGTAAAGCCGGATCACCAAAAACTTCAGGATAATTATATCCCAATTCTTTTAATCTATTCTGAGTATATTTACCTCTAACAGCTAAAAATGTTCCATTGTCAACTTTTTCATTTGCAAATAAAATACCACTTCCCCAAACTATTCGTTTTCCACTTCCCCAGCCAATTATACTACCAACAGATATGATATACTTCCCATTTAGGAATAGTGTCTTTAAAACAGATTTAAATATATTTATACTGTGATATTTATAAAAAACTGCTTTTATATAAGCAAGAATTAACTTAATTGAACTTCTTGGTATAGGTACTTGATAAACTTCTTTGCCTGAGAGTTTTTGTATGATATAAGGTCCTAACTCATCGCCAAAATTTCCAAATTTTCCTTTTTTATTAAACCAATATAAATAAATTTTACTCATTTTCTCTTTTAATATATTTTAAGTATTATAACAATTTTATTTTTTTTCTTTAAGCTAATATTATAAGTTTCATCTTCTTAAAAAAAGCTTTTTTATAGGAGCTCCAAAAAGATCTTTCTCAAATTTATTCATACTGAATATCCAGAAAAGTGGTATATAAACAATGCTAAAAAGTACTATACCTAAAAACAAATCCATAATTGTATTTATAATAAACAAAGTAGATAAATAATATACAGACACGCCTAAAATTAAAGGAACAATAGACATTTTAGCAATCTCTTTCCAGAAGTAAGGAATATCAATTTTTTGTTTTTTGTAATAGTAAATGTTCATTATTACAATTTGCCCTAAAAACAAACCTGATGAAATTCCTATTCCCACACCAATTCCGCCATATTTTTTCGCAAGTAAAAATTGCAATCCAAGGCTACAAAAAGCAATCCAGATATAAAGTAATGATCTAAATTTCATTTGGTTTCGAGCTTGCAGAATAGTAATCCCAACTGTTTGTATTAATGGTACTGTCAAGGGAATAAAAAACAATAATGTTATTATATACGCCTCAACATAGCTTTTACCCGCCCACAGAACAACAAATTGTTGCCCGAAAATAATGAAACCAACCAAAACAAATGAAATAATAATAAATTGAATTCTTCCGGTCTTTATAAACAAATCTGAAATGGTTTTTTCAGATTGTCCTTCGGTAATCATTTTTGTGATTTTAGGTAAAAACACATTTGCAATCGAAGCCGAAAAGCTCATATACATATTTTGCAGTGAAATAGCGATTGAAAAGATAGCAATGGCGGCCGTACCAACATACATACCCAATATAAATTGCCCTGTACCCCAATAAATACGATCCATAATCATACTTAAGAAGATATAAAATGAATACAATGCAACCTCTTTTAAGAAACTCCAATCAACTTTCTTGTAGTATATTTTTATTTTTATTTTATATCTACAATAGAAATAATTAATCAACAATGTCAATAAATTAAAAATGGTCGTGACAACCACAATAGCGATTGCCTTATAACCAATCGTTAACAATAGGATCATAACCCCTGTGTTGAGTATTATTCGAACAATCTGGATAATTCTTTGAAAAATAAAGTCTTCATAAGCAGTAATAATAGCACCAAAAATGCTTAATGGAAACGTAAAAGCTATATTAAATACCATTAAAAGCATCATAATCTTAGCCTTGCCCAGTTCCTCAATCGTCATTGTTTTACCAAACATAGAATCTACATTATAGTATAAACACAATCCTGCAATGAAGGCAATTACTCCAATAATTGAATATAGAATTATAAACATTCCAAACATGGAAAACTGCTCATCTAATTTGCCCTGAGCCCTAAATTTAGAAGTATACCTGATAATTGCATTTCCAAACCCAAAATCAAGTATCGTTAAATACGCTATAACCGAAGCTACTAAAGAATACAAGCCATATTCACTTTGCCCCATCATACGTAGCATAAATGGAGTATATGCTAGTCCTACTATATTATTTAGTATTAGTACAACATAAGATAATAATGCACCAACCTTTAATTGATTTACTGCCATAGATAAATACCGAAGATTAAAACAACTCTAAATAAAATACTTTTTCGGTAATCAGACTATTCAAAATAGTTTAACGTTCTATAGCCACCATCTTTTAAGTATTGATCCTTCTGCATTAGCTTTAAATCGCTTTGCATCATATCCTTTACAAGACTTTGCAAATCATATTTACACTCCCAGCCCAATTTGGTTTTTGCTTTTGTAGGATCTCCAATTAACAAATCAACTTCTGTAGGTCTAAAATATTTAGGATCAACAGCAAGTACTTCCTTGCCTATCTCTATTTGAAATTCAGGATTATTACATGCTTTTACATATCCTTTTTCTTCTGCTCCTTCTCCTTTAAATTCAAGTTCTACACCTACTTCGGCAAAACTCATACGTACAAAATCTCTTACTGCCGTAGTTTTACCTGTTGCAATTACCCAATCTTCTGGTTCATCAGCCTGCAGAATCATCCACATCATGCGAACATAATCCTTGGCATGTCCCCAATCTCGTTTTGCATCCAAATTTCCAAGATATAATTTATCCTGTAACCCTAATGCAATTCTGGCTGTAGCTCTTGTAATTTTTCTCGTTACAAAAGTTTCTCCACGAATTGGAGATTCATGATTAAATAGAATACCATTACAGGCATACATACCATAAGCCTCACGATAATTTACTGTAATCCAAAAAGCATACATTTTAGCTACTGCATAAGGCGAACGTGGGTAAAAAGGCGTTTTTTCAGATTGAGGTACTTCCTGAACTTTTCCGTATAGTTCAGATGTTGAAGCCTGGTAAATACGAACCTTTTTTTCCATTCCTAATAAACGAACAGCATCTAAAATTCGTAACGTTCCTAATCCGTCAGCATTTCCGGTATATTCAGGTGTTTCAAAAGAAACGGCTACGTGGCTCATTGCCGCCAAATTGTAAATTTCATCCGGTTGAATTTCCTTTATCAAACGAATTAAATTCGTACTATCAGTCATATCGCCATAATGCAAATAAAAATTGCGGTGGTCTACATGTGGATCCTGATATAAATGATCAATACGATCAGTATTAAATAATGAAGAACGTCTTTTTAGTCCATGAACTTTATATCCTTTTTTTAATAAAAACTCACTTAAATAAGCGCCGTCCTGCCCTGTTACTCCTGTAATAAATGCTACTTTCATATTTTTCTATATCAAACGATTTTAAATCTATTTAATCTATTATAATTTTACTTGTTTAAAACTTTCCGTGTTTTCTAAAAACCAGTTGTATGTCTTTTGAATTCCATCTTTTAAATCAACCTGATGTTTCCATCCCAATTCATGCATTTTAGAAACATCCATTAATTTTCTTGGTGTCCCGTCTGGTTTGGTGGAGTCCCAAATAATTTCTCCTTTGTGACCTGTAATTTCCTGAATTATCTCGGCTAATTCCTTAATTGTCAAATCTTCGCCTGTTCCAACATTATATAAATAATCCGGCAATTTATTTTCTAAGGCAAAAACTACTGCTTTGGCCATATCGTCTACAAATAAAAATTCACGCATCGGTAAACCACTTCCCCAAAGGGTTACCGG
Organism: Flavobacterium sp. MEB061; assembly: GCF_000834715.1. Taxonomy (NCBI): domain Bacteria; kingdom Pseudomonadati; phylum Bacteroidota; class Flavobacteriia; order Flavobacteriales; family Flavobacteriaceae; genus Flavobacterium; species Flavobacterium sp. MEB061. Next base: position 87,480 of record NZ_JXQR01000023.1, on the reverse strand, counting down.
TGCGTGATTATTTTCTTTTGCTTCATGAAATTTCCTTATCATGGCAGGCAAAACATGAGAAGTGTTTAAATCAAAGTTATCATATGTGCCATACAAATTTGTGGGCATAAGACTTACATAATCCTTCCCGAATTGATTTCTAATTGCCTGGCATGTTTTTACCCCTGTAATTTTCGCAATAGCGTACCACTCATTTGTTGGCTCAAGAGTATCTGTAAGCAGGTACTCTTCCTTTAATGGTTGTGGAGCTAATTTTGGATAAATACAAGAACTGCCCAGAAAAATAAATTTATCAACGTCATTTTGTAATGCAGAGTCAATTAAATTATTCTGAATTTGCATATTCTCCATAATAAATTGATATGGAAAATCATTGTTTGCTAAAATTCCGCCAACACGTGCCGCAGCATCAATAATAACTTCAGGATTTTCTTTTTTAATGAAATCGCGAACTGCTTGTTGATTTCTAAGATCTAATTCTTTACTCGAAGCACCAATTAAATTACTAAATCCGTTTTCTGATAAAGTTCTCCAGATGGCACTCCCGACCATACCTTTATGGCCTGCAATATAAATTTTCGTGTTTTTATTCATTCGTCTATTTCAAAAATTATTTAGCGATTGATAATTCTCTAAAAGCCACTTCCTTTCGCAAGCCACTACTAGAAAAACGATGATCGCGTACATTATAAAATAATTCAATCCCTTTTTCTTCGCAATAAGTACGTCCGGTAAAATCCTTTTCTTTGTACTCATCACCTAAAATTCTGACATCAATTTTAAAGGATGTTAAGATGTCATTTAAATCTTGTTCGGTTGCGTAGGGAACTATTTCATCTACAAATTTACAACCTTTTAGCTGTATATATCTCTCAACAACTGTTTGTGTTGGACGATTCTTTTCCGGGCGATCCAACGTTGGATCCGTCTGCAAACCTACAATCAAATAGTCACATTGCTGTTTAGCTTCTTCCAGCATTTTAATGTGTCCGGCATGCAATAAATCAAAAGCACTAAAGGTGATTCCTACTTTCATAATTTTACATTTTTTTAGTTAATAGAATTTTAATTACCATAACCTGTTTGTACAGCTTCGCTATTCCAACTCACATTTTTTATCATGAGTTAGAAATTGTAAGAAGACACAAAAAATAAAGACAATCTTTAAATATATAGATGTCAATTTACTAAAAATCAAATAAATAATTCAATTCTAAGACTAATATACGCATTATTTTCTTGCAAAAATAATACATCAAAATTGCCATAAAAAATCAAAATGAAGGAAATGCCTTATTTTGATATAATTAAAACGTAATATTTTTATTTATCATAATTTTACCTAAAAAAAAATACACTATAAATAAAAAACATCGTATTCTTACAAACTGAAAAAAAATAAAAAAATTATAATTATTTTACATTTATATTTAAAATAAAAAGTAGAAACCTAGTAATGAAAACATTAACATTCTATTTATTTTTGATTTTTACATCGACGAACGGTCAAATTATCGGATGTATGGACTCTTTTTCCAAGAATTACAATCCCATGGCTGTAGAAAATGACGGAAGTTGTTTGTATAAAAGCCTAAAAATACGATCTCAATACTCTATTAAACTAAGCGATTCGATAAGGGAAACATCAGGAATAATTGCTTTCGATAATTTATTATGGACACATAATGATGATCATGACAAAACGATTTACGGATTAGATTCTTTAGGAAAAATTCAAAAAAAAGTTGTTTTAGACAAAGTTGTAAATCATGACTGGGAAGAAATATCACAAGACAGCTCATATCTATATATTGGCGATTTTGGTAATAATTATTCGGGAAACAGAACTGATGTACATATTTTAAAAATAGAAAAAAAATCATTTTTAGAAGGAACTCCAATTATTGAAACTATTTCATTTAAGTACTCTGACCAGAATGATTTTAATTTAAAAAAACACAACACAACAAATTTTGATTGTGAAGCTTTTATCGTTTCAAAAGACAGTATTTACTTGTTTACCAAACAATGGGAATCTACAAAAACCAGTATTTATGTTTTACCAAAACAATCAGGAAATTATATTGCACAATTCAAAGACAGTCTCGATATTAAAGGATTAGTGACCGGAGCCACGTATATAGAAGACAAAAAATTGATTGCGCTTTGCGGATATTCAAAAATGGGAAAATCTTTTTTATACTTATTATATGATTTTAAAAATCATGATTTTCTATCCGGTAATAAGAGAAAAATTGAACTTCAACTTTCTTTTCATCAAATCGAAGGAATTACCACAAAAGATGGTTTACATTATTACTTAACAAATGAATCTTTGATTCGAAAACCTGTTCTAAATACGCCACAGCAAATTCATTATTTTGACTTAAGTCCAATATTGAATTCCTATCTCCATAAATAATTCGCAAATCGAGATATAATAACTTACTTTTGCAAAAAAGTTCCGTTTTGTAAAACATTCAGAACTTATAATTTATAACTCATATTTTACAAAGTGAATTACTTATCTGTCGAAAATATCTCGAAGTCTTTTGGTGAAAGAACCTTATTTGACAACATCTCATTTGGTATTAATAAAGACCAAAAAATAGCTTTTATTGCCAAAAATGGTTCTGGAAAAACAACTATTATGAGTATTATTAATGGTTTGGACGAACCTGATACGGGACAAGTTGTTTTGAGAAAAGGAATCAGAATGGCATTTCTTTCTCAGGATAATAATTTGCAGGAAGAACTGACGATTGAAGAAAGCATTTTTGCTTCAGATAATGAAACTTTGAAAATAATCGAAGCCTACGAAAAAGCACTTGAAAACCCAGACGACGAAGAAGCATATCAGAAAGCTTTTGACGGAATGGATCAGCATAATGCATGGGATTTTGAAACGCAATACAAACAAATTCTATTCAAATTAAAACTGGAAGATTTTAAACTTAAAGTAAAAAATCTTTCGGGTGGACAAAAGAAACGTCTTTCATTGGCGATTATCTTAATTAATCGTCCGGATTTATTGATTCTGGATGAGCCAACCAACCACTTAGATCTTGAAATGATCGAATGGCTTGAAAGTTATTTTGCAAAAGAAAACATTACGTTGTTTATGGTTACACACGACCGTTTCTTTTTAGAGCGTGTTTGTAATGAAATCATTGAATTGGATAATGGAAAACTTTATCAATATAAAGGAAATTACTCTTATTATTTAGAGAAAAAAGAAGAACGAATTGCTTCTGAAAATGCAAGTGTTGACAAAGCTAAAAACTTATTTGTAAAAGAATTAGAATGGATGCGTCGCCAACCAAAAGCGAGAACGACAAAATCAAAATCACGTCAGGATGATTTTTATTTAATTAAAGAAAAAGCACAAAGTCGGCGTCTTGAAAATAAAGTCGAACTTGAAATTAATATGGAACGTATGGGAAGCAAGATTATCGAGCTTCACAAAATCTCAAAAAAATTCAAAGATCACGTTATTCTGGATAATTTTAGTTTCGATTTTCAGCGTGGAGAACGTATCGGAATTATCGGTAAAAACGGAACCGGAAAATCTACTTTTTTAAATCTGCTTACCGGAACAATTCCTCTTGACAGCGGAAGAGTTGTAAAAGGTGAAACTATAAAAGTGGGCTATTATACGCAAAGTGGAATCAACCCGAAACCAAATCAGCGTGTAATTGATATCATTAAGGAATACGGAGAATTTATTCCGCTTGCAAAAGGTCGAATGATTTCGGCTTCACAATTGTTGGAGCGTTTTCTATTTGATGCTAAAAAACAATATGATTTTGTCGAAAAATTAAGTGGAGGCGAATTAAAGCGTTTGTACTTGTGTACGGTTTTAATTCAGAATCCAAACTTTTTGATTCTGGATGAGCCAACGAATGATTTAGATATTGTAACGCTAAACGTTCTGGAGAGTTTTCTTTTAGATTATCCGGGCTGTTTATTGGTAGTTTCCCACGACCGTTACTTTATGGATAAAATTGTCGATCACTTATTTGTTTTTAGAGGAAATGGTGAAATCGAAAGTTTTCCAGGAAACTATTCTGACTTTAGAGCTTATGAAGATAGTGCCGATGTTGCTCAAAAAGAAGAAAACAAAGCTGAAAAGAAAGATTGGAAACAAAATAATCCGACAGGAAATTTAACTTTCAACGAACAAAAAGAATATCAAAAACTGGAAAGAGAAATTAAAGATTTAGAAATCGAAAAGACTAAAATCGAACAATTATTCTCTGATGGAAAAGTGGCAGATGCCGATATTGAGAAAAAAGCAAACGAATTGCAAAATATTATCAATAAAATAGATCAGAAAGAAGAGCGTTGGTTTGAATTATCAGCTAAAATTGAGGGATAAGATTATTCCACAGAGATGCACAAAGAAAAACACAGAGTTACACTAAACTTATTTTTTCTTTGTGAATCTTCTCTTTTCTTTGTGAACCTTTGTGAAATAAATCATGTTGCACATCATAAAATCATACTTAAAATTTCTTTGGCATTCTAAAAACGAACATGCCGTTCATTCGCCGTTTGTATTTAATTTATTGACGAAATGTTTTTATGATAAAAAATCGAAACCAGAATATTCTATTTTAAAAAACTATCGAAAATCACTTTTACAAAATAAAAACTTCATAGAAGTTACCGATTTTGGCGCTGGTTCAAGAGTTTTTAAATCGAATAAAAGACAGATTTCAAAAATTGCATCAACTGCCGGAATTTCTTCAAAACGAGCAGAATTATTATTCCGCGTAACTCGTTATTTTGAACCTAAAAATATTCTTGAAATAGGAACTTCATTAGGTTTAGCAACTTCTGCCCTCGCATTAGGTTATCCAAAAGCCAAACTAATTACACTTGAAGGTTGTCCGGAAACTGCAAATGTTGCTAAAAATCAATTAACTGAATTTGATTGCAAAAATGTTGAAAACGTAGTTACAGAATTTGAAAGCTATTTTGAAGATCTGCAACTGAGACTGAAAACTGAGACTGAGAATTTCAATTTAATATACTTCGACGGTAATCATTCTAAAAAAGCAACTTTAGCCTACTTTGAACTTTTATTACCAACAATAGACAATGATTCTGTTTGGATATTTGATGACATTCATTGGTCCGCAGAAATGGAAGAAGCCTGGGAAATCATAAAAAATCATTCAAAAGTAATTGTAACCATTGATACTTTTCAGTGGGGATTTGTTTTCTTTAGAAGGGAACAGAAAAAAGAGCATTTTACAATTAGGGCATAAAAAAATGACAACTATTTCGGCTATTATTTATATTAATATTTTTTTACTTTTGAAGATTATTATTTATTCATAAAAATATAATTACGATTCACATGATTTCAAAAAACAATAGAAAAAAAGTTTTTTCTTATTCTCAAGAAACAACAAAAGAACCTTATTTTACAGTATTGTTCTTATTTTTTACAGCTTTATTGCAAGCTCAGTTTTCGGCAAATACCGCATTACCTAATCTTAATACATTCTCAAATGGTTTTGAACTTTACACAACAGCTAGTTTAAATGCACCAACAAATTACGGAACTGTATTAGGACTTAGCTACATCTCAGAAGGAGGATCAGACTGGAGAACCCAACTGGCATTTGGTACCGAAAATGAATTATATTATCGCCAATCAACAAATAATTCAGGGACCGTATGGACAGGATGGAATAAAATATTTCATTCAGGAAATTTAAATAATAGCAGTGTAGATTTTCACGCAAACCATTTAACAACAAAAGAATTAGCAATCTATAGTAATGAAAGCCTTGATGGATGGGGCATTTCACATATTTATTGGAAGGGTCACTCACTAATCATGGGATCTCCAAAAGTAGCCTATGCACATAATAGTTTAATATTAAGACCCGGCGGATCAGCTAATGGATTTTTAGATAATACATTTGAAATTGATGTTGCACATGGAATTGATAATTACGAAACACGTATACGCTTTTCTGGCTCAGGCAATTCCTTTATAAATTCAGGAAATGTTGGAATTGGAACTATCAATCCCAAAAATAAACTAGATGTAAAAGGTACTATTCATTCACAGGAAGTAAAAGTTGATATGAATAACTGGTCTGATTTTGTTTTCAAAAAGGATTATGCTTTACCAACACTAAGTGAAGTTGAAAAACATATTAATAAAAATGGTCATTTGGAGAATATTCCAAGCGAAAAAGAAGTTTTAAAAAATGGAATAAGTTTAGGAGAAATGGACGCCAAACTTCTACAAAAAATTGAAGAATTGACATTATATATTATAGATTTAAATAAAAAACTTGAGCAACAAAATCAAGAATTAAATACAATTAAAAAGGAGTTACAAAATAAGTAAGATTTAAGACTTTTATAAAAAAATGGCAACCATTTCTGATTGCCATTTTTCAAATCGAATTTAAACTAATAACCTATTTTTTAGCTGCTGCTGTTTCTTCAGATTTGGCTCCCATTCTGTTAACAGTATACATTGGGGCAAATTTTATTTTTAAACCGGCAATTTTTCTGTTATCTTCAGATGAAAGTCCTTCTTTTTCAACGGTATTTTTACGGCTGTCAAGCGCTTCATACATCAATTTAATTTCATCCCAGTCTTCACGAGAATAACTGTCTTTATTGTCTTCTACAGTATGTACAAATTGTTGATATACACTATGAATATTTTGAGCATTTACCCAGGCAAAACTCATATCATCACCAATTTTTCCTTCACCAAACAACGCATTACGTAATTGTTGTTTTGCACTTACAGGAGGTGCGAGAGTTGCTGCCATTCCGGTTTTAAATTCTTCATATTTCATTTTACTGGCATTTATTCTTTCCGTCTCAGCTGCATTGTCTTTAATGTCTGCAAGAGCCAATTGTGCATTTTCTGCTCTTCTGTTGTATTCAGCTTCAACATCTTTCCAATCGGCTTTTAAATCATCTGCCGCCACATTTTTTACTGAATCTACATATGTTACATATGAGTCGATTGTTTTTTTAGCCTGTTCCTGTTTTTCATCTTTACATGACGCAAAACCTAGTGCAATTAATGCAATTCCTGATACAATTTGTATATTTTTCATAATTTTGATTTTAAAAGTTATTACAACAAATATAGTTAAATATTTGAATTATTATACATAATTATTAAAAAATTAATACTTAAAATAAAAATAATTTAATATAAAATGAAAAATATGATAATTATATAAAAACAATCTAAAATCATATAACAACATTTTCTTGTATTGGATTATACTTTTTAAAAAAGAAATAATAAGTAAGCTCATAAGTTATTTTGCTGGTTTCAATTCCTGTAACAAAAATCAATTAAATACTACTTATATATTATTGAAAAGTGTTTTGTACTTTTAAATCCAAAATTGTAAAACGAAATGGCAAATCCATTAATTAAAATAACAGACATTAAACGAGATTTTGTACTTGGTAATGAAATTGTTTATGTTCTGAAAGGAATTAATTTAGAGATCAACAAGGGAGAATATGTAGCTTTAATGGGACCATCCGGATCCGGAAAATCAACTTTAATGAATTTATTAGGTTGTTTGGATACTCCAACTTCAGGACATTATGTTTTGAACGGAAAAGATGTAAGCAAAATGAAAGATGATGAATTGGCCGGAATTCGAAATAAAGAAATTGGATTTGTATTTCAGACTTTCAATCTTTTACCAAGAACTACGGCTTTAGACAATGTTGCTTTGCCAATGATATACGCCGGACATTCAAAATCAGAACGTACTGTACGGGCTGAAGAAGTTTTGAAACAGGTAAATCTAGCTGACAGGATGGATCATCAACCCAATCAACTTTCTGGAGGACAACGTCAGCGTGTTGCCATTGCCCGCGCTTTGGTCAACAAACCTTCTATTATATTAGCCGATGAGCCAACCGGAAACTTAGACAGTAAAACTTCTGTAGAAATCATGAAGCTTTTTGGAGACATTCACGCACAGGGAAACACCGTAATTCTGGTAACGCACGAAGAAGATATTGCAGCTTATGCACACCGTGTAATCCGTTTACGTGATGGCTTAATTGAAAGCGACACCACTAAATAATTTTAGATTGCTGATTTTAGATTTTAGATTATTTCCTAAATCTAAAATTTAAAATCAGCATTTCAATCTAAAATCATAAATCTACAATCTACAATAAAAATGAAAGTATATACAAAAACAGGAGATAAAGGAACAACAGCTCTTTTTGGAGGTACTCGTGTTCCTAAAGATCATATCAGAATTGATAGTTATGGAACCGTTGACGAATTAAACTCTTATATAGGTCTCATTCGTGATCAGGAAATAGACAAGCATTATAAAGATATTTTAATCGAAATCCAGGATCGACTTTTTACAGTTGGTGCTATTTTGGCAACTCCTCAAGAAAAAGAGGTTTTAAAGAATGGAGAACTTCGATTAAAAAACCTTGGAATAATTGATACTGATATTGAATTATTAGAAAATGAAATTGATAAAATGGAAGAAAGTCTTCCTCAAATGACTCATTTTGTTTTGCCGGGCGGACATCCAACCGTGTCACATTGTCATATAGCGCGCTGCATATGCCGTCGTGCAGAGCGTTTGGCAGTACATTTAAGCCATAATGAACACGTTCCTGAAATCGCAATTATGTACTTAAACCGACTTTCTGACTACCTTTTTGTCTTGGCACGGAAGTTGTCGTTTGACTTAAAAGCGGATGAAGTAAAGTGGATACCTAGAAAATAAATTTTCTTAAAATTCCAATTTTTGAAATCCCAAATTCCAATTAAAAGAAATTAAAATTCTTTTAATTTTAAGATCACAAATTACAGTTCCAAATATTGGGATTTGGAATTTAAATACTGAGATTTCAAGAATATTTTTGGAATTTGGAGTTTAAATATTGGAATTTAACAAGAGACGTTCTTAAATTTTACTAAAATAAATCAAAATTTACTTGTCTTTTTCAGTAAAAAATTTATTTTTGCACAAACTAAACAAGATAACAGATGTATTGGACATTAGAATTAGCATCTTATTTAAGTGATGCGCCATGGCCTGCTAACAAAGACGAACTTATTGACTACGCTATTAGAGCTGGTGCTCCGTTAGAAGTAGTAGAGAATCTTCAATCTATCGAGGACGAAGGTGAGATATACGAATCAATGGAAGAAATTTGGCCTGATTATCCAACAGACGAAGATTATCTTTGGAATGAGGATGAATATTAAAAAATAAACCAAAGGAAAAAGTCTCATCACAGAGGCTTTTTTTTTGGTTCTAAATACAACATTTACATATAATAGAAATACAATAAATCATGAGTTTCATAAACAGTATTATAAAAGTCTTTGTAGGTGATAAATCACAGAAAGATGTCAAAGCTTTACAACCTTATTTAAACAAAATTAAAACATTCGAAACTAGCTTAATGAGTTTGTCTCACGACGAATTAAGAGCCAGAACCGCATATTTTAAGGAAAAGATAAAAGAAGCCAGAGCTGATAAAGATGCTAAAATTGCTTCGCTTAAAGCAGAAGTAGAAAACATCGAAGACATCGATAAAAGAGAAGATCTTTATGATGCAATAGATGCTCTTGAAAAAGAAGCTTATGAAATTTCAGAAAAAACTTTATTGGAAATTCTTCCTGAAGCATTTTCTGTTGTTAAAGAAACGGCACGTCGTTTTAAAGACAATTCTTTTATTGAAGTTACTGCAACTCCAAAAGACCGCGAACTTTCGGCTACTAAAACATACATCACTATTGAGGGTGATAAAGCAACATGGGCTAATAAATGGAATGCTGCCGGTAAAGAAATTACATGGGACATGATTCATTATGATGTTCAGTTAATTGGTGGTATGGTTTTACACGAAGGTAAAGTTGCCGAAATGCAAACAGGTGAAGGTAAAACTTTGGTGGCTACACTTCCGTTATATTTAAATGCTTTAACCGGAAACGGAGTTCACTTAGTAACTGTGAATGACTATTTAGCAAAACGTGATAGTACATGGAAAGCGCCTTTATTCGAATTTCACGGTTTAACTGTTGATTGTATTGATAATCACCAGCCAAGTACAGAACAAAGAAAAAAAGCATACGACGCAGATATCACTTACGGAACCAACAACGAATTTGGTTTTGACTACTTAAGAGATAACATGGCACATTCTCCAAGTGATCTTGTACAAAGAAAACACAACTACGCTATTGTCGATGAGGTCGATTCTGTATTAATTGATGATGCAAGAACACCGCTTATTATTTCAGGACCGGTTCCACAGGGAGATCGTCATGAGTTTAATGAGCTGAAACCAAAAATCGAAAACTTAGTAGCACAACAACGTCAGTTAGCAAATGGTTTCTTAGCCGAAGCTAAAAAATTAATCAAAGAAGGAAACACTAAAGAAGGTGGATTCTTATTATTGAGAGCTTACAGAAGTTTGCCTAAAAATAAAGCATTAATTAAATTTTTGAGTGAAGAAGGAATCAAACAATTGCTTCAAAAAACCGAAAATCAATACATGCAGGATAACAATCGCGAAATGCACAAAGTTGATGAAGCTTTGTATTTTGTAATTGAAGAAAAAAACAATCAGGTTGAATTGACTGATAATGGTATTCAATACCTTTCTGGAGATACTGATGCTGACTTTTTCGTACTTCCGGATATCGGAACTGAAATTGCTGCTATCGAAAAACAAAAATTAGATAAAGACGCGGAAGCGGAAGCAAGAGAAAGATTATTCCAGGATTTTGGAGTAAAAAGCGAGCGTATTCATACTCTTACTCAACTTTTAAAAGCATACGCTCTTTTTGAAAAAGATGTAGAGTATGTAATCATGGACAACAAAATCATGATTGTCGATGAACAAACAGGTCGTATCATGGATGGTCGTCGTTATTCTGACGGTTTACACCAGGCGATTGAGGCTAAAGAAAACGTAAAAATCGAAGCTGCTACACAAACTTTTGCAACTGTTACATTACAGAATTATTTCAGAATGTACAGCAAATTGGGTGGTATGACTGGTACAGCCGTTACAGAAGCTGGCGAGTTGTGGCAGATTTATAAATTGGATGTTGTTGAAATTCCAACCAACCGTCCGATGTCAAGACAAGACAAAGAAGATTATATCTACAAAACGACACGTGAAAAATTCAATGCTGTAATTGAAGATGTAACTGAATTATCAAACGCAGGAAGACCAGTTTTAATTGGTACAACTTCTGTAGAGATTTCAGAATTATTAAGCCGTATGTTGAAAATGAGAGGCGTTACCCATAACGTTTTGAATGCTAAAATGCACAAACAAGAGGCACAAATCGTTGAAGAAGCTGGTAAAGCCGGTGTTGTAACTATTGCTACAAACATGGCTGGTCGTGGTACCGATATTAAATTATCTCCAGAAGTAAAAGCTGCCGGAGGTTTAGCAATCGTGGGTACAGAACGTCATGATTCTCGTCGTGTTGACAGACAGTTACGTGGTCGTGCAGGACGTCAGGGAGATCCGGGAAGTTCTCAATTTTACGTTTCTCTTGAAGACAACTTAATGCGTTTGTTTGGTTCTGAAAGAGTTGCAAAAGTAATGGATAGAATGGGATTACAGGAAGGTGAAGTTATTCAGCATTCTATGATGACCAAATCTATTGAGCGTGCTCAGAAAAAAGTAGAAGAAAACAACTTTGGTGTTCGTAAACGTTTATTAGAATATGATGACGTTATGAACTCACAACGTGAAGTAGTTTACAAACGTCGTCGTCATGCATTATTTGGTGAGCGTTTAAAACTGGATATTGCCAATATGCTTTATGATACTTGCGAATTAATCGTAAGCAACAATAAAGCAGCAAACGATTTTAAAACTTTTGATTTTGATTTGATTCGTTATTTCGGAATCACTTCTCCAATTTCTGAAGCTGATTTTACAAAATTATCAGATGTCGAAATTACAGGAAAAGTATACAAAGAAGCTTTGGCTTTTTACACTGAAAAAACAGAAAGAAGCGCAAGAGAAGCCTTTCCTATCATTAGAGGAGTTTACGAAGAGCCAAACAATCATTTTGAGCGTATTGTAGTTCCATTTACTGACGGAATCAAAACTTTGAATGTAGTAACTGACCTGAAAAAAGCTTACGAAAGCGAAGGTGCTCAGTTAATTGCTGATTTCGAGAAAAACATCACTCTTTCTATTGTTGATGAGGCCTGGAAAAAACATTTACGCAAAATGGACGAATTGAAACAATCTGTTCAGTTAGCCGTTCACGAACAAAAAGATCCATTACTAATCTACAAATTAGAAGCTTTCAATTTGTTTAGAGGAATGTTGGACAACGTTAACAAAGAAGTAATTTCATTCTTGTTTAAAGGTGATTTACCAGCTCAAAACGTTACTTCAGAAATTCACGAAGCAAGAGAAGTTCGTCAAAAAGAAAACTTCAAATTAAGTAAAGATGAAATTGTTAACAGCGAAGACATTAACCGTGAAGCTGGAGAAACACAACAACGTCAGGTTACAGAAACGATTGTTAGAGATATGCCAAAAATCAACCGTAATGATACTGTAACAGTTCAGGAAGTTGCTACAGGCAAAACTGAAGAAATGAAATTTAAAAAAGCAGAATCTTTAATCGCTTCTGGCGAATGGGTTCTTGTTAAATAAGTCACAGTTTGTAGTCGCAGTTTTCAGTTTACAGACTGACATCTAAATTATACATCAAACCCGACAGGTTTTAAAAACCTGTCGGGTTTTGTCTTTTAAATAATTTTCACTTTTTAGCCCAATCGTACTTATAGTCAGTGAATGCAAACAGAAACTGTAAACTTTTTTTAGGAAAACTTAAAAATAAATTCTTTCTAAATTGAATAAACAGTACTTTTGCAATCGTAAACAATAAAAAAAGCTTTGAAGCGAATTTTAATCATATTTCTTTCCTGCATGCTTTTAGTGCCATCTTTTGGCAGCTTTTTTGTTTATACCTCATTCAAATTAAACCAGGAAGAAATTTCAAAAACCATCTGTGTACAACGAAAAATGGTTTTTAATAGTTGTAACGGTCGATGCGAACTTCAAAAAAGTTTAAAAAAATATTCCGATAACGAAAAAAGAATGCAAAACAACCTGAAAGAAAAAGCAGAAGTTGTTTACATTCAGAGTTCATCCACAAATAATTTCAAATTAATAGCACCAATCGAATCACAAGCCAAACTTTTTGCTTCATTCGATACTAAACCAATTTCGGTTTCAAATGCTACCTTTCATCCTCCATCCTATTTTATATAAATTTTAGCTACACTTTTCAGTTCAAACCTGAAAAGATTTTTTCTTGTCTTAAAGTCAGGAAAAACACATGTTACTTTTAAAATTTATATAATTTAAAATGAAAAAAATATACTTTACCCTATTAATCATAGGGCAATGTGTTCTTGCACAAAATGAAGTAAAACAAGACACTACAAAATCTCAAAAATTGGAAAACGTTTTTATAACAGCCAATCGTACAGCTACTTTACGTAAAGAAACACCTGTTGCTATTAGTAAAATAACGGCAAAAACAATCAACGAAACCAAAGCAACAGCTGTTTACGAGATTATAAACAAAACACCCGGAGTTTTAATGGTCAATTTAGGAAACGAACAGCACATGATGTCGATTCGTCAGCCAATGACAACAAATGCGTATTATTTATATCTGGAAGATGGTTTGCCAATTCGCCCAATGGGAATTTTCAATCATAATGCTTTATTAGAAATCAATCAATATAACTTACAAAGTATTGAAGTGGTAAAAGGTCCGGTTTCTTCTTTATATGGCCCTGAAGCAGTTGGCGGTACCATCAATTTAATTTCGCTGAAACCACCCGTTGATCCTGAATTTAAATTTGGAGTTCAGGCTGATAATTATGGCTACCATAGATTTCAGGCTGCCGGTGGTGCAACAATTGGAAAAGTTGGTTTTCATATTGCCGGAATTTCAAGTCTGCAAGAAAATGGCTGGATGATGTATTCTGATTACAACAAAGATAATCTGAATGCGAGAATCGATTATAACATCTCTTCTTCTACCCGATTAATCAGCAATACTATGTATGGAAAATATTATTCTGACATGAGCGGAAGCGTAAACGAAGATGCTTTTAATAACAGAACTTATAAAAGTACAACCGATTTTACTTATAGAAAATCTGATGCGTTAAGAACACGATTGACATTAGAACACGACTGGAATAGTAATTCAAGCAGTTACATTACAGCTTATTTGCGTGACAATAAATTAGGGCAAAATCCTTCATATGGTATTAAATGGAGTCCGACTATAAATCCGACAACGGCAAAAGGAGAAGTCAATTCAAACAACTTTAAAAGTTATGGAGCAATAGGACAGCATACTCAAAAATTTGATTTCTTAAATACTAAAATTGTTGCAGGAGCCTTATATGACTATTCACCTGTTACCTATTGGTCTTATGTAATTGATTTGAAAGCGAATTTAAATCCCGGAGAAACCGGAAAGCAAACTGTAGATTCTTATGAAATTATTGCAGAACATCCTGATTTTAAATTAGCAGATTACACAGCCGATATCTTCAACACGGCTGGTTATGCACAAGTAAGTATTAATCCGATAGAGAAATTAGTTATCACTGTTGGCGGTCGTTATGACAATATGAAAGTGAATTATGAAAATGCATTGGATAATTCTACAGGAAGCAAAGTTTACGACAAAATGACTTTTAAAGCCGGTGCAAATTATAATCCATTTGAATTTGCCGGTTTTTATGGCAATTATTCACAAGGTTTTGCTCCTCCCGGAATTACCTCAATTTTCAGAACAAAACCCGGAACTGGCGGAACAACTGGTGTTCCTGCTGATTTCTATTATAATCTGGAACCTGCTACTTTCAATAATTACGAAGTTGGCGGATGGTTTTCTTTCCTTCAAAATAAATTAAATTTTGATTATGCTTTCTATTACATGGAAGGAAAAAACGAACTTTTAAACATCAAACTTGCTGATAATTCGACTGATTATCGCTCAGCTGGAGAAACCCGTCATAAAGGGATTGAATTTGGAGCTTCTTATCGTCCTTCAAAACAATTCAACTTTCGCCTGGGCGGAACTTATGCTCAACATACTTATATTGATTTTAAACTTTCTGACAAACCATCAGATCCGGTTCAGGATTTAAACGGAAAGGAAATGCCTGCAGCACCAAAATGGTCTGGAAATTCAGAATTAAGTTATTACCCAAACTGGCTTCCGAATTTAAGAACTTCTGTAGAATGGCAACTTGTAGGAAGCTACTATCAGGATCAAATCAACACGATAAAATATGGCGGATACAATTTGTTTAATGCAAGAGTTGGCTACCAATGGAAGGGAATAGAAGTTTACGGAAATGTATTAAACTTAACCGATAAATTATATGCTTATAATGTTTCAAGAGCAAATACCACAAATGCTCAGCCAACCTATACAGCTGCAGCGCCAAGAACTTTTGTGTTTGGAATTCAGTACAATTTTTCATTAAAAAAGTAATACTTAGCCACAGATTAAAGAATTAACACAGATTTTTAAAATCATTTTAATTCTTTAATCTGTGGTAAAAAAAAACACTAGACAACCATAAGAAACGCGAATATGAGCAAAGAAATAAAAGAGAAAAAGTCTAAAAAGATCCCGAAGACTATCGGGACTAAGATTGTCAAGAAAATCAAACAACATATGTACAAATGGCATCGTACAATTGGGTTGATTACAATTATTCCGGTAATCTTCTGGACATTATCTGGTTTGATGCATCCGTTTATGGCGCATTTTTTCAAACCTGAAATTGCTCATGACAAACTGGAACAACAAATTATTGATAAAAATCAATTACATTTTTCAATTCAGGAAGTTTTACAGAAAAACGAGCTAACACAATTCAAAAATTTCAGAATCGTTTCTTTTAACAATGCAACTTATTATCAGGTAAAAACGATTTTTGGTGAGTTATGGTATTTTGATACCTCAACAGCTGAAAAACTAGAGAATGGAGATCAAAAATATGCAGAATGGCTCTCAAGATATTTTTTAGATGATCAAAAAAGTGTCATAACAAAAAGTGAAGTTGTTACCGAATTCACTTCGCAATATAAATATGTAAACCGCTATTTACCAGTTTACAAAATGACTTTTGATCGTCCTGATACAATGGAGGTTTATGTAGAAACTTCTTCGGGTAAACTGGCAACTTATAATCCAACTTCAAGACAATGGTTTATTTGGTTTTTTGATACTTTTCACAACTGGTCGTTTATAGATGCTATTACAAACAATAGTATTAGAATTATTACGATGATTTTTTTATTGTCTATTATTGGTTTTTCTGCCTTGAGCGGTATCTTAATTTATGGTTTATTATGGAAACAATTCAAAAAGACGGATAGTTTAGCACCAAAAAAAGGATTGAGAAAATACCATCGCCAAATCGGAATTTGGGTTTCTCTTTTTACGTTGACATTTGCTTTTAGCGGCGCATATCATGCCACAACAAAATGGACGCCGTATACTTTATCGCAAATGATTTACGAACCCACTTTTAAAACCAAAGAAATTCCTGTTGCAAATAATATTTTAAATTTAGATTGGACTCGTTTTCAAAACGCAAGTATTATTACTTTAAACGACACAACATATTTCCGATGTCAATTATTAGAAAAAGAAAAGTTTAAAAAACCAAAAGGAGATTCAAATTCAAAATGGAACAAAAAAGACAATAAAAAATCTGAAATAGTTTGTATTAATGCGGCTACAAATAAAATTACGCCCAATATTGATTTGGAATACGCTGAATTCCTGGCTTATTATTTTACAGATGGCGCTCCAAAAGCAGCATGCTGTGAAATGGTCGAAAGTTCAGACGAACCTGAAACTTCATTGGAAAATGCAAAATTATTAGAATCAAAAGTTTTAACTGATTTTGAAAGCCGGGAATACGGCTTTGTCAACAAAAGATTACCAGTTGTAAAATTGGCATATGATACTCCCGAAAAAACCATTTATTTCATAGAAACTTCTACTTCAAGACTGGCTGCTAAAATTGAAAGCTCTGATATGGTTGAAGGCTATTCGTTTGCTATTCTCCACAAATTTTTATTTATGGATTGGGCCGGGAAAAATATTCGCGATCTAACAATGGTTTTAGCCGCTTTAACCATTTTGATTGTTAGTATTTTAGGATTTATTTTGTTTTTGAAGAGATAATCACATCAATAACCTGCAAGGTTTTCGAAACCTTGTAGGTTTATATAGTGATACATTAGAAATACCTACAAGGTTTTAAAAACCTTGCAGGAAACCAAACTACCTTGAATTTTCTTCAAAATAACGCGCTTCAATTCGTTTAATATCTTTAATCGAATTTTTCGCCCAGGCCAAACGTTTTTCCAGAATTTCATTTTCTGATAATTGCCAATCGATATCTGAATTACGCAATCTGTTTGTCAGGTTTTGAATAATGATTGCGGCTGAAACAGAAATATTCAAACTTTCTGTAAAACCAACCATCGGGATTTTAAGAAAACCATCTGCTTTTTCTAAAATTTCTTCTGATAAACCATCTCTTTCTGTTCCAAAAAACAAAGCACTTGGTTTTGTAATATCGAAATCCTCCAGTAAACAGTCATTTTCATGCGGAGTTGTCGCTATAATTTGATAACCCTGATTTTTTAAAGTCGAAATACAATTGGTAACCGAATCAAACTGATTGATGTCAACCCATTTTTGAGCACCCATTGCAATTTCCTTGTCGATTTTTTTTCCGTAACGCTGCTCGATCACATTGAGTTCCTGAATTCCAAAAACCTCACAGCTACGCATAACAGCACTTGTGTTATGCATTTGAAAAACATCTTCTACAACAATTGTAAAATGTTTGGTGCGGTCTCCAAGTACTTTTAAGAATTTTTCCTTACGATTATCTGTTAATATATTTTCAAGAAAAGCGAGGTAATCTAAATCAATCATTTTAAAGCTTATTTAAAGCAAAAATACATTTTAAAAGAAGTATTTGAATTGCTTTATTTCTATTTTTTACTAAAAACACCTTCTAAGACATCACTGAAAATAGCTTCACCAAAACTTTTCTTTTTATCCTGATTCGGATAAATTGGCTCCGGTTCTTTATTACTCATTTCTCTTTTGAGCAATAAATTGGTGTTTTTAAAAGAATAATATTTTTGTGATTCAATTTTAGTCGGGGTAAAACCAGGTTTAGGATTGTAAATAGAAAACTCAACAGGAAAATTTAAGTATTTATGATAATCTACAGTATAATTATCACTTTTTAAAAATTCAATTTTTTCCATATTCCCATTATAACTAAAGGAATGAATTCTATTAATTTTTGATTGGGCAAATAAAACGGTATTCAAAAAAAAGACTAGTAATACAATCAACTTTTTCATGGAATAAAAATACTATAAAAAGTGATGGAAAAATATATTATAATTCAATAAAACTAGTAGTAAGCTTTTCATGCAAAAGATTAACTTCTGCAAAATCAACTTGTAATTCTTCTTCCTTAAAAGAATCACCTTCAAAAATAGCGCTTTCATTTTTTGAATGTTTCTCTAATCTTTCATACATTTTATCAAGTTCATTATTAGCATAATCAACATTAATAAAGGAGGTAAATTTCTCAACGACATTTTTCATTCCTTCATTATAATTCAGTTTAATTACATTTTGATCTGTTTCGGAAAAGTGAAGAAATCCCTGAAAATATTTCTCTAAAACTAAAGCTCCATATTGATGAAAACTAATTTCGTTCATTTCTTCGGCAGAAATTCCAAAAACTTGAAATGGCAATAAATTCGGAACCATGTGCATTCCCGTCAGTTTTTGATGCGACTTTAAAACCTCTACCGGATTTCTGTAAAGCAATGCAAAAGGTATTTCAGAAAAAATGGATCGCAAATAATCGGCATTAAAAATATGCCAGGCATCCAGCTTTATAATTAAATTCTTTTGTTCCGGAAATCTTCTCTGACCTAATAATGTTATTACAGCTTTTAAAAGAGAAGCTTTTTTTCTCCGATCAAATTTATCACTTCTTAAAATTTCATCGATAATGGGCGCTTCTGAGATCATGATATTTTCAGAAGAAGTTGCCAAAGACTGACTCAACATTGTAGAACCGCATCGTGATACATGAAATACAAGCGATTTTAGTTCGACAGAAATTAATGCAGCAGACCAATTCAGGAGATTTTCTGCAGTTGTAATTACTTTAAACGGCTTTGAATTATAAGCATGACTTCGACATTTTGCTATTGTTTCATCAAAAAAAGGTTCTGCATATTTTATATCAGCCAGATAAATCCATTCAAAATAAATTTCGTTGTCGTTTTCTACCAGCTTATAAGGAATCCAATTTAAAAGAGAGTGATTTATATTTTCCATTCTATATTTTATTCTGCTAATAAATCAGCAATAATTTTAGCGTTAACTTCTGATGGATTTCGGGAAAGTTCATCAATAATTTGCTGTTTTACTCCGTCAGAATATGAAGTAGTTTCTGGAGAGAAATGGAGATCAAAACCCATTTCTGCAAATAATTTATCAGACCAATCGTTTCTGATACAATCAAGTGTAAGATGAATGCGCGGTTCTGCACTTTTATTTTTGACACTATGCGGAAGCTGAAAATTGGCATACCAGCACTCCCCCATTTTCATCGGAACCCGTTTTTTATCCACATAAAAAAACACTTCTTCATTTGTTATAATTGGAATGTGAATTCTAAAAAAACCATCTTCATAAGAAGTATCATTGTCTACATGTTCTTTTATTTCGCTTCCTGGTCCTAATCTCAATAATCGAACGGCTTCTTTTTCGCATTGAAACCAATCCATAATTTCTTTAAAATAATGACAGCGATCCAGCAGATTAGTGTTTTTATGTTCCGTATTTGCAAAAGAAGTAATATCGTTTACCAAACCAGATTGCGATCTTAAAGAAACGCTTGTCCAATTTCCTTCGTAACGATTGGTGTTAAAATGTGGCGTCCATAAATCATTTTCGCATATAGCGAGTTCTTTTTGTAATTTATCAATCGAAAAAGAAATTGGGAGTTTATTAGAAGACGGATTCATATGATTTTAAATTAGATTAGGCCAAACCAGCTATGTTGTCAATTATAAAATTATAGAGTTTATTTGTCGAAAAAGGCACCGTTTCAAAATCGGTTTTTAATATTAAATCGGCACTTGAAGGAATTTCAAAAACATCGCTTATTCCTGTAAAGTTGTTTATCTTATTACGATCATGATCTGGCAATAAAGCTTTTTTATATAACCCTTTCGGATCTCTTTTGATCAAATTATTTATGGAACAATCCAAAAATACAGTTCTGACAAATTCGTGCATTCTCAATTCATTTCTCAGGTTTTCGTATGGATTTATTACTGACATCAAAACAATCGTATCTGTTTTAATAAAATTTTGCCCTACATTAAAAAGGCGTCTGACATTTTCGCATCTGTCATCTTTAGAAAATCCTAAATCTTTGCAAATCGTTTCTCTGTAAACATCACCGTCAACAATTTCGGCTTTATAACCATTTTCAATTAACAAGCCACGAACATTTTGCGCCAATGTCGTTTTTCCTGAACCTGATAATCCTGTAAATTGTATTAAAATCATGGCGAATTTTCTTTGATTTTTTTAACCTTAAAATTAAATAATTTGTAAGAATGAAACAATAAGTATAAATACCCTTTTATTGTTTGGCTAAATCATTATTTTTATCTTTTAATTAAATAAAATGAAAAAGAAACTTGTTGTTTTAACCGGAGCAGGAATTAGTGCCGAAAGCGGAATAAAAACTTTTCGTGACAGCGATGGTTTGTGGGAAGGTCATGATGTTATGGAAGTGGCAACGCCGGAAGGCTGGCATAAAAACCAGGAATTGGTTTTGGATTTTTATAATAAAAGACGTCAGCAGCTTAAGGAAGTTCAGCCGAATTTAGGCCATCAAATTTTAGCCGAATTAGAACAGGATTTTGATGTTCATATTATTACGCAAAATGTAGATGATTTACACGAGCGCGCCGGAAGCACAAAAGTGTTGCATTTGCATGGAGAATTATTAAAAGTAAGAAGTACAAAAAATCGTGATTTAATTCTCGATTGGACAGACGATTTATATACAGGCGATTTTGACGAAAACGGGCATCAATTGCGTCCGCATATTGTATGGTTTGGCGAAGAAGTTCCTGCACTCGAAAGCGCCATTGAAATTACGGAAACCGCAGATTATTTTGCCGTTATCGGAACTTCATTACAAGTTTATCCTGCCGCAGGATTAATTTCATATACGTATAGCATTACGCCGGTTTTTTATATTGATCCAAAACCAATTTCGCTTCCTAATATTCAAAACAAAGTGGAAGTAATTGCGAAACCGGCATCTGAAGGCGTTGCAATTTTAAGAGAGAAATTATTTGAAATAGAAAAGAAAATATGATCTTCCAAAGTTGGTTACACTATTTATCGGAGTACAATTTAGGGTGCTTATTTGTTTTCTTTTTGATTGAAAATCTAACGCTGATTTATCTGTCAGTTATTTTGGCAAAAATCATAGAATACGAAAATACCAAATTGAGTAAAAAAGACCGCAAATGGATTATTGCAACTTTGTTTTGCAACACAGTAATAACCCTTTTAGGATTTGAATTGTATCAATATGAAATTATCAAAATAGATTTTTCGCCATCTCTTTTCTCCATATTATTCGACACTTTAATATTGATCGTAGTAATGGACTTTTTTATGTTTTGCTTTCATTTTCTGGCGCATTATTTAAAATGGTTCAGCCCTATTCATAAGCTTCATCACACACATGTCGAAACCAGTGTTTACAGCCTGTATGTACTTCATCCTATAGAAACTTTGGGTTTTGGATGTATTTGGTTGTTTTCGATTACAATACTCGATTTCAATTATCTCAGTATTATTATTTACCTGATTTTAAATTTGGCTTATGGTATATTTGGTCATTTAAAAACAGATATTTTTCCTGATTTTTGGTACAATAGCAACATCACAAAATGGATCTCTACAACCAAATTTCATTCAAATCATCATAAAAATGAAGCTCATAATTTTGGTTTCTATTTTACAATTTGGGATAAAATTTTCAAAACAATCATTTAATTTTAAAGTTCATATATAATAACGCTTCGGTAATTTTCAGAAGTTTTAACAATACCTTATATTTGCAACTTTCGAACAAACAACATAACAATGACTACTTTAAACGAATTGAATGCTATATCGCCAATTGACGGAAGATATAGAAGCAAAACCCTTTCATTAGCACCTTTTTTCTCAGAAGAAGCTTTAATCAAATACCGTGTATTGGTTGAAATTGAATACTTTATTGCCTTGTGCGAAGTGCCATTACCACAGCTTTCTGGTGTAAATCCAAGTTTATTTGACAGTTTAAGAGACATCTACAAAAAATTCTCTACTGAAGATGCACTTTGGATTAAGGAAACTGAAAAAGTTACCAACCATGATGTGAAAGCAGTAGAATATTTCATTAAAGATGCTTTTGAAAAATTAGGCTTATCTCAATATAAAGAGTTCATTCACTTCGGATTAACTTCTCAGGATATTAACAATACCGCAATTCCGCTTTCTACAAAAGAAGCGTTTGAGCAGGTTTATATGCCATCTTTAATTGCTTTAATTTCTAAATTGAAAGAATTAAGCATTGAGTGGGCAGCTATTCCAATGTTAGCTCGTACGCACGGACAACCAGCCTCTCCTACTCGTTTGGGTAAAGAACTTTTGGTTTTTGTAGAGCGTCTTGAAGAGCAAATGCGTTTGTTGTTTAATATTCCGTTTGCTGCTAAATTTGGTGGAGCAACAGGAAACTACAACGCACATCATGTTGCTTATCCGCAAATTGACTGGAAACAATTTGGAAGTAAATTTGTTCAGGACGAACTTGGTTTACACCATTCTTTTCCAACAACACAAATTGAACATTATGATCATTTTGCTGCATTTTTTGATGCTTTAAAAAGAATCAACAATATCATTATCGATTTAGACCGTGATATCTGGACGTATGTTTCTATGGATTATTTTAAACAAAAAATCAAAGCAGGAGAAATTGGATCATCTGCAATGCCACATAAAGTAAACCCAATTGATTTTGAAAACTCTGAAGGAAACTTAGGAATTGCAAATGCTATCTTTGAACATTTGGCAGCTAAATTACCAATTTCAAGATTACAGCGTGATTTAACAGACAGTACTGTTTTACGTAATATAGGCGTTCCGATGGGACACACCATTATTGCTTTTGAAGCATCTCTTAAAGGTTTAAATAAATTACTTTTAAACGAAGGGAAATTTGCTGAAGATTTAGAGAAAAACTGGGCAGTTGTAGCAGAAGCAATTCAGACTATTTTACGTCGTGAAGCGTATCCAAATCCATACGAAGCTTTAAAAGGTTTGACAAGAACGAATGAAGCAATTGATAAAAAAGCAATTCATAATTTTATTGCGACTTTAGAAGTTTCTGATGTAATTAAAGAAGAATTAATGCAGATAACACCTAGCAATTTCACAGGAATTTAGATAAAACACAAAATATTTTGCCAAAAAAAGCTATCTTTATCGAGATAGCTTTTTTTATTTACCTCGGGAAGCCAGACCAGATTAAAATGTAAGCTTTTTAGTAAAAGCTCATAATAAAACTGGAGGAAGCTCCGAACTAAAACACCGTTTTTATGATTGCCTTAAATGCCGCCGCAGAAACTTCACACCACTTAGAACCTTTGATTAGCGACTTGGGATTAATCCTGATGACCGCCGGAATTGCTGTATTGTTATTTAAAAAAATGAAACAGCCTTTAGTATTAGGATATTTAATTGCCGGATTTTTAGCCGGTAATCACTTTGACTTTTTTCCATCGGTTACAGACATGAAAAGTGTTGAAGTCTGGGCTGAAATTGGGGTTATATTTTTGCTTTTTAGTTTGGGACTCGAATTTAGTTTTAAGAAACTGATGAAAGTAGGCGGAACATCCTCCATAACTGCCATTACTCAAATTTTATTCATGGTCGTCATTGGATATTTTATTGGCCAATGGATGGGTTGGGGAAAAATGGACAGTATTTTTCTGGGTGCTACCCTTTCAATTTCATCAACCACAATTATTATTCGTGCTTTTGATGAACTTGGCGTAAAAGGAAAAAAGTTCGTTGGAATTGTTTTTGGAGCCTTAATTGTTGAAGATATAGTTGCCATTTTGATGATGGTTTTACTGGCAACTGTTGCCGTAAGCGATCAGGTTTCAGGCGCTGCACTATTACAATCTGTTTTAAAATTAGTTTTCTTTTTAATCATTTGGTTTTTGGGAGGAATCTTTATTATTCCAACTATTCTAAAAAAAGCAAAACATCTTTTAACTGATGAAATGTTGCTAATTATTTCATTAGCACTTTGTTTGATGATGGTTATGTTCGCTGCAAATGTTGGTTTTTCTCCAGCTTTGGGCGCCTTTATAATGGGATCTATTATTGCAGAAACAACTCAGGCTGAAAAGATCGAACATTTGATTCAACCCGTAAAAGACTTATTTGGTGCTGTTTTCTTCGTATCGGTGGGTATGTTAATTAATCCCGAAACACTGGTTACGTATGCACTTCCTGTTGCTATTATTACGTTGGTAACCATTTTTGGAAAAGCATTCAGTTCTGCAACCGGAGCTTTATTATCTGGTCAGCCGCTTAGACAATCTGTTCAGACGGGAATGAGTTTGGCGCAAATAGGAGAATTCTCCTTTATTATTGCTACTTTAGGAATGAGCCTAAAAGTAACAAGTGATTTTTTATATCCGATAATTGTTGCCGTGTCAGCCATTACAACTTTTACGACACCTTTCTTAATTAAATATTCAGATCCTTTTTCACAATATTTAGAAGAAAAATTACCTAAAAAATGGGTTAAAAACATTAATCGTTACAGTCTTAATGCACAAGCTATAAAATCAGTTAGTACCTGGCAAAAAGTACTTAATACTTATATTATACAAATTGTTTTAAATACGATTATTATTGCTGCCATTATTCTATTGTCATCAAAATTTGTTGCTCCATTGGTCGCAGATACAAGATTTGGAAATACGTTGGCTGCACTTATTACATTAGTTATAATTGCTCCTTTTTTATGGGCACTTTCATTACGACGCGTTGCTGTAGAGGAAGTAGAATTACTTTGGGAAGAACGTAAATATCGCGGAGCTCTTTTAATGATGATTTTAATCCGAATGAGTTTAGGATTATTTTTTATTGGATTTTTATTAAATATTTTCTTCTCTCCTTTAGTTGCTTTTGTTGCCTTAATCATAGCTATTGTAGCTTATCAAATATTCCCGAAAAAACTCAACGAACAATATCATAAAATTGAAAATCACTTTTTAAAGAATTTCAATGATCGTGAAAACAAAAAAATAGACAGACGTTATGCTAATTTAATGCCTTGGGATGGTCACATGTCTATTTTTGAAATTGGAAAAGAGTCAAATCTGGCTGGTAAAACATTACAGGAATTACGTATTCGTGAACAACTCGGAATTAATATTGCCTATATAAGACGTGGAGAAGTAACAATCCCTATTCCGACTAAAACCGAGCGATTATTTCCAGGTGATGAAATTTGTGTAATTGGTACCGATGCACAGGTTACGGAGTTTACAAAATACCTGAATCAGAATGAAACCGAAACGGCCAAATCTGTAGAGGAATCTCAAATTGTATTACGCCAGTTAGAAGTTGCTGACGAAGAATTTATTCAAAAAAGTATCGGACAATTCAGAACAAAAACTAACGGAATGGTTGTTGGAATAGAACGAAACGGAAACAGAATATTAAATCCAGAATCGCATTTGGTTTTAGAACAAAACGATATTATCTGGGTTGTTGGTGATAAAAAAAGAATGAATGAGTTGATGAAGAAAGCTTAGTAAAGTTGCTAAAGTATTAAGGCTCTAAGTTTCTAAGATTAAAATCTTAGAAACTTAGAGCCTTAGCATCTTATAACCTAAAAAATTATTTATTCGGTTGTGGAGTCATTCTCAAATAAGGTTTTATTGGAGTATGCCCTTTTGGAAATTTTGCAGGAATATCACTGTCCGGAACCGCAGGAGTAATTACTACATCTTCTCCATCTTTCCAGTTTGCTGGTGTTGCAACGCTATAATTTGCTGTTAATTGCAAACTATCGATAACACGAAGCAGTTCATCAAAATTTCTTCCTGTTGAAGCCGGGTACGTTAGCGTCAATTTTATTTTTTTGTCGGCACCAATAACAAATACAGAACGTACCGTAAATTTGTCACTTGCATTTGGATGAAGCATATCATATAAAGTAGCTATTTTTTTATCCTCATCAGCAATTATCGGGAAATTTACTGTTGTATTTTGAGTTTCATTGATGTCTTTTATCCACTCTTTGTGCGACTCTAAACCATCAACGCTTAAAGCAATAACTTTTGTATTTCTTTTAGTAAATTCAGGAAGGTAATTAGCAACTGTTCCTAATTCAGTTGTACAAACCGGTGTAAAATCTGAAGGATGCGAAAATAAAACTCCCCATGAATCTCCTAACCATTCGTGAAAATGAATTGGTCCTTCGGTAGTTTCTGCAGAAAAATCCGGAGCTATATCGCCTAATCTTAATGTTGACATAATTGTATTTTTTTAGTTCATCTAAAATTAGTCAAAAAAAGAACAAGGAAAACATTCAATTCCGAAAAAAAAGTTAAAATTCTATCTTTTCTATCTAATTACTATTATAAGCTAAATAAAACTAACTACAAAGTACCATATAGCAAGGGTTACAAACGAAATCGGAATTCCAAAACCAATCATCATACTGCTTAATTTTGGCTTTAAACCATAAGTCGAAGCCAAAATTGCACCCGTAATCATAGGTGCCATTGCAATTTCAATAATGGTGATTTTTATAGCTTCAGAATGCTGATTAAAAACAAAAACGTATAAAACCAAAATGATAAACGGAGTGACAATTAGTCGAAAAAAAAGTCCAAGTCGCAAAAATTGCCAGTGCTGACTTTTTCGATCAAAACTCAATTGCAATCCAACTGAAAATAAAGCTAATGGTGTAACTAAACTTCCCAATTTCAATAAAAGAGATTGAAGATTAAGTTCTAAATCGTACTCAAAAACATTCATCAAACAAGCGACAACAAATGTAATAAACGGCGGAAAAAAGATAATTTTCTTAAAAATGCTTAGAGCGTCCGGACTTCCCTTAGAATAAAAAGCAGCAACGAAAACACCCAAAGTAGAAACCACAACAAAAGTTCCTGGCTGATCTACCAAAACTGCTGTTTCTAAACCCTTTTTCCCAAATAATGCTTCAACAATTGGATATCCAAGAAAAGATGAATTGCTTAATCCTGCAGTCAGAATTAAACAGCCAATCAATTTATTTGACCAGCCCAATCTTTTTCCTAAGAAATGAAAAAAAACAAAAGCCAGTAAAAAACTAATCCAGCCCGCTCCTATTGGAAACAATAACTCATTGCTCCATTTTATTTTCGGAATATGATATAAAGTAATTGCCGGCAAACATAAATACATGACAATTTTATTGATACTCTTATAGATATGCGTTGGAAATTGCTTTATATTTTTTAAAAGCAATCCTAGAAACAAAAAGAAGAATATTAGAATAAAGTTGTTCATATCGTTAAGTAGCCACAAAAATAGGCATTTATAAGCTGATGTATAAAACAAATTATACCGCTTCATAAAGTTTTTATTACTTTTAATCTGTAATTTAAAAAATCAATGCAGCGAATACGAGATAATTTTGAGCGAATGGCAAAACTTTCAGATGAGGACTGGAATACTTTTTCGTCAAAGCTAATACGTCAGGAATTTTCAAAGAAAACGCCTATACTTGAAACGGGGCATGTCGAAAATTATCTTTCGTTTATAGAGAAAGGATTAGTTCGGTATTATATTCCGGGTGAAGATAATGATCTCACTTTTACGTTTGTATTTGATGGAGAATTTGCAAGTGGATATGATTCGTTTATTACAAGACAACCGGTAAATTATACCATTGAAACTCTTGCTGACACCATACTTTGGCGCATATCATATAGCGATCTTCAGGATATTTATGCCGAAACAAAAATTGGTAATACTCTTGGGCGTCTTGCAAGTGAGGGATTATTTCTAAAAAAATCGAAGCGGGAACTTTCGCTCCTTAACGATTCTGCTGAGCAACGTTATCGCAATTTATTTACAGAACAACCACAATTGATTCAAAAAATTCCTCAAAAATACCTTGCTTCTTATATTGGCATTACTCCACAAGCTTTAAGCAGAATAAGAAAACGCATTTATTAACCCAGGTTCATTGTTTTAGGTTTCTTTAGGATGCAACTTTGCATAAAAAAGATATGGAAACCTTAATTATTTTATTCGGAGTCTTTGCAAGTGTTCTACTTATTATAAAATTAACAACTAAAAAATTTAAAGTTTCACAGGCTGGCAGAATAGCAATGGCTGCAATGCTTGTATTTACGGCGATTGGGCATTTTGCATTTGCCAAAGGAATGGCAATGATGATCTCTTTTTTACCTTCACCTATCACAATTGTATATATTACTGGAATCATAGAACTAGTAGCGGCGGCAGGACTTCTGATACCAAAAACAACATCACTTACAGGCAAACTACTTATAGTATTTTTTATAATGTTGCTTCCTGCAAACATCTATGCTGCATGTCACAATATAAATTTACAAACCGCCGATTATAGCGGCAAAGGCATTTCGTACCTATGGTTTAGAATACCACTGCAACTTCTTTTTATACTTTGGGTTTATTATTTTTCAATCAGAAATCAATCAAAAATCAAATAGCAATCAAAGGAATGCACATTGTTTAAACAAATGATGTGCACCACTTCCCGTTTCATCTTAGCTTCTATTTAAATTAAATTTTAGTTAAAACTTTTTTTTATTTCATAAAACAACTTACATTTGTAACATATTTTATTACAGTATGCTTTCAGGTAAATTTGCCATTACGATTCACATTCTTACTTTGCTCACTAAATTCCCAAATGATTATTTATCATCGGAGTTTATTGCGGGGAGTATTAATCTGAACCCTGTTTTGGTTCGAAAAGAAATTGCCAATTTGAAATCACACAACATTGTAGAAAGTAAAGAAGGTAAAAATGGCGGAACAAAATTGTCTATTGATCCAGGTAAAATCACCTTAAAAGAGATTTTCGAAATGACTTTTGAAACCATTAATTTAGGTTATGCCAAAAATCAACCCAACCCGGATTGTCCTGTTGGAAAAAAAATCAATCAAAATCTATCTGCCTTATATGCAGATATGAATCAAAAAGTTAGTTTACAACTTGAAGGAATTTCTTTGGAAGATTTTTCGAATCAGTTCTAAAGCTATTTTTTTATACAAAACTGTAACATTTTTTATTACTATTAAATTATATATTATGAAAATCGCAATTATTGGAGCAACAGGATTTGTTGGCTCAGCTATTTTAAACGAATTAGCAAACAGAAATCACAACATTACTGCTATTGCCAGAAACCCGAAAGAAACATCAAACGCAACATGGATTGCTACAGACATTTTTAATGTTGATGCTTTGGCAGATGTTTTAAAGGGACATGACGTTATTATAAACGCTTATAATCCAGGTTGGACAAACCCAAATATTTATGACGATTTTCTGGCAGGTTCAAAAGCAATTCAGGAAGCTGCAAAAAAATCTGGTGTAAAACGTTTTATCACGATCGGTGGTGCGGGAAGTTTATTTGTTGCACCAGATTTACAAGCAGTTGACACTCCTGATTTTCCTAAAGAAATCTATCCGGGAGCAAGCGCCGCAAGAGATTATTTAAATATTATTAAAGAAGAAAAAGATTTAGATTGGGCATTTTTTAGTCCGGCTTTCGAAATGCATGCAGGAACTACAACCGGAAGAACAGGAAAATACCGTTTAGGTTTAGAAAATCCTGTTTTTAATGATGAGCAAAGAAGTATTCTTTCTGTAGAAGATTTAGCAGTTGTTATCGCTGACGAAACAGAAACTCCAAAACACCATCAAGTTCGTTTTACAGCAGGATATTAAAACACAAATTTCACTAATTTTCACGAATTAAAAACATTTAAAGACTCTGCAATTAATTTGTGTTAATTTGTGAAATTCGTGTTCTATATAAAACAGTTTCAAAAATCCTTTTTTTGAAACTGTTTATGTTTTCTGTACTTTTACAATACCAAAAAAAGTATTTTGCCAAGTCCAAATAAACAATCGAGCAGTTTACAAGAAAAAGCCGGAATTTCGCCCCCAGAAATTACCAGTATTTCTGCTATAAATCAAATTCAGAAAAACAGGAGAAAGCAACCTTCTTCAGATGAATTAATTGACGGAATTCTTAACGGAAACAGAACTTCTTTAAGCCGTGCCATAACTTTAGT
The DNA here is from genome assembly GCF_000834715.1 of Flavobacterium sp. MEB061. Classification (NCBI taxonomy): domain Bacteria; kingdom Pseudomonadati; phylum Bacteroidota; class Flavobacteriia; order Flavobacteriales; family Flavobacteriaceae; genus Flavobacterium; species Flavobacterium sp. MEB061. The sequence continues at coordinate 56,888 of NZ_JXQR01000023.1, read as the reverse complement.
AGAAAGCACAAATCCCGAACATGCTGAAAAAGCAAATGAAGTTATTAATGGATGTTTGCCTCATGCCAATAAATCGATCAGAATAGGAATTACAGGTGTTCCCGGCGTTGGAAAAAGTACTTTTATCGAAGCTTTTGGAACTTTCCTGACACAGCTGGGTAAAAAAGTTGCTGTTTTGGCCGTTGATCCAAGCAGTTCGCTTTCGCACGGGAGTATTCTGGGTGATAAAACCCGAATGGAAGAACTCGTGAAAGATGAAAATGCTTTTATCAGGCCAAGTGCTTCCGGAGATACTTTGGGCGGCGTAGCCAGAAAAACCCGTGAATCAATTATTTTATGCGAAGCTGCAGGTTTTGATACGATCATTATAGAAACCGTTGGTGTTGGGCAAAGTGAAACTGCTGTACACAGTATGGTAGACTTTTTTCTATTATTAAAGATTTCAGGTGCCGGAGATGAACTTCAGGGCATTAAACGCGGCATTATGGAAATGGCAGATACTATTGTCATCAATAAAGCAGATGGCGATAACATCAAAAAAGCAAATCAGGCGAAACTTGAATTCAACAGGGCTTTGCATTTATTTCCTCCAAAAAAATCAAATTGGCAGCCAAAAGTTACCACTTGCAGCGCAATTACAAAAGAAGGTGTATCAGAGATTTGGAACACAATTTCTGCTTATTTTGAAATGACAAATAAAACAGGCTTTTTTCAGGAAAAACGAAAAGAGCAGAATCATTTCTGGATGATGGAAACCATAAACGAGCAACTAAAATTCAACTTCTATAATCAACCGGAAATAATTTCACAATTAGAACAAAACAAAAAAGCAGTGCAAAACGATGAAATTTCACCTTTTGCAGCTGCTCAGAGTTTATTAAAATTGTATTTTAACAAAGGGACAAAGTAGCAAAGGTTCAAAGGGACAGAGTAAAAACTTTTGTCGCTTTGAACCATTTTCCTTTGGACCTATTTAGTTCCTCTCAACTTATACTTATTCTCCTTATATAAATTACCTGCTGTAATAACATGCGCCAAAGCATCTTTTGCTAATTCTTCATTTAATTTTACAGGAATTAAGGTTGTATCATTTTTGATTTCGAATTGCAGAGGTTTCAAATTTGGCTGCATAATTACAACCTGATTTTCAACTCTAAATGCGTTGATATCATTAAACTGCATAATCGATCTTCCTTGTGTTTTTGGATCCAATTGATTTAGGTTTCTTCCCACCATTGGCGTTTCAAAAGGAATTCCTAAATAACCCAATAATGTTGGCGGAATATCAATTTGACTTGCCAGTTTGTTATATGAAACTCCTTTTGCAACTCCTGGCCCCATAATTAAGGCCGGAATATGGAATTTGTTTATTGGCACTAAATTTTTACCGTAGGTTCTTGTATTATGATCCGCGATTACGATGAAAATCGTGTTTTTGAAATAAGCTTCTTTTTTTGCCATTTCAAAGAATTTCCCAATCGAAAAATCGGCATATTTCATTGCATTATTTACTGTCGCAGCCGTTTTGTCATACGTTTTAATTCTTCCTGCCGGATATTCAAAAGGTTCGTGATTTGAAGTCGAAAACATTAAAGAAAAGAAAGGCTTATTCCCTTTTGCTTTAAAATAATTATTTGCTTTTGTTACCAAATCTTCATCAGAATAACCCCAGGTTCCTTTAAACGCATATTCATTTCCGTCCGATTCAAAATCTGTTTGATCTACGATATCCTCAAAGCCATTTCCGTTGAAAAATGAAGCCATATTATCAAAATTTGCCATTCCGCCATAAATAAAACTAGTGTCATAACCTTTTTGTTTTAAAGCATCTGCAAGCGTGAAAAATCCTTGTTGGGAGTTTCCTAACTTCACAACACTTTCAGACGGTGACGGCAAAAATCCTGTTACAACCGCTTCAATTCCGCGTACGCTTCGGGTTCCTGTGCAATATAAGTTAGTAAACAACAAACCTTCTTTGGATAATTTATCAAATTCCGGTGTTAATGGCTTTCCTCCTAAAATTCCAACATATTCAGCTCCTAAACTTTCCTGTAAAAAGATTACTAAGTTATATGGTTTCTTCATCAGAGAATCCGGCTGCTGCACATGTAAAAACGGAATATCAGCATCATTAAAATCACCTTTTCCGGCTATCATGTATTTTTTTACACGAGCGATTGCTTCGGCTTCGTCCATTTTACCATACATTTTTGTGTTTCCTTCGTTTTTAATCGAATAGGCAGCAAAAGCAACGGTATAAAATGAATTTAATCCCAAACAATTTGTCAATTGATCTGTAGAAAAAACAGCATTACTGGCGTTAATTGGACGTTTTGAAACCAAACTTGAACGTGCTCCAAAGAACAATAAAAAAGCCACTAATGGAAAAATCATCAGTTTGAATTTATATTCGGCACTTGTAGAATGGAAAAACTGTTTTCCTTTTTTGAGCGCCAAATAAATCACAACTCCCAAAATCAGGAAAGTCACAATAATCGAAGTCAGGTAGCTTTTTAAAAGCATTCCAACTACTTCTTTAGGGTAAATCAGATAATCTAAGAAAATTTTATTCGGACGTGTATCGTATTGTTTTACAAAATCCGGCGAAGCCAATTCTACAAACAAAATCAGAAACAGGAATAAAAAACTATAAATTACCAAAAATGTATTCGTAAACTTAAGCCATTTATTAGGCAAAAATGTAATTAGTACAGCGGGAAGAAAAGACAAATAACAAAGTAAAATCAAATCCATTCGAAGACCGATTGGAAAAATATACCAGAAATTAGGCGTTTCGACAACTCTATCTTTAAAAAGAAAAAATAAAAAGATTCTACTTAAAGTGGTAATTAGCAATCCGATTGCTATAAAATTAAAAACAGGTTTTAAAAAACGTAAATTTTTCATCAAAAAGATTTAAATGTTTTGGGCTGAAGCCGATACTTACAGATTCTCTATTCTTCGTAACGGTTTATTTCTCTATCGTAAAACTCATTAGCCAAAACAATTAGTCCTTCCATTTCAGCATTCAATTCAGCTTCATCAAGATCTTCGGCTTCTTCCATAAATTCAACCTCATCATCTTTTAAATTGATTATAAACCTTGGGTAATCAAGGTGAATGATGAAAATGTCATCTGGGAAATCAGTATTATCTCCAAGTAAAAATTTAGGTAATTCCATTTTTATTTAATTTATTTTTTTGTTTATATTTTTTACCACAGATTGAACGGATTAAAATTATTTTAAAAATAATCTGTGAGAATCTGTTACTTATATTTTAATCTCCAAATTTAGTTATTTGAAGATGAATTATGGATTAATTTTTTGGTTGACTAATGAAAGCGAATATACACAAATATTGCTGCTGTCGTTAATCCCGGCAAAGATAATCAGAAGCTTTGAATTCTTAGGTATTATTAAAATTATAAGCAAATATTAAGCATTTAATAGCTCAATACGAGATTATATAAAAATTTCAAAAAATTATATAACAAACACCAAATGCCTTGCGTTTAATTTTACACTATTAATAATTAAAAAATATTGTCATGAGAAAATTACAATTTATATGCCTTGCTGCTTTTGCTTTTTTATACACCAACACAACATTCGCTCAAGACAGTGAAGTAAAAAATTACGATCAGGGATTTAGATTAGGTTTTGGGGTAAACGGTGGTTTGCCAACTGATAATGCTTACGATTGGTCTCTTGGTGGTGACGTTCGTTTACAATATGATTTATCAAGAAGAACTTCACTTACATTAACTACTGGTTTCACCAATTTATTTATGGGAAAAGATGAAAATGGAGTTGATGTAAATGATCTTGGATTTATTCCGGCAAAAGCTGGTTTTAAAGCTTTTGTATGGGAAGATCAATTTTATGTTCTTGGTGAAGTTGGTGCCGGTTTTGCCGTAACAAACGGTTATGACGATACTACTTTTTTATGGGCACCCGGAATTGGATATGCTAACAAATACATTGATATCAGTGTACGTTACGAAGATTACAATAAATTCAAAACAAATCAGGTAGCGCTTCGTTTAGCGTATGGATTTGATTTGTAAAAAATACTTTCATTTTTATTCTTTTGTTTTTGGTAATAATCCCGGCAGATCCTCACAATCTGCCGGGTTTATAATTTTATGGAAGTTCTAAAATATCTATATAATAATAAGGAACAGCCATTATTCATCCTGACAAAAATTATCTAATTATCTCAATTGACAAATTATCTAATTATTTATTCCCCGATAATTCCTTCTTATACATTTCAAAGTTGGCTTTTATTTTGTCGTCTAATTCCGGTTCTTTAATATCCGTGTATTTTTTCATTTCTTCCCAGATAATTTTGGCCACAATATAGCGAGCCATTTCTTTATCATCGGCAGGAACTACAAACCAAGGCGCGTGCTCTGTCGAAGTTCTGTTTATAGCTTCCTCATAATATTGTTGGTATTCGTCCCAATGCTCGCGTTCTTTCAGGTCGCCCGGAGAAAACTTCCAATTGTGCTTTCCTTCTTCCAAACGGCGTAACAATCGTTCTCTCTGCTCTTCTTTGCTCAAATGCAGAAAAAACTTCATGACAATCGTTCCGTTTTCGGCAATATGACTTTCGAAATTATTGATTTGTTCAATTCTTTTTTTCCAAAATTTAGGCGTAATATCATCCACAGAATTTATTCCCGGTAAATTCTCTGCCAAAATATATTCCGGATGCACGCGCGTAACCAAAACATTCTCATAATGCGTGCGGTTAAAAATCGCAAATTTTCCTTTTTCGGGTAAAGCGATATAATGGCGCCATAAATAATCGTGTTCTAACTCTGTCGAATTGGGCGTTTTAAAACTATGCACCACTACTCCACGCGGATTAAATTCTTTAAAAACTTCCCGAATCAAACTATCTTTTCCGGATGTATCCATTCCCTGCAAACAAATTAAAACGCTGTATTTATTATGCGAATACATTACGTCCTGCAAATCGCTTAATTTGTCTCTCACTTTGTCTATTTTTTCTTCTTTCTCTTCATCATCAGCTTCTATATCTAATAAAGTTGGAATCTTGGATAATTTTATTTTATCTGTAACTTTAAAATCTTTCGGATCTATCGATTTCATATATTTTCAGTTTTTATACAAGTAAATATACTATTTTTACGAAGCATATTCCTGCTATTCATTACAATACTTTTTCGATAAATTGTTTTTTAACAAGCCACAACAAGAGCTTACGCCGGTTGCTTTGTTCTGTCAGTAAAAAATACAATTTCTTCTCAAAGTATTTTCATTACTATCAGGGCTAGACATTGGTTTTCAAAATAATATTATCGAATTAAAGGTAAAATAATGAAATTATTCGAAGATAAATTTAGAGATAATTATAAACGAGCTGAGACTAATCAAAATGTTTACGAATATTATGACACAAATCAACAATATCATATTGTTAAGATTCGAGAATTACTAAATAAATGGTTTGAGAATTATCCTACCTCATATAAAACAGACTTAAAAAATAATTTTAAAAATCACTTCTATAATGCATTTTATGAATTATTTGTTCATGAGATTTACTTCTGTCAAGGTTATATTCTTGAGCCTCACCCAGAAATACAAGGAACAACACGCCGTCCTGATTTCTTAGCAACAAAAGGTCAAGAAAAAATATTTATAGAAGCTACTACTGTTTCATATTTATCCGATTTAGAAACCAAAAAAGAAAACCTCAAAGAAAAATTCATAGATGAATTAAATAAAATGCAATCACCAATCTTTTGGCTTGCCCTTAAAGATCTAAAATTTAAAACAAATAAATTTCCTAAAGTCGGTAAGCTAAAGCGTGCTTTTGAACAAAAACTAGCAGAATTAGATCCATCAGAACTAGAAAAAGGTATTCACTCTATATTTGGATATTATTCTCTAAAATATTCTGATGAAGAAGTTCATATACATGTCAACTTATATCCTAAAACTGATGCTGCTAAACTTGACCCCGATTTCAGACCGATTGGTTTACAATTTATGCCAGTAACAATTCAGTCTAGCGATAATGATGCAAACAAAATCTTAAAAAGTTTCAAAAACAAAGCTGGTCGTTATGGTAAATTACCATATCCTTTTATAATATGTTTAAACTTGAACTTCCAATTCAATCTTCAACATGATGTAGATTGGGCATTTTATGAATCTTCAATGTTCAATTCTGAAATTCCAAAATTCACAAGAGTTTCGGGAGTTTTAATTACTAATATATCAACTGGCAATATACTTAATTTACCAAGCCATCGATTTATTTTAAATAAACACTCTACATTTCCCCTTAATCCAGAAATTATTAAACTTTCTTATGAAACAGCAGAAAATCAAAAAAAAGAACTTCAAAGTATTAATACAATTTTGAATCTGGACGGTAAAGAGAAATATGGAATTATGTTTTAAGTAATTTAAAAAGATTATTTCATATTTTCGTCTAATATACCTAAGGATGCTCATTAGATTTCTGACTCTAATTATCGGCATTTATTTTCAAAACAACATTCATGGAAAAATTCACATTAGAAATATTATTTCAAATCATCGGAATCGGTTCGGCATCAGGATTATTTTTCAATAACGATTCATTGTATATCATTGGCGATAACAGCGGATTTTTATACGAATACAATATGCAGAATCAGCAATTAAGCCATCATCCCTTAATTGATAATCCGTCGCAAAATATTCCAAAAAACATAAAACCAGATTTTGAATCTGTAACGCATCATAATGACACACTTTATGTTTTTGGTTCCGGTTCAACCGAAAACAGAAACAAAATGATTGCTTTTGATTTGAAAACCAAAACCATTTTGCAAAAAAATAATTTGGTGGATTTATATGCCGTAATGCAAAATTTTGGTGCTATAAAACCAGAAGATTTCAATCTGGAAGGTGCTATTTTTGATGGCGAAAACTGGTATTTATTCAATCGGGGCAACGGAATTTCAAATAAAAACACCATTTTTACGATTCACGCTAAAAGTCTGGGTGAAGAATTTGCTTTGGTGGCAACCAATTATAAACTTCCAAAAATAAAAGGTGTTCGTTCTAGTTTTACCGATGCTATTTTGGTCGAAGATAAAATTTATTTTCTCTCAACTGCCGAAGACACAAAATCAACTTACGACGACGGTGATATTTTGGGAAGCTTCATTGGTAGAATCGATCTTAAAACCATGAAAATTGATTTTACACAAAAAATAACATCCACAAATAAATTTGAAGGCTTGACTTTCTATAAAAAATCAAATGATAAAATCGAGTTTTTATTGTGCGAGGATAATGATACGGAACTTTTAGAAACGAAGATTTTTAAGTTGGTTTTACCATTTAAGTAATACACAATTCATAACCACAACGTTAATCGTAGAGGCTCACAGCAGTGCGTCTCCCGCAAAGAATTTCCACATTCATATATTTAGAATGATATATACATTGTCGATTCAATTGCGAATGATGGATTAAAATCCATCCCTACAATATGATCCGTTCCTCCGGAACTCTTTATAAAATTCCGGAGGAATGATTTATTTTGTAGCAAGGGATTTTAATCCCTTAAAAAAAATTGGCGAATATCTTTGAGGGAGACGCACCGCTGTGCGCCTCTACAAATGCGCCTCTACAAATATGTTCAACGATAAAACCTTGAACCTTTGTATCTTTGTTAGTTTGAACCTTTAAAAAAAAACTTTTTTTTAACCTCGTCCCAACCTTTTTATCTTTTTATCTCTCTATATAAGAAAGACACCAATTGTGATAAACGAAAATCAAATATCCGGCTGCAAAAAAATGAACCGCGACGCACAGCGTCAGGTTTATGAGCATATGGCTCCAAAACTGTATCGCGTTTGCAAACGATACTTAAAGAAGGAAGAAGAAATTGAAGAAGCCATGGCTGATGCTTTCTATACCATCTTTACAAAAATAGAACAGCTAAAAGAAGATAAAGCTTTTGAGGCATGGGCAAGAAAAATAGCGGTTAACCACTGTTTGGCAACGATCAAGAAAAATACAAACTTTAATATGTATTTAGACGATGTCAAACTGCTTTCGCAACCTTTTACTGACGAGATCAATTCGCTCGAAGAAGAAGATTTGCTCAATTTATTGAATCATATTCCGGATGGCTGTAAAACTGTTTTTAACCTTTTTGTTATAGAAGGTTACGGACACAAGGAAATAGCCGGCATGCTCAACATTTCTGAAGGAACATCAAAATCACAATTGAATGCTTCTAAAACTAAGTTGAAGGAATTAGTAAACAAATTGTATTACCAAAAAGCAAAGTAGTCATGGACAATCAAGATAAAATATTCGATAAATTTAAAGAGGCAGCGCAAAATTCTGAGCTGAAAGATTTTCCGGGAATGGAAAAAGTCTGGTCGCGCGTTGAAGAGAAACTCGACAAAAAAGAAGATAAAAAAACAATCGCATTATGGAAAAAAATTGCCATTGCAGCATCACTTTTATTATTAATTTCTTTAGGATCTCAGTTTTTCCTATCAGATAAAACAAAAGAGATTCAAAATAATCAAGTTGTCGTTACTGATTCTGTTGAAACGAAAACTCAGAATGCTGTTGTAGAAAAAGATGGTGTTGCTGTTGAAAATTCTGAAATAGTTCCGAAAGAAGATGCTGTTAAAATTCTGGACAAACAAATTCAACAACAGCAAAAAGTAGCGGTAAACGAAATACAACGTTCGTTTAGCGAAGGAACCGCAGATGCAGTATCGGCAGCACCAGTTCTTAATGAGGTCGTTGTGGCAGCTCCGGTTCAATCTGCACCAAAATACGCAGAAGAAGAAGTTGCTGTCGAACAAGATAAAAATGAAAGTTTCGGTTATTCAAAAGCAGTACAAAAAGAATCTGCCCGAGTAGCTTTCGCTGAAAAGCAATCTTCTGTAAAAGCTAAAAAAAGTGCTCCGCTGGTGGTTATAAACGGAAACGCGATGGCCAATAGCGATGATGCAAAAAAAGACAAAATGATGTCTGCCGAAATGTCAAATCTTGAACCTTCAAACGTAGATTCATTAGTAATTCTGGACGAACCTTTATATATTATTGACGGAATTTATTATTCTGAAAATGATTTATACGGCCCAAATCCAACAAGTCCGTATGCGCCTTTAGATAAACAGGAAATTAAAACCATTACGATACTTCAGGATCTGGAAGCCACATCAAAATATGGTGAAAAAGGAAAAAAAGGAGTTGTTATTATTACTACCAAAACAGGAAAACCGATCAACAAAAAATAATTCTTACTTCAAAAAATCTTTGTCAGAGTTGAGACTTTGGCAAAGATAAACCCGAACATTAATTTAAAAAATCACTATCATGAAAAGTCTAAAACTTATTTCATCAGCCATTACTATGCTTATATGTTTCGTAACATTTGCACAAGAAAAAACGATTACGGGAATAGTAACCGATAATGTTAATGTACCACTTCCGGGAGTTACAGTAACCGTTAAAAAAACTACAAAAACAGCACTAACAGATTTTGATGGAAAATATTCTATTCAGGCACAAACCGGAGATGTTTTGGTTTTTAGCTATATCGGAATGAAAACCCAAAATATCTCAGTTAAAAAATCAAATGTCATCAATGTAAAAATGGCAGATGAAAGTAATCATTTAGAAGAAGTTATAGTCGTAGGTTATGGAACTGCTTCAGAATATGAAGATAATAGTTATAGATCTGAGAAAAGAAAGATGGCGACGAAATCAGTCAGCCAATCTGTTCAGAGAAGAACTTTAATTGCGCCAAGTGTACAAAATAGTTCGCAATATATTTCCGGATCGACTATTGCAATTCGTGGTACTCAATCTATTTCATCTAAAAATGAGCCAATATATATCGTTGACGGTGTTGCCATAAAAGCTGACCAAATGGCACAAATAAACCCGAACGATATTCAGGATGTAAAAGTTTTAAAAGACAAAAACTCAACTTCAATTTATGGAAATAAAGGCGCAAACGGGGTTGTTGTAATTGCTACCAAAACCGAAATGTACAAAAACCTTTCAGAAAAAGAGCTTTCTGACAAATTAAAACCATCCAATATAATTCAGCCAACTGAACCAAATAACGAAGATTATGACGCTTTTGTAGAAAATGCTTTTGAAAGCCCGAAAACAGCTCCGCTTTCTACTTTTTCAATTGATGTTGACAATGCTTCTTACACGAATGTGAGACGTTTTATTAATAACGGACAAGCTGTTCCTAAAGATGCTGTTCGTGTGGAGGAAATGGTCAACTTCTTTAAATACACTTATCCGCAACCGCAAGATCAAAATCCTTTTTCTATTAATACAGAAGTAAGCGAGTCTCCTTGGAATGCTAAAAACAGAGTTTTGAAAATTGGTTTACAGGGGAAAAACATTCCAACTAATGATTTACCTGCATCCAATCTTGTTTTTCTAATTGATGTTTCGGGTTCAATGAGTGATCCTAATAAATTGCCTTTATTGAAACAATCTTTAAAAATATTGGTAAACGAGTTGCGCAACAAAGATAAAGTTGCCATCGTAGTTTACGCAGGTGCAGCAGGTTTGGTTTTAGCTCCAACATCTGGAGATGAGAAAAAAACAATTGTTGATGCGCTCGAAAACTTAAATGCCGGAGGAAGTACTGCCGGAGGAGCCGGAATTGAACTGGCATATAAAATTGCTGCTGAAAATTTCATTAAAAATGGAAATAACAGAGTGATTCTGGCAACGGATGGTGATTTTAATGTAGGCAGTACTTCTAACTCCGACATGGAAAAACTGATTGAAGAGAAAAGAAAATCAGGCGTTTTCTTAACTTGTCTGGGTTATGGAATGGGCAATTACAAAGACAGCAAAATGGAAACGCTGGCTGATAAAGGAAATGGAAATTATGCGTATATCGACAACATTCAGGAAGCAAATCGATTTTTAGGAAAAGAATTTAAAGGTTCGATGTTTGCGATTGCAAAAGATGTAAAAATTCAAATAGAATTTAATCCAAAACAAGTTCAGGCATATCGTTTAATTGGATACGAAAACAGAAAATTACGCCCTGAAGATTTTAAAAATGATGCGATCGATGCAGGAGAATTAGGAAGCAATCATACCGTTACGGCTTTGTATGAAATTATTCCGGCCAGAGTTACAAGTGACTACCTAAACCAACAGCCTGATGCTTTAAAATATACTACAGTTCCCGAAAGCACGAATAACTATGCTGGTGAATTGGCTACGGTAAAATTCCGTTACAAAAAACCAGATGGCGATAAAAGCATCGAAATGGTAAAAGTGATCGAAAACAAATCGGTTTCTTTAGAAAAATCAAGTGATGATTTTAAATTCAGTACGGCGGTTGCGTGGTTTGGACTAAAATTGAGAGATTCAAAACTAATTACAAATAAATCATCTGAAGATATTTTAAAATTAGCCAAACAAGGAATAACAAATGATTCAGAAGGCTATAAAGCAGAATTTATCCGACTTATTGAAAGCGCAAAACAGGTTTATTAATCAATTTAATTTTTAGAAAAATGAAAAACTTACTATATACACTATTGTTATTAATTACTATAAATGCTTTTTCTCAAAACAAAAGTATAAATGATAAACCTTTTATTGAAGTTTCCGGTCAGGCCGATACATTGGTTTTACCGAATAAAATCTGGATTAATGTGTTGCTAACCGAAAAAGATTCAAAAGGAAAAAAATCTGTAGAAGATCTTGAAAAAGAAATGATCCAGAAATTACGAGAAATTGGCATCAACACAGATAAAAATTTGAGTGTGAGCGATATGTCTAGTAATTTTAAATTTTATCTTTTAAAACAAAATGACGTTTTCAAAAGTAAATCTTATTCTGTTTTAGTTGGCGATGCTAAAACGGCTTCAAAGGTTTTTCTGGGATTAGAAAAAATTGGCATCTCGAATGTTCAAATTGAGAAAGTTGAAAACGATCAGCAAAAAAATATTCGTCTTTTGATAAACGAAAAAGCCATTCTCCGTGCCAAACAAATTGCCGAAAGTTTAACGAAACCTTTAAGCCAAAAAGTTGGAAATGCCATTCAAATCAATAACTTTGAAGATATTTCGAATCAATTAATGGGCAGCGTTGCCGGAATAGCAGTTAGAACAGGAGGAAGCTATTATTCTGAAGAATCAAGTAATCAACCTAACATTGAATTTGAAAAAATAAAAATTGTAAGTAATGTGCAAGTGCGCTTTCTCTTAGAATAAATTAAAATATTTATAAATCAATTTCAAACAAAACTTAATGAACCCAATCTTAAATCAAAATCTATTTCTTGTAAAAGAACACGTTGGAATGTTCAAAGCCGCAAACAATTATGACATTTATGACACTGAAAGCAATCAGATTATCATGAATTGCCGTGAAAACAATCTTGGTTTTTTTACCAAAGTTTTCCGTTTTACCGATTATAAAAGAATGACACCTTTTAATATTGAAATTACAACCGCTTCCGGAGAAAAATTAATTTCTGTAAAACGCGGAATTGCCTGGTTTCGTTCTACCGTTGAAGTTTTGGACGAAAAAGATCGTTTGGTGGGAACTTTTAAACAGAAATTCTTTTCATTTGGAGGGAAATTTGAAATTTTAGATAAAAACGAAAAACCGGTTGCAACGCTTCAGGGAAAATGGACGGGTTGGGATTTTAAATTTTCGCACGAAAACAAACAGCTTGCTCAGGTTAGCAAAAAATGGGCAGGAATGGGAAGAGAGCTTTTTACAAGTGCGGATAATTACGTTCTTCAAATAGAAGAAACTGTAGCACCAGAAAGTCCGTTAAGACAATTAATTCTTGCAGCCGTAATGTGTATTGATATGGTTTTAAAAGAATAAAAACAGTTTGTTAAACTTAGTTTAAGAAAACTTCTAAAAGCATCATTTTAGTTATCAAAAGCTTTATTTTTGTATGACTTAAAATGATGCTTTTTGCATTTCTAATATATAAATCATGACAGACTTAAAAAATAAAAATGCACTAATTACAGGAGCAGGAAAAGGAATTGGAAAAGCAATCGCGATTGCATTAGCCAAAGAAGGCGTAAATGTAATTTTAGTATCAAGAACACAAACAGACGTTGATCAGCTTGCGATTGAAACTTCAAATTTGGGTGTAAAATCATTAGCTCTTTCTGCAGATGTTTCAGACATTAACTCTATAAACAAAGCAGTTGAAAAAGCTTTGGCAGAATTTAAAAACATTGATATTTTAATTAATAACGCCGGAATTGCTTCTTTTGGGAAGTTCTTAGAATTAGAACCGGAAGCCTGGGAAAAAATTATTCAGGTAAATTTAATGGGGACATATTACACAACCCGTGCCGTGATTCCAAACATGATCGAAAGACAAACGGGAGACATTATTAATATTTCATCAACTGCAGGATTAAACGGAAATGCGTTAACAAGTGCTTACAGTGCTTCAAAATTTGCTGTTTTAGGATTAACTGATTCTTTAATGCAGGAAATGAGAAAACACAATATTCGCGTTACTGCTTTAACACCCAGTACGGTGGCAACTGATATGGCAAAAGATTTGAATCTGACAGATGGTAATCCTGAAAAGGTTATGCAATCTGAAGATATTGCTGAATTAATTATTGCACAACTGAAATTAAACAGCAGGGTTTTTATAAAAAACAGCAGTATTTGGTCGACAAACCCATAAGGTGAATTAAATTCCAATATTTTTAAATTCCAAATTCCAATTGCTTGTGGAAATTTTAATTGAATTACGGGAATTGGAATTTGGAATTTAAAAATATTGGAATTTCATAAAAACTATCGTACCTTAATCTTTGTCAAAGTTTGAAACTTTGACAAAGATCTAAAAGCCTTAAAAACATAAATTCTAAAAAACAAATTCCAAATTCCAATTATTTGTTGAAATTGGAATCGAGCAGCGAGAATTTGAATTTGAATTTTAAAAAAATTATGATGGAGCAATATTTAAGACAATTAATAGCTATAGAATTTAGCGACAAAAAAGAGCTTTTTACAGGCTTTCTTATTGATTATTCTGATGACTGGATTTTATTAAGAAACAATCCGGCAGATTTTATTTTGGATGGATTTGTAATTTTAAAAAACAAGAATATCGAAGCTGTTCACAGAGATGAAGATCTGGAATTTACCGAAAAAGTAATTCGCCTGAAAGGTTTAAAAACAAATGCCGAAGATATTATTCCGATTAGGGATTTGGCGTCGATTGTAAATTTCATAAACAATAAATATGGCATTTTACAGATTTCCAAAAAATCAGCAAAATCAGCCTATTTAGGTAAATTAATCGAATTGAATGATGAAGAACTTACGATTGATTTTTTAGACACAAAAGGTCAGTTTGGTGGTGAATTAAGTTTTAATCCTGAAAAAATCAGAGTAATTGAATTTGACACAGATTATATTAATTCATTGAAATTAATGCTTCAGCAAGAAAAGAAATAGACTAATTTTTATAGAAAATGAGAAAGCCCTTTTTAAATAAAAAGGGCTTTTTTTGTTTTTTATCACAAACTGTAAATCTTTGTATGTGTAATCTTTGTCAAAGTTTTAAACTTTGACAAAGATCTAAACTACAATTCCGTATACTTTTAAGCTTCTGCTAATTTGTTTAAAAACTCTAATCGAACACTTCCGTCTTCGTCGATTTTTGTTAAATTGATTTCTTGCAATGTATTAATCAATTCAGGGTTCCACGGTGTTTTTACTTTTACGTAGTTTTCGGTAAAACCGTGTATATATCCCTCTTTATTTTCACTTTCGAACAAAACTGTTCTGTTTGTTCCTAACTGACTTTCGTAAAAAGCGCGACGTTTTTTTACGGATAATCCGCGCAACATTTTACTGCGTTTTGCTCTAACATTTGCAGGAACAATTCCAGGCATATTGGCAGCTTCGGTATTGTCTCTTTCAGAATAGGTAAAGACATGTAAATATGAAATATCCATTTCATTCAGGAAATGATATGTCTCTAAAAAGTGCTCGTCAGTTTCTCCGGGAAAGCCAACAATTACATCGACACCAATACAAGCATGCGGCATCACTTCGCGAATTTTATTCACGCGTTCTGTATATACTTCACGTAAGTAACGGCGTTTCATCAATTTTAAAATATCATTGCTTCCGGATTGCAGCGGAATATGAAAATGCGGTACAAAAGTTCTGCTTTTAGAAACAAATTCTATCGTTTCATTTTTCAGTAAATTAGGTTCGATGGATGAAATTCTCAAACGTTCGATTCCTTCCACTTTATCCAAAGCCTGAACTAAGTCAAGAAAAGTATGTTCGTGTTTTTTATTTCCGAATTCTCCTTTTCCGTAATCTCCAATATTTACTCCGGTCAAAACAATTTCTTTGATGTTTTGCTTCGAAATTTCTTTGGCATTTTCTAAAACATTTTCTAAAGCATCACTTCTCGAAATCCCTCTTGCTAACGGAATTGTACAATACGTACATTTATAATCGCAGCCATCCTGAACTTTCAGGAAAGCGCGCGTACGATCGCCAATAGAATAACTTCCTACATAAAAATCAGCTTCGGCAATTTCACATGAGTGAACTTCACCCATATCGTTTTTGCTTAAATCATGAATATAATCGGTAATTTTAAATTTCTCGGTAGCACCCAAAACCAAATCAACGCCATCAACAGCAGCTAATTCTTCCGGTTTTAATTGCGCATAACAACCCACGGCGGCAACAAAAGCCTTTTCATTTAGTTTCATTGCCTTTTTTACAACCTGCTTAAATTGTTTATCTGCATTTTCAGTTACAGAACAGGTATTGATTACATAAATGTCGGCTACTTCTTCAAAATCAACACGATCAAAACCTTCATCATTAAAGTTTCGGGCAATTGTAGAAGTTTCTGAGAAATTCAATTTGCATCCAAGCGTATAAAAAGCAACTTTTTTTCTATTTTCCATAGGAATACACTACGTTTTAAGTAGTAAGATATTATATTTACATCTCAATTTAGAGAGTTTGCAAATTTACATACAATATTCTTTAAAATAAAATCAATAATATACTATATATCAATATTTTGCAGTAAACATCTATTAAAACAGGACGAAAAAAACATTAAACTCTATTCGTAGAATCAAAAAATAAGTTTTATTTGTAAAGAGAAAAAAATAATTCAATAAGAATAAAATGACAAAACATCGATTAAAAGCAAATTTTGTCGGTTAAGTACATTTTTTTTACAGTTAAATTAAATTTTTCTTACATTTAGCTTTAAAAAAATCATCGTTTGAAGTTATGCTATTATTAGATAAAAATTTTAACATAAAATAATTTAATAAACCGTAGATTTAACGATAACAATTTTGAAATTTAGTCGTTATATTGTTGTTTTGTTATAAATAAAAATGGGTAAGCCGAAAACCATAAAGAGTAGGCAAAAAATTAAAAAAATCCACACTTATTATGAAAGCATTTTTACCCACAATCTGCTTGATGTTCTTAACCTTTTTCACTTCGCAAGCGCAAACGCAACAACCTGCTGCTCCCGCTACTACTAATCCATTCCCATCTATTAGTACTTTGACAAATTGGGCGAGTTTAAACTCTCAATCACAATTTGACATTGCTATTCGTGCGGTTGGTTTTAAGTTTGAAGTAAAAGAACCAGGTGAAGGATCAACTGCTTATACCTACATTCGTAAAGTAACTGTAAACGAAGTAAACTATACTGATAGAATTGTATATAGAATTGCGAATAACAATTCTGCAAGTATCATTTCTTTAGTAACGGCTTCTACAGATTTAGTAAGCTTGTATACACCGCAATTAGCCACTTTTAAAAACAACAATTGCAAAACTGAAATGTCTAAAGATAAAAACACTACTTGCAGCTGTTACGAAAGTGTAAATTTTGCTATTGATCTTTGCGACGAACGTGTAAAATTAACAATGGGTGATGGAAATAAATATTTTGTTTCTGTAGCTAAAAAATAATAAAGAATTAATTTCTCAGAGAATAAAAACAACGAGCTGTTTTCCAAATCTTTGCAAACTCATTACGAAAGTTTATAAAGATTTGGGACACATTTCTCTGATTTAATATTATTTGTTCGGATTTTTAAATTCGTACCAAACTTCTAATTCGTCTTCATACAAAAACGAATTTATGTACTGAAAACCCAGTTTTTCAAGAATCTTTCTTGAGTTTTCATTTCCTTCATCTGCATAAGCATAAAGAGAGTCTACCTTCATTTCATTAAAAGCATATGCTATAAAAGCTTTTCCTGCTTCGGTTGCGTATCCTTTTCCCCAATATTTTTCGATGAAACGATAACCAATTTCATAAAAATCTTTATGATTATTGATTTCATTTGTAATGAATTTTATTCCTGACCAGCCTAGAAACTCATTGGTTTCTTTTAGAACAACAGCCCAGCGACCAGCTCCAAAATCTGCATATTGCTGTTGGATATTTTCAATCTGACTTATACTTTCCTCAATATTCTTTACTGGTTTTTTCCCTAGAAAAATATGCACATTTGGGTTAGAATCCAATTCAAACATTCCAGCTGCGTCTGAAAGATTCAATTCTCTCAAAAGCAAACGTTCTGTCTCAATTGATTTCTTCATGAATGTAATTATTTAAGATATAACGTTGTACCACTTCAGCAACTCCGTCATTGTTATTTGAAGCCACAATTACATTGGCTCTGTCACGCAATTCTGGTGTTACATTATCAACCCAAACACCTAAACCGGCATATTCGATCATTGTTAAATCATTTCCTGCATTTCCAACAGCAATAATTTCACTTTGGTGAATATTTAGTTTTTCTGCCAAAAGTTTTAAGCTGTTTGCTTTATCAATGCCATTTTGAGCAGCTTCCAGAAAAAAAGGTTTAGACATTGCAACACTCAAATGTGGCATTGCTAATTTTAAATCTTTTTCTACTTCTTTTAAATAAGAAGGTTCTGCCAATAAAATGCATTTTACAGCAGGTTTAGTAACTGCCGCTTTAAAATCAGGTACTTTATTATGAGGCAATCCTGTAATTTCTTTTTCAATTTCAATATATTCAGAATCTGTCTCACTTACAATTTCACCATCAAGATAGGTGATGATATGTGTTTTCATCTTTACACTATAATCGTATAAATCATGAATTTGCTCCGGAGTTAAACACTGTTCAAATAATATAAGGTCATCTTTTGCCGTACTAATTACAGCGCCATTAAACGAAATAATATACGAATCGTTTAAGTCTAATTCTAATTCTTTGGCATAAGCCGTCATTGCCGATGTTGGCCGACCCGAAGCCAAGACAACATGCACACCTTTTGCCTGAGCTTCAAGAAGTACTTTTTTATTTAATTCTGATATTTTATGATCGTCTGTCAACAAGGTATCATCCATGTCGAGTACCAGCATTTTATATTGCATATTTTGTAGTTTTTCAGTTTTCAGTCGCGGTTTTCATCTTTACTGAGACTGTAAACTGCGACTGAAAACTAATTTAGATACTCATTCTAAAATCTTCAATAACCGGATTTGCTTTTGCAAAATCTGTTTCCTGAATAAAAACTTCTACCGCAACGTCTGACATTGGAAAACCTCCCATACGCGCTGATTGAATATTATCTTTTTTTACGGTTTCTACTCCCGCTTGTTCTAATCTTTCCTGTAAAGCAATTGCTAATACTTCACTTCCTGAAAACACCTTCATTAGTCCCATAACATTTATTTTTAATTTTTTATTGTAATATTATTTTTAGCTGATTTTGAAAATCTTCATTTTCATTTATTCCTATATGATCCTGGTTTTTCAGCAGAAACAAATTTTTATCTGACTTCAATAATTCATTCAATCGAACTGAATTTTTAAATGGAATCAATTGATCTTCCATTCCATGAAAAATATAAACTGGTGCTTTTATTTTTGGCAAATAATCACACGTTTCCAGACTAAACTTCTTCATGAAATTAGGAAAAAACGGAACTCTCGAACTCGATAATTCTGTAAAACTATAATAAGGCGCCTGAAGAATTAAAGCTTTGGGTTTGTTTTGAGAAGATAAAATAGTTGCCAATCCAGAACCTATTGAATAACCCGTAATAATGATTTTATCTTCAGGATATCTTTCAAGCATATTTTTATAAACAACAGAAACATCCTTATTTAATTGATCTTCATTTTCGATTTCTCCTTCACTTTTCCCAAAACTTCTGTAATCCAAAATAAAAATATCATACCCTAGTTTGGTATACACTTTTGCAATTTTTCCCCAGGTTTCTAGTGTTCCGGCATTTCCATGGAGATAAAAAATCAAACCTTTAGAGTTTTCAGCTTTGAATAACAAACCGTTCAAATTAATTCCGTCAAACGATTTAATATTTAATTCTTCAAATTTTTGTTGATAATCAAACTTAAAATCTTTTGGAAGTCTTGCACTTTGAAAAATCATTCCAACCTGATTAAAATATACATAAGAAACTACCAAAATATAAATAACAACAAAAAATAGTAAAAGCACAATTGTTAGAAATTTAAAGGTCTTGAGTATTTCCATATAGTTTACTTTCAAGTTTCTAGTTTGCAGTTCTCAGTTCCAGTCTCAGTTTATAGTATTGAAAACTGAGACTGAGAACTGAGACTATAAATTACTCCTCTTCGATAAAACCTTCTTCTTCGTCCAATTCTTCTTCACCTTCTTCATCCATGTCGAATAAAAAAGGTTCAAGCAACATTTTATCTGCTAAAATTTCTATACGTTCTGTTAGTGTTTCAGCAAAAATGATTCGCTGTGTTTTAGGAATACTATTAGAAATACGCATAATTTTAGTTTCATGACGCAATTTCAAAATAGGATCTGCATCATCCAAAATGAACATTTTCAAACGGTTTACATTATAACCCGCTGTTGTAAACATATCACTTAATTTATTTGGCGTACCAATTAAAACATCAATTCCGGTTGAAATATAATTTTTATCATAATCCATATCGCCTTTATCATGAACTCCGTATACTTCAAGATTGGTGTATTTTCCGTATTTCGCGAAAAGGTCTACCATTTCTAATACTTTGGTTTTGTCTTCCACAAAAATCAAAGCACGTGGCGATTCTTCTGTCTGCCCCGCTAATTGCTGAATCACATTCAATACAATTGTCGTTGATTTTCCGCTTCCCTCCGGAGAAAGAATAATACAATCGGCACCACTTTTTATGGTCGAAAAAGTTTCTTTTTGCAGAATATTAGCTTCTGTTAAACCATTTTCGATTAATGCGTCTTGTAACTTCTCGTTTATCTTTTTTAATTTCATCTTTTTATGCTTTAAGCTTTAGGCAATAAGCCATAAGCAAAAATTAATTTATATGTTCTAGTACTACGCCGAGTTTGAGACTAAATTAAGTCCTATTTTCGCACTTGTCAAATCTCTCAAATACAAAACTAACTTTCAATTAATGCAATTGTCCAAATCGTTGTAGTATCTGTTATAGGATGTGTTATTTTAGAATGATGTTATTTTCTTTTCCAATTTTTTTTAATCGTTCAACATATTCAGTATTAATTTTTGATTTAGATGTTTTTATTTCTTCTGTTCCATCAGGATAAATTGTTTTTGCAACATGATCCTTAGGATTCAAAGCATTGAAATATTCTTTATTTAGCAATTCTTTTGCTTTTTCAATTTCACCAACTTTTAGAAACATTTTAATTTTAGAAAGTTCAGCAGTTGTTAATGCTATTTTTTCGTCATTTAAGATTAATTGTTTTAACGAATTCAAATCAGTATTTTTTTCAATAATTGGCTTTAAATAATCCTTTAAATGTTTATCAATCTCAATTTCTAAATCTACTTTTTCTATCTTATTGTTTAATTCATACCAATAATCATTTCCTTTTACTATTTGTCCAAGTCTAAAATTAATTTGACAATCATACTCACGAATAAATTTAGGTATTTCCTTACCCCAATCCTCTATATACATTTCCGCAACAAAGAAACCAATATTGAAAGTAAATGAAACATTATCTTGATGATTCCATCTACTTTTTTGGATGTTTACAAATTGAATTATTTCGCTTGTTTTTTTATTAAATCCGTTATCTTTTTTTCTAAACCCTAATTCTTTAAAAAATGGAAAAACTAGATTTTTCAATATTTCATCGAATTCCAATTGCAAATTTCGCTCGTCTTTTGCTTCCTTTTTGAATAAAGAATTAAACATAAATTCAATTTTCTTATCGTTGTTATTAATTTTCGGTTCTCATAATATATCCGCTAATATTTAAAACACAAAGCTTAAAGCCTATTGCGCGAAGCACCTACTTGCTTGCAAACATTTTTACATCTGTTTCAGATATTTCGTTTCCTCCCAAAATAATTAGTCTTTCGACTACATTTCGAAGTTCACGAATATTTCCTGTCCAGTCGTATTCCTGCAATAATTTTATGGCTGGCTGCGAAAATACTTTAACAACATTTCCTTGTTCCGAAGCAATTTTCTCTGCAAAGTGTCTTATCAAAGCCGGAATATCATCGCGTCTTTCGTTCAATGGCGGAACTTTAATTAAAATCACTGCCAAACGATGGTATAAATCTTCACGGAAACGACCTTCGGCAATTTCTGTTTTCAAATCTTTATTGGTTGCAGCCACAACACGAACA
This sequence comes from Flavobacterium sp. MEB061, assembly GCF_000834715.1. Lineage (NCBI taxonomy): Bacteria > Pseudomonadati > Bacteroidota > Flavobacteriia > Flavobacteriales > Flavobacteriaceae > Flavobacterium > Flavobacterium sp. MEB061. Next base: position 35,189 of record NZ_JXQR01000023.1, on the reverse strand, counting down.
TCCACTTTAATATCTTTTTCTGCCCCGACTCTTGTAATCATACTTTCCTGCAAAGCACGTAAAACTTTGGCTTGCGCCGAAAGGCTCATATCTCCAATTTCATCTAAGAAAATAGTTCCCTTATCTGCTGCTTCAAATTTTCCAGCACGATCTTTCACTGCCGATGTAAAAGCACCTTTTACGTGACCGAATAATTCGCTTTCAATCAATTCACTCGGAATCGCAGCGCAATTTACTTCAATCAAAGGAAAATTAGCACGCTCGCTTTTTTCATGCAATTGATGCGCCACTAATTCTTTTCCAGTTCCGTTTGGTCCCGTAATTAAAACTCTGGCTTCGGTTTGCGCAACTTTATCAATCATTAATTTAATATGACTGATGGCTTCGCTCTCACCTACCATTTCGTAATTCTTACTTACTTTTTTCTTTAGAATTTTATTTTCGACTACAAGTTGTTTTTTGTCTAAAGCATTACGAACGGTATTCAATAAACGATTTAAATCCGGTGGTTTTGAGATATAATCAAAAGCTCCCAAACGCATTGTATGAATAGCCGTTTCCATATCGCCATGACCAGAAATCATCACCATCGGAATTTCGGGCTTAATCTTTTTTACTTCTTCCAAAACTTCGACACCATCCATTTTTGGCATTTTGATATCACACAAAACCAAATCGTAATCGTTGTTTTTTATTTTGTCAAGTCCCGCAGCACCATCTTCCGCCTCATCAACTTGATACGTATCATTTTCTTCTGATAAAATCTTTACCAAAACTCGTCTGATCGCTGCTTCGTCTTCTATAATTAGTATTTTACTCATTCTTTTTAAAGTTGCTAAGGTTCTGAGTTGCTAAGATTCTAAGCTTTTAAAAGATGCTAAAAAAAACTTAGCAACTCAGTATCTTAGAATCTTAGCAACTTTAATTAGTATTTAAGCCATCTATACAATTCTTTCCAGGTTGGTTTTTTGCCGTACATTAAAATACCAACGCGGTAAATTTTTGCGGCGAACCAGACAACAAAGAAAAAGGTTGCAAACAATAATGATACCGAAATTGCAATTTGCCACCACGGTACGCCAAACGGAATTCGCATTAACATAACAATCGGCGAGGTTAACGGAATCATTGAAAACACAATTGCAACAGTTCCGTGTGGATCGTTTACTACGGTAAAAAATCCGATGTAAACACTTAAAATAAGCGGCATTATAATAGGCAGCAAAAATTGCTGTGAATCGGTTTGATTGTCTACAGCTGCACCAATTGCGGCATAAAATGAACTATATAAAAAATATCCTCCAATAAAATAAACCACAAAACCAATAATGATACTGGCGATTGGTAAATTCCATAATTCACTAATATACATTTGTGCTGTCCCCGAAAACTCTTGTTGTGCAGAATGCATTAATCCTGGTGGAATTTTGGCTGTTGGACCAACATTTACTCCAAAAAATGCTGAAGCTGCAAACATTAATCCCAAACCAATTATAGCCCAGATTATAAATTGTAATAATCCGGCAAGGGAAGTTCCAACAATTTTACCAATCATTAACTGAAATGGTTTTACTGATGAAATGATGATTTCGATAATTCTATTAGTTTTTTCTTCGATCACGCTTCGCATTACCATATTTCCATAAATGATAATGAACATCATAATTAAATATCCGAAAGCACCTCCAATTCCGATTTTTATTTCGTTCAGTCCTTTTAAACTTTCTTCTCCTGAAGCTTTTGCCAAATGGATATTAACCTCAGCATGTGCTTTTTGAATGGCTAATGTATCTAATTTTGCCTCTTCGAAATTTAGCTTTGTAATTTTATCAGCAATAACATCCTGTGTGTTTTCTATAAAAGAAATACTTGGACTATTATTCGAAATAAAATCTATTTTGCTTTCTAAGTCTTTTAAGCTACTCGTTTTTGGAATAATAATTAAACCTGTAAAGTTCTCTTTGACAATACTATCTTTCAAAGATTTTGTATCAATTTCAGAAAGATCTAAATATCTGTATTCTCCGTCTTTTTTATTCTGTTTTACAAAATCATCTGCAAACAAACCTGTTTCGTCATGAATTGCGATTCGTTTGGTTTCAGCTTTCATTGAACTTAAATAACCAATAAATCCGGCAATTGCCACAAACAGTAACGGACTCAAAAAAGTCATAACAACAAAAGACTTATTGCGCACTTTTGCAATAAATTCTCTTTTTATAATCAGCGAAATGATGCTCATTTTTTTATTTTTTATTTTAGATTGTTGACTTTAGATTTTAGATTCCAGGTTTTCACTCTAAAATCTTAAATCTGAAATCTAAACTTTTTCAGTAACTGTCTGAATAAAAATATCGTTTACACTCGGGATTTTTTCTACAAAATGTGTTACTTGTCCGCGTTGTGTCAGAATATGCAATAACTCGTTTGGAGCTGCATTTCCTATCTGAATATTTAGTTTTAAATCGTCATTTAGAGATTTAAAACTGGCAGGCGAAACAGTAAACTTTTGTGTAATGTCGTACATCAAACCTTCGACATTATTAGTCAGTATTCCAACTTCAAAACTATTGGTTTTAAACTCGCGTTTTACATCGCTGACTTTTCCTTCGATTAATTTATTCGATTTATGAATTAAGGCAATATGATCACAAAGTTCCTCAACACTTTCCATTCTGTGCGTAGAAAAGATAATTGTGGCACCTTGTTCTTTTAATGCCAAAATTTCATCTTTAATAACATTAGCATTTACGGGATCAAAACCGGAAAATGGCTCATCAAAAATCAGCAATTTAGGTTTATGCAATACACAAACTACAAACTGAATTTTTTGCGCCATTCCTTTAGAAAGTTCCTGAATTTTTTTGTTCCACCAACCCTGGATTCCCAAACGATCAAACCAAAAATCCAGTTGCTTTTTAGCTTCGGCTTTAGAAAGCCCTTTCATTTGTGCCAAATACAAACATTGCTCTCCCACTTTCATAGAAGTGTACAAACCTCTTTCTTCCGGAAGATAACCGATATTCTGTACATGTTTTGGCTGCAATTTTTCTCCATCCAAAATAATCTGACCGCTGTCTGGCAGTGTGATTTGATTGATGATTCGAATAAGGGAAGTTTTTCCAGCTCCATTTGGACCTAACAATCCGTAAATGCTGCCTTTGGGCACATTTAATGAAACTTCGTTAAGCGCTACATAATCGCCATATTGTTTTACGACTTTATGTACTTCGAGTAAGTTGCTCATGCTGTTTTTAGAATTTTCTACGTCAGTTTGACCATTGTGGCCTAGCGAGTGTAAAAGTAAATAATTAGTACCGATTCTAAGTAATAATACATAAAAAACCCATTCTAAATTTACTTCAGAATGGGTTTTAAAATTTATTTTCTCTTTTTAGAAAAAGTTTCTGTTATGAAAACATATCTTTTACTTTTTCAAAAAATGATTTTTCTGATTTTTCAGGACTTGGAACAAAATGTTCGTCGTTAAGAGCATTTTCGAAAAATTGTTTTTGCTCTTTATTCAATGTTTTAGGTGTCCATACATTTACGTGAACCAGTAAATCCCCGCTTCCGTAACCGTTAATACTTGGAATACCTTTTCCTTTTAATCTTAATATTTTTCCTGATTGAATTCCTTCTTCCAGTTTAATACGAACTTTTCCATTTATTGCTTCAATATCTTTAGAAACTCCTAAAACTGCTTCAGGGAAACTGATATATAAATCAAAATGAATATTTTCGCCTTCACGTTTCAAAAATTCGTGTTCCAACTCTTCAATTGCAACAATTAAATCACCAGGAACACTGTTTCCGGGAGCATCGTTTCCTTTGTTAGAAACTTTAAGCTGCATTCCGTCAACAACTCCTGCAGGAATTTTGATTGAAACTGTTTCATCTTCCAAAACCATTCCCTGAGCATCTGCTTCAGAAGGTCTTTTATCTAGAATTTGTCCAGAACCACCACAAGTAGGGCAAGTTGATGCAGATTGCATTCTACCCAAAATTGTGTTTGTCACACGCATTACCTGTCCCTGACCATTACAAGTCGAACACGTTTTGTATGTAACTCCTTTTGCCTGAACTTTACGTTTTACTTTTACTTTTTTCTCAACACCATTTGCAATTTCTTCTAAAGTCAGTTTAACTTTAATTCGAAGATTGCTTCCTTTAGCGCGACGAGGACCGCCTCCGCCGAAACCGCCAAATCCTCCACCAAAAATATCACCAAACTGGCTGAAAATGTCATCCATATTCATACCACCGTGACCACCACCGCCAAATCCGCCAGAACCATCAAAAGCCTGATGTCCGTATTGGTCGTATTTTGCTTTTTTGTTAGGATCACTTAAAACTTCATAAGCTTCTGCCGCAAGTTTAAAGTTTTCTTCTGCCTCTTTGTCGCCTGGATTTTTGTCCGGGTGATATTTTAAAGCACTTTTTCGGTAAGCTTTTTTTATTTCGGTAGCGTCAGCATTTTTTGAAATGCCTAGTATTTCGTAAAAATCTTTTTTCATAATTTAGGTTAAATTCCAAATCTAAAAATTCCAAATTCCAATTCTTAAAAAATTGACTTTCAGAATATTTAATTTGTTTTTTTAGTTTCCGATAACCACTTTAGGGAAACGAATAATTTTGTCTCCTAATTTGTAGCCTTTTTCAATAACATCAACAATTTTTCCTTTTAATTTGTCAGACGGAGCTGGAATTTGGGTAATTGCCTCAGCAAAATCAGCATTAAAAGCATCACCTGCTCTTACTTCAACTTGCTCTAAACCTTTAGAAACCAAAGTGCTTTTCAATTTTTCGTGAATTAACTCAACACCTTTTTTCAAATTTTCATCGTCAGATTTGTTGATCTCAACAGTTGCTCTGTCAAAATCATCCAAAACAGGAAGCATTGCTAACAAAACTTCTTGGTTTGCTGTTTTAAACAAATCCATACGCTCTTTTGAAGTTCTTTTTTTGTAATTTTCAAATTCGGCAAATAATCTCAAAAACTTATCTTTTTCTTTTGCCAAGTCTTGAGCCAATTGCTCTTCAACACTTAATTCTTCAACAATTAACTGCTCACCGTTGGCATTGTTTTCTAACGTTACATCATCTAATTCCTGATCGAATTCTGTATTTTCCGTAGTCATATTACTTGTATTTTTAAAAATATTCTTAAACTTCATTTTCAATTTCTTTCTTTTGGATTGCAAAAGTACTGCCAAATCTTATAAAATGTCAAATTGTCACGCTATTAAAATTTGGCTGTTTATATAAATAATTTTCTTACTTTAAAATTTAGTATAATTTTAAGACTATTACGTTTTAGTTTGTGGTATATTTGAAGACAAAATTATAATCTAAATTATTACCTATCAAAATTGAATTTAAGGGTTGGCCTCGGCCTCAAAATAATTATTAATTCAAATTTACCTTATATTAAAAAAAGCTTCGCCTTATGAGACGAAGCTTTTTTTTGTTGAACGAAAAAAATTTACCGCAGAGAACGCAAAGTTTTTTTACTCTTAGCTTTATGAAAAATACAAAGTTCGCAAAGCTTTGTGCACTTAGATTGTGTAAACACAACTTTAAATCTTAGTGAACTCTGCGAAAAACCTTTGCGTTCTCTGCGGTAAATTTTTTCATTCTTAACTTAAATAGAAAAAGTTCGCAAAGCTTTGTATTATTTAGCTTTGCGTCCCGAAGCTTCGGGATATGATCTTTAAAATTATTCTTAGATATAAATCTTTGCGGTAAAAAATATTGCACGGGCGGAGGGATTCGAACCCCCATCAACGGTTTTGGAGACCGCTATTCTACCCTTGAACTACGCCCGTAACTTAAGGTCGGCAAATTAAAAGTTTTTTTTCTTCCCCGGCAACTATTTCAGGCAGAGATTTAAAAAGAAAATCCTTTAAATCCGTGCGATTCGAAGCAAAAACCTTTGCTTCAAACAGTTAACCTCTAATTTTTATTTCACGCAGATTTTAAAAAGATTTATTTATATAACAATCAAATAAATCTGCTCTAATCTGCAAAATCTGCGTGAAACAAAAATCTAATAATCCTTTTATCCCGATAGCTATCGGGAGTGACAAAACACTTTACCATTCAATTATGCTAACAAAGCATTTTTCAATCCTTCAAAATCTACAGAAACCTGTTCACCTGAAACTAAATTTTTAAGTGAATATGAATTTGAAGCAATTTCCTGATCACCAGCAATTACTGCAAACGGAATCAAGCGCTTGTCTGCATATTGAAACTGTTTCCCTACTTTTACATTATCCGGATACAATTCTACTTTTATATTTTCTTTTCTTAATTTCTGAATTGCCTGCGAAGCATATAAAGCTTCAGCATCTCCATAATTGATAAATAATGCCTTTGATGTTGCGGCAACAGTTTCAGGAAATAATTGCAACTCTTCCAGAACCAAATAAATTCTGTCTAGTCCAAAAGAAATTCCAACACCACTCATATTCTTCAAACCAAAAATTCCGGTCAAATCATCGTATCTTCCGCCGCCGCCGATAGAACCCATCGAAACGGTTTTTGGCGCTGCTACTTCAAAAATAGCTCCGGTATAATAATTTAGTCCACGCGCTAGTGTCACGTCAAGATCTAATGTCGCAGTCGCTAAACCTAAAGTAGCCACATTGTCACAAATAAATTTCAATTCTTCTACACCTTTCATTCCTTCTTCTGATGAAGCTAATAAATCTGAAAGCTGATTGATTTTATCTGCAAATGTTCCTGTAAAATTAAAAAGCGGCTGTACTTTAACCAATGCTTCTTCGGCAATTCCTTTTTCAATCATTTCTTTTTTAACGCCATCTTCACCAATTTTATCCAGCTTATCAAGAGCTACCGTAAAATCGATCAATTTATCTGAAGCGCCAATAACTTCTGCAATTCCGGATAAAATTTTTCTGTTATTGATTTTAATGGTTACGCCTTCTAAACCTAAAGAAGTAAAAACAGTGTCATATAACTGAACCAATTCAACTTCCTGCCAAAGTGATTTTGAACCTACAACATCGGCGTCACATTGATAAAATTCTCTGTAACGTCCTCTTTGTGGGCGATCTGCTCTCCAAACTGGTTGAATCTGATATCTTTTAAAAGGAAATTCAATTTCGTTTTGGTGCTGTACCACATATCTTGCAAACGGAACTGTCAAGTCATAACGCAACGCTTTCTCAGAAATTTTTCCGGTAAATTTATTTAGTTCAATTCTTTGATTCAAATCAATCGTTTCTGCAGAATTAACTTGTAAAGATGCTATTGATTCCGGTAATTCTATTTTATTTTTATTGAAGAAAAAATTACCTGAATTCAGTATTTTAAAAATCAAGCGATCTCCTTCTTCCCCATACTTTCCCATTAAGGTATCTGAATTTTCGAACGACGGAGTTTCAATTGGCTGAAAACCAAATTTCTCAAAATTACTTTTTATCGTCTGAATAATATATTGACGTTTTGACACCTCTGCAGGCGAAAAATCTCTTGTTCCTTGTGGTATGCTTGGTTTTGAAGCCATCTTTTTTATTTTAGATTTCTGATTTCTGATTTCTGATTTTAGATTTTAGATTTTATTGCAAATCTGAATTAAAATCTTTTTTGGATTATTTATTTTTAGATTTCTCTATTTCTAATGGACTGCAAATATCTTATTTTTTAAAATAAATATTGGCAGTTCGAAAACAAACTTGTAACAAAAAACGTATTTTCGTGACAAATTGGTCATGATGCTAAAATTATTTAAAGAAAATATCCGAATTGCTTTTGGTTCTATCAAAACACAATTACTGCGAACCATTCTTACCGTATTAATTATTGCTATCGGGATTACAGCTTTGGTTGGGATTTTGACCGTTGTAACAGCACTTGAAAATACTGTTTCTACCAATTTTGCTTCAATGGGAGCTAATACTTTCAACATCAATCAATACGAAAATAATGTTAAAAACCGAGGAGGAAATGAACGCGAAATTATAAATCCGATTATTTCATATCCTGAAGCGGTTGCTTTCAAAAACAAATTCAAATATCCTTTTACCGAAACATCGTTGTCTTTTACCGCAACTACAACGGCAGAGGTAAAATATTCAGATAAAAAAACAGATCCGGAAATTACCATTGTTGGTGTCGACGAGCATTTTATTTCAAATTCAGGGTTAGAAACCACTTTAGGGCGTTCTTTCAACCAATTTGACATTGACAACAATACTTATTCCTGTATTGTAGGTTCTGATTTTGAAAAAGGCTTATTAAAAGACATTAACCCAATTGACAAAGTTATTTCAATTCGCGGAGCGCGTTTTAAAGTTATTGGTGTTTTAAAAGAAAAAGGATCAACGTTTGGAAACAGTCAGGATTTACGTGTTTTGATTCCGATTCAGGTGGCGCGTTCTTTATTTACGGCACCAAACATCAATTATACAATGAGTGTCATGGTTTCTAAAAAAGAACTTTTAGACGAAGCCGTTGATAATGCGACAAGTACCATGCGAAGAGTTCGTAAACTGAGTCCGGTTCGTGATAATAATTTTGGCATTGGCCGAAGCGACGATTTAATTAATCGAATTCTCGGCATCACAAAATATCTGGGCTGGGCTTCCTGGATTATTAGCGTTATTACGATTTTAGGCTCATCAATTGCCTTAATGAATATTATGATTGTTTCGGTAACAGAGCGTACACGCGAAATTGGTGTTCGAAAAGCTTTGGGCGCAACAAAAATCACAATTTCAGTTCAGTTTTTTATCGAAACTTTATTGATTGGACAAATTGGAGGTTTGGTCGGAATTGTATTGGGAATCCTAATTGGCTTTGCTTTTGCAGCCGCAATGAGTTTTGCATTTGTGATTCCGTGGATGGCAATTTTTGCTGCTTTTGCAACCAGCTTTATGGTTGCAATAGTTTCTGGATTATATCCAGCGATAAAAGCTTCGCAATTGGATCCTATTGAAGCTTTGCGTTACGAGTAATATTATTTATTTGAAGCAGAAATAATCGTTTCATAAAACCAATTGTCCCGCTATTCGTTTCAATCTTTTTTGTTGAACCCCAACAAAAAAGGATTTCCACTGCTATCGGGGCTAGATTAGAAATTTTTAACTTTAATATCTTCTTCTACAAGTTTTTAGAAACCTTGCAGGAAATCATACGGTCATTATCGTAAATATCTTTTCTTAATTCGATGTTTTTAAAATCCATTTTCTCCAGTAAATCAGTCATTTCATTTCCTAAATACTGATTGATTTCAAAAAACAATTGCCCCTTATCTTTAAGTCCGCTTTTTGCCAAAGCAGCTATTTTTCTATAAAAAATCAAAGCATCGTTATCATCTACAAAAAGTGCCAAATGTGGTTCGTAATCCAAGACATTTTTTTTGATTTCTTCTTTTTCTAAGTTACGAACATAAGGCGGATTAGAAACAATAATATCAAAATTACAGGTAAGCACATCTGTATCTAAAATATTCTGATACATAAAAGTAACATCTACATTGTTATTGATGGCATTTCTTTTTGCGGTTTCTATCGCTTTTTTTGAAACATCGATTCCGTAAACTTCGGCATTTGGGAGATTTTTTGCCAAAGAAATTGCAATACACCCACTACCGGTTCCGATATCTAAAATTTTTATTTTTTTAGATTTCCCTTCTTTGTTTTCATTAATAATCCATTCGACCAATTCTTCCGTTTCGGGTCTCGGAATCAAAACATTTTCATTTACTTCAAAATCCAAACCGTAAAAATTTGTTTTCCCAAGTAAATACTGAATTGGAACTTCTTTTTTCAGCTCGTTTAAAAAACCACCCCAAATAGCAAGATCAGCATCTGAAAAAGTTAATTCATGATTGAGCGCCAAATCAATTTGCCTAAGCTTGTGTTTATTTTCTAATATTAAATAAAAAAAACTCTCTGCTTCATAAGCATCATAAAAAGGAGAAAGTTCTTTTATAAATTGAGTTCTATATTGTTTGATTCTCATTTCGTTTTGAGCATTTTTTAGCTAAATCCAACCCTGTTCTACAATAAGTATTGCAAATTAAAAATTGTTACAATCTTATTTTACAATTCCTTCAACATCCAAACCGGACAAGAACTATGTCCAGTACAACCTAACGGAGCATCTAAATACTCAAAACCTGATTTTTTATATAATTTTTGAGCGGCATGCATAAAAGGCATCGTCTCTATATAACATTTCTCAAAGCCAAAATCTCTGGCCTGCAACAAGCATTTTTCCATCATTTGACTTCCAATTCCTAATCCGCGGGTTTTAGGCAAAAAATACATCTTTTGCAATTCGCAAATTTTTGGATCACCATTTTCTAAAGGCGCAATGCCGGAACAGCCTACAATTTCACCTTCATTTTCCACAACAAAATAAACAGATTGTGGTTTGTTATATTCTTCAAACATCAAATCTAAATACGGATCTGCATAAGCTGTTCCTACTTTCGGAATTTCCATTTCGTCAAAAACCGATCTTATTAATTGGGCAACTGCCTGATTGTCTTCTTTTTTAATTCTTCTGATAATCCAATTTTCCATATTTCAAATTCGTCTGATATATTACAAAAGTAGAAATACTTTTCCGATAGTTTTATAACAAATCAGAATGTTTCACAACTATACCAAATCTATCGGCAATAAAGGCAAAAATAACTACTTTTGTAAAGTGAATATACATGAGAAATATATAAAGCGTTGCATTGAATTGGCCCGAAATGGCTTTGGAACTACATATCCAAACCCGATGGTGGGAAGTGTAATCGTTTATGAAGATAGAATTATTGGCGAAGGATGGCATAAAAAAGCTGGAGAACCTCACGCCGAAGTCAATGCCGTTCGATCTGTAAAAGACAAATCACTTTTAAAAAAAGCAACAATTTATGTAAGTTTAGAACCTTGCAGTCATTTTGGAAAAACGCCTCCGTGCTGTGATTTAATTATTGCAAATGAAATTCCGAATGTTGTAGTGGGAACTGTTGATCCCAATGAAAAAGTAGCCGGAAACGGAATCAGGAAATTAATTGCCGCCGGAACCAATGTTACGGTTGGCGTTTTAGAAAAAGAATGCAACGAACTTAATAAACGCTTTTTTACTTTTCATAATAAAAAGAGACCTTATATTATTTTGAAATGGGCAGAAAGTCAGGATGGATTTTTGGCTCCCGAAAAAAATATAAACCAGGACAGAAAACCCGTTTGGATTACCAATCAATATTCGAGACAATTGGTACATAAATGGCGAAGTGAAGAACAGTCAATTTTAGTGGGAACGCAGACGGTTATTGATGACAATCCAAAATTGAACACAAGAGATTGGGCTGGTAATAATCCGGTAAGAGTAGTTTTAGATCAAAATAATAGAATTTCTAAAGACAGTTTTATTTTTGATGACAGCGTAAAAACGATTGTGTTTACAAAATCTGAAAGCAACTCTTCTACAGAAAACACAACTTTTGAAATAATTGATTTTGATCAGAATATAATTCAGCAGATTTTAGATGTTTTATATCAAAATCAAATTCAATCGATTATTATTGAAGGAGGTTTAAAAACCTTACAATCTTTTATAGATAAAAACGTTTGGGATGAAGCGAGAATTTTTATCGGAAAAACTTCTTTTGAAAAAGGAACTAAAGCTCCAATCATTTCGAAGAAAAATACAACCAAAACTTTCATTCAGGACGATGAATTAATATACGTTAGAAATCATGATTGATACTATAATTTTTGACTTTGGAGATATTTTTATCAATTTAGATAAACAAGCCACTATTTCGGGATTACAGAAATTAGGAATGACGGAATGGAATTCTGAATTTGACCGATTAAATCTTTTGTTTGAAACGGGAGATATTTCGTATGATGATTTTTTGGCAGGTTTTCAGGAACAGCTTCCAAATGCCTCTAAAGAAGAAATCCTGCAGGCATGGAATGCCGTTTTGGCTGATTTTCCATTGTACCGATTAGAATTTTTGCAAATGCTTTCAAAAAAATACCGTTTGTTTTTATTGAGTAATACTGATACTATTCATATTGAAACTTTTCAAAATACAACTGGGATTTCATTCTACAGCGATTTTTACCAATGCTTTGAAAAAGTTTATTTTTCTTTTGAAATTGGAAAGCGAAAACCAAATCCTGAAGCTTATCAATACATCATTAATAAACACGAATTATCTCCAAAACGAACTTTGTTTGTAGATGATAAAAAAGAAAACACAGATGCAGCCGCAGCTTTAGGTCTTCATATCTGGAATTTACAGGTTGGCAAGGAAGATGTTGTGGATTTATTTGATAAAAAGATATTGTAGATCATATTTTTGCCACAGATTTTACAGGTTAGGATGATTTATAATTCGTGAATTCGTGGCGTATCTTAACCACAAAGTTCGCCAAGATTTTAATGGATTAAGAATACAAAGTTCGCAAACCTTTGTATTGATTTAGCTTTGCGAACTTTAAACCTTGCAAACAGGCAACTAATAATAATACCTTCGCGAACTTTGCGGTAAAATTAAACTCTGTAAAAAAAAATTTAAACATAATTTAGAAATTTACTTTTGGAATATAACGATACGTATCAAACCATTGCTTTAGAATCTGAGGAAATACTTTTTAAGGAAAAAGGAAGTAAGTTCTTTGGTTATGCTTTTCCTATCGAAAATGAGGATGCCGTAAAACCTATTATCGAAAACTTAAAAAAGCAGCATCCGAATGCGGTACATTATTGTTATGCATATCAAATTGGTACGGCTCCAAAAATTTCTTATCGTGCTAATGATGATGGCGAACCAAGCAACACGGCCGGAGCACCAATTTACGGTCAGATACAATCTTTTGGTCTGACTAACGTTCTTGTAGTGGTCGTTCGCATTTTTGGTGGAATTAAATTGGGCGTTGGCGGATTAATCGCAGCTTACAAAACAACAGCACAAATGGCATTGGAAGTTTGTGAAATTGTAGAAAAAACAATTGATGTGCATTTTTTAATTTCTTTTGATTACAAAAACATGAATAAAGTAATGCGGGTAATTAAAGAAAAGAAGCTGGAAATTGTTTCTCAGGAAATGGAAATTGATGAAGAATCAGGTTTGCCAATTGGAAAAATTAGTACAAAAACGCGAAAAAAAAATGCCGAAATGATATTCGACATTTTTGATTTAATGTTTGAAATCGACATCAAAATTATATAATTTGATATAAAAACACAGTGCGTTTTAACAATTATACAAGCGTTTTAAATAATTCTAAAATATAATCCGGAGGAGCTGTTGGGCGACCTGTTTTTAACGAAATAAATACTAAAATAAACACCGCAGTTGTTAATAACTCATTCGCTTCATTATAGATTGCACAGTCAAATTCAATCTTAACAGAAGACTGACTTTTGAAAGTTGTATGAATTGTAAGAAGCTCATCGTAACGGGCCGATTTTTTATAATTTATTTGCATTGAAACAATTGGCAATCCAATTCCGCTTTCTTCCATGCTTTTATACGAAATCCCTTTATTTCTAAGCCATTCCACGCGTCCTATCTCAAAATAAGGGATGTAATTTCCGTGATAAACGACTCCCATTTGATCAGTTTCAGAGTAACGAACACGCACTTGCGTTTGATGATTTTTCATTATTTATATATTAAAAAAAATTAATTTTCAAAAGCCGCCTTACAACATTTTTTTATAAAATTAGAGGGCAAAATATTTTTTTTTACAGAAATTTGTTCACATATTTGTTATCCCGAAATACGGAATAAAATTGCTCCTTTTTTATTAGGAGAATCTTTATCAATAATAAAAAAATTTATCTGAATTTATGACTAAAACTGCTCAATCGGTATGGGAAAACTGTTTGTCCTTTATAAAAGACAATATTCAAGATCAAGCCTATAAAACTTGGTTTGAACCAATCAAATCAGTTGAGCTAACCGACAACGCGTTATATATTCAGGTACCAAGTAAATTTTTCTACGAATGGCTCGAAGAGCATTACGTTAAATTATTGAAAGTTGCGCTTACCAAAGAACTGGGAAAAAACGCAAAGTTACTCTATAAAATTAAAATGGAAAACACTTATGGCAATAAACAACCGTTTACCGAACAGTTGCCAAGTGCCAACAGAGTGCCAATGAAACCGCAAGAGGTTGATGCTCCGTTTAAAAACTTAAATCCAGAACTTAAAAATCCGTTTGTAATTCCGGGAATTAGAAATTTAAAAATTGAATCGCAGTTAAATGCAAACTACAGTTTTGATAATTTCTTAGAAGGAGATTCAAACCGCTTGGCCCGTTCTGCAGGTATGGCTGTTGCTAATAAACCTGGAGGAACTTCATTTAATCCGTTATTGATTTTTGGTGGAGTTGGTTTAGGAAAAACACACTTAGCACATGCAATTGGTGTTGAAGTAAAAGATAAATATCCTGAAAAAACAGTTTTATATATTTCTGCCGAAATTTTCACACAACAATATATTGATTCTGTAAAAAAGAATAATCGTAATGATTTTATCCATTTTTATCAGTTAATCGACGTTTTGATTATTGATGATGTTCAGTTTTTATCAGGAAAATCAGGAACTCAGGATGTATTTTTCCATATTTTCAATTATCTGCACCAAAACGGAAAACAGGTAATTTTAACTTCGGATAAAGCTCCTGTTGATATGCAGGATATTGAGCAACGTTTGCTTTCTCGTTTTAAATGGGGATTATCTGCAGAGTTACACCAACCTGATTACGAAACTCGTATTTCGATTTTGAAAAACATACTTTACCGCGATGGTGTTGAAATACCGGAAGACATTATTGAATATGTTGCACGCAATATCAAAACCAATGTTCGTGAACTTGAAGGTGCAATTATATCCTTAATCGCACAATCTTCTTTCAATAAAAAGGAAGTTACAATTGAGTTGGCTAAAAGCGTTGTAGAGAAATTTGTTAAAAACGTAAAGAGAGAAATCTCTATCGATTATATTCAAAAAATTGTGTCAGATTATTTTCAGTTGGATATTGAAACACTTCAATCTAAAACCAGAAAAAGACACGTGGTTCAGGCGAGACAATTGGCTATGTTTTTCGCAAAGAAATTTACTAAAGCTTCTTTGGCAAACATTGGTTCGCAAATTGGAGATCGCGATCATGCTACCGTATTACACGCTTGCAAAACAGTTGACAATTTAGTTTCGACAGACAAACAATTCAAGAAATTTGTAGAAGACATCAACAAAAAATTAACGCTATAAACGCGCATCATGCCAGTAAAAATTTTAATGGTTTGTTTGGGAAATATCTGCAGATCGCCTTTGGCCGAAGGTATTTTAGCATCAAAACTACAAAACGAAAAATTTATTGTTGATTCGGCCGGAACTGGTTCCTGGCATGTAGGTCATTCGCCAGATAAACGTTCTATCGCCGTTGCTCAAAAAAATGGTTTGTGCATTGATGGCCAAAAAGGAAGACAATTTAAAATTTCTGATTTTGACGAATTTGACTATATATATGTAATGGACAATTCGAATTATCGTGATGTTATTCATCTTGCCAAAACACCAGAACATAAAAATAAAGTTCATTTAATTCTAAATGAATTATTTCCAGATGAAAATGTAGATGTACCCGATCCTTACTTTGGTGTTTCTAACGGTTTTGATACTGTTTATCAAATGCTGGATGAAGTAACAGATATCATTGCAAAGAAACTCATCGAAAAACATTCTTAACTTATTTATTTTCAATTATTCATTGCGTAATAATTGAAAATTTTTCATTTTATAATCTATAATATACAACACATGAAACTTCAAGGAAAATTGTATTTAATTCCAACTACTATGGGCGAAAGCGATCCGATGGATGTTTTACCCCAAACAGTAAAAAGAAGTATTGAACTTATAGATTATTATATTGTTGAGAATGATAAAACCGCAAGAAAGTCAATAAAAGCAGTTTATCCTGAAAAAAAACAGTCCGAACTTGTTCTTTTTACTTTGAATAAACGTACTGAACCAAGCGAACATTTAGACTTTATTAAACCTTTATTAGAAGGAAAAAATATGGGTTTAATGAGCGAAGCAGGCTGTCCGGGAGTTGCAGATCCAGGTGCTGTAATTGTAAAATTAGCCCACGAAAAAGGAATTCAGGTTGTGCCTTTGGTTGGTCCTTCTTCTATATTATTAGCGATGATGGCTTCTGGAATGAATGGCCAAAGTTTTACTTTCAACGGATATTTGCCAATTGATAAAGACGAGAAAAAATCGGCTTTAAAGCATTTTGAGAAACTATCTCAGGATAAAAATCAATCACAAATTTTTATTGAAACTCCATACAGAAACAATAAACTGGTTGAAGATCTTTTACAAATTCTAAACCCTGCAACACATCTTTGTATTGCAACAGATATTACACTACCAACAGAATTCATTAAAACAATGCGTGTTGCTGACTGGAAAAAAATTAAGGTTGATTTGCATAATCGACCAACAATTTTCATTCTTCATAAAATGTAAATCTTAAAAACCATCCATTATGAAAAAATTTCTACTTCTGATTTTGATTTGCTTTGCCCAAGTTACATTTTCACAAACCACTAAAGAAGTTGGAAAACCTAACGTGGATGAAGTGTCAGACATAAATAATGAAAATTTAGTTTATAATACTCAAGGTGTAGATGAAAAACCTGAATTTCCTGGCGGCGTAGCTGTGTTTAATAGTTTTCTTGATAAAAATTTTATCAAGCCACCAGACAAACCGAAAATGAGAGGAAAAATCTATTTTACTTTTATCATCGAAAAAGATGGTTCATTAAGGGATATAAAAATATTAAGAGACCTTGGATATGGCACTGGCGACGAAGCTCTTCGAGTTATCAAATTAGCTCCAAAATGGAATCCCAGCAAACATAAAAATAAAGAAGTGAGAACTTTAAATGCCGGACTGATAACTGTAAGCTAAGCATATCTTCTATTTCGCTCACAAGTTTTTCCTTAATTAAACTTTATAATGAGTAAACTTCCCAACATAACTACAAGCATATTCACGGTAATGTCTAAAATGGCATCTGAATACAATGCAATTAATCTTTCGCAGGGATTTCCTAATTTTCCTGTTGATGAAAGATTAACAGATATTATTGCAAAACTTGCCAAAGAAAATGTGCATCAATATACCCCAATGTCGGGTTATCCGCCTTTGCTAAACCAGATTTCAAAATTGGTTCAAAGTTCTTATAACAGAACTATTGATCCTGAAACAGAAATTTTGGTAACGGCCGGCGCTACTCAGGGAATTTTTACTTCGATTTTGGCTTTGGTAAAAACTGACGATGAAGTGGTTATTTTAGATCCGAGTTATGATTCGTATGAATCTCCTGTTTTACTTTGTAACGCAAAACCTGTCAGGGTTGCTTTAAATGACGACTATACCCCAAATTGGGAAACGATCGAAAAAGCGTGTTCGGAAAAAACGAAAATGATTATTATTAATAATCCGCATAATCCAACAGGGAAAATCCTGACTCAAAATGATTTTTTGCAACTGGAAAAATTACTTTCAAAATATCCTGATATCCTTGTTTTATCTGATGAAGTTTATGAATACATTACTTTTGAAGAAAAACATATTTCTGCACATACTAAAAGTTTTCTTTTAGATCGTTGCATAATGGTTTCTTCTTTTGGAAAATCATTTCATATTACCGGCTGGAAAATTGGCTATACGGTAGCGCCGGAATATTTAATGAAAGAAATTAAAAAAGTACATCAATTTTTGGTTTTTAGTGTAAATAGTATTTCACAGATTGCTATTAGTCAGTATTTAAATATCGTCGATGTAAATTTACTTGGAAAATTCTATCAGGAAAAACGCGATTATTTTCAAAAATTGCTTCAAAACAGCCGATTTGAATTGAAACCATGTGAGGGAACTTATTTTCAGGTGGCATCATATGCCAACATATCAGATGAAGATGATGTCACTTTTTGCAAAAAACTAATAACTGATCATGGCGTTGCCGCGATTCCTATTTCAACTTTTTATTCTGATCATAAAGATCAAAAATTAATTCGTTTTTGTTTTGCCAAAGATGATTTCACACTGGAATCGGCAGCAAAAAAATTATCTAAAATATAAAGTTTTTTAAAATTTTATAACAATATTATGCACGCATCCTATTTTATTTAATTAATATTGTAAAAAAGAAAAGTATGAGTTATACAGATAAAATGTTACGCGACGATGCTTTAAAGGGCAAAGTTATAGTGGTTACAGGCGGCGGAAGCGGTTTAGGAAAAGCAATGACTAAATATTTTTTAGAATTAGGAGCTCAGGTAGCGATTACTTCAAGAGATTTAGAAAAGCTAAAAAATACTGCTACTGAACTTGAAACTGAAACTGGCGGAAAATGTTTACCACTTCAATGTGATGTTCGTCATTATGAAGAAGTTGAAAACATGCTTCAGGAAGTTTTAAAAACTTTCGGAAAAGTAGATGTTCTTTTAAACAATGCGGCTGGAAATTTCATTTCTCCAACAGAGCGTTTGTCTGCAAATGCATTTGATACTGTTATAGATATCGTACTTAAGGGTTCAAAAAACTGTACGCTTGCTTTTGGAAAGCACTGGATTGACAGTAAACAAAAATCGGCTACGATTTTGAATATTGTTACTACTTATGCCTGGACA
The DNA here is from genome assembly GCF_000834715.1 of Flavobacterium sp. MEB061. Classification (NCBI taxonomy): domain Bacteria; kingdom Pseudomonadati; phylum Bacteroidota; class Flavobacteriia; order Flavobacteriales; family Flavobacteriaceae; genus Flavobacterium; species Flavobacterium sp. MEB061. The sequence continues at coordinate 16,490 of NZ_JXQR01000023.1, read as the reverse complement.
GGTTCTGCGTATGTTGTGCCAAGTGCTACAGCAAAAGCCGGGGTTTTGGCTATGACAAGAAGTCTTGCAGTGGAATGGGCTAAATACGGAATTCGTTCTAATGCAATCGCTCCGGGGCCTTTCCCTACTAAAGGTGCATGGGACAGATTATTGCCTGGAGATCTTGCCGAGAAATTTGATATGGCTAAAAAAGTACCATTAAAACGTGTAGGCGATCATCAGGAATTGGCCAATTTAGCTGCTTATTTGGTTTCTGATTTTTCAGCTTATGTAAATGGAGATGTTATTACAATTGATGGAGGCGAATGGCTGAAAGGTGCAGGACAATTTAATTTATTAGAAGCGATTCCGGAAGAACTTTGGGATCAGCTTGAAATGATGATAAAAGCAAAAAAGAATAAATAATTACAAGTGCTTACTAAATTCAGAATATTTTATTAAAACTATACTGATTGCACAAATCCCGTTAGTTCGCTTTCGGGATTTTTTTTATGCTTTTCATCATATAAATAATATCTTTTTAACCATATAAGCAATATAAGTTTAACTAAGAAGTGTTTTCGCTAAATATCTTGTTGCTTAAATTTACTTCTGTTACTTATATGGTTTAAATAAATAATATGTTGAGACAATTCAGTTAAATTATTATTTTTGCCGAATAAATATATAACACCAAATTTATGCTCATTATTGGAATTGCAGGAGGAACAGGAAGTGGAAAAACAACGGTAGTGCACCAGATTATGAATGAATTACCAGACACTGAAGTGGGCGTAATTTCTCAGGATTCATACTATAAAGAAACCCATAATTTGTCTTTTGATGAAAGAGCATTAATAAATTTTGATCATCCGCGCGCTATTGATTTTGAATTGCTGGTAAAACATTTAAAAGCATTAAAAGAAGGCGAAACTATTGATCAGCCTGTTTATTCTTTTATTCAACACAACAGAACTGATGATACAGTTTCTACACATCCGAGAAAAGTAATGATTGTTGAAGGTATTTTGATTTTGACAAATCCTGAACTTCGTGAGCTTTTTGATGTCAAAGTATATGTTCACGCAGATTCTGACGAAAGATTAATTCGTCGTTTAAAACGTGATATTTCTGAAAGAGGCCGTGATATTGATGAAGTTTTAACTCGTTATCAAAACACATTAAAACCTATGCATGAGCAATTTATAGAACCATCTAAAGCTTTTGCTGATATTATCATACCAAATGACAAATACAATACTGTTGCTATTGATGTGGTTCGTGCTGTAATTAATCAGCGAATTTCATAATTTTTATCGTAAATTTATTCCATAATCCCGATAGTGATCGTGACCTGCTCTCACTATCGGGTAAAATTGAAAACTAAAATGAAAAATCCGTATAAAGACAAATCTTGGTTTAAATTTCTAGGCAATAAATATGTCTGGGTTTTACTCTTTTTTGTAGTCTGGATGTTATTTTTAGACAATTACTCTTATTTTGATCATCGTTTTTTAGACAATCAAATTAATGAACTCGAAGACAATAAAAGTTATTATAAAGAGGAAATTAAAAAGGATCAGGAACAAATCAAACAATTAAAAAATCCTGAACAAATAGAAAAATATGCCCGCGAAAAATATTTCATGAAAAAAGACAGCGAGGATATTTACATCATTCACTTTGAAGGAGACACTATTCAAGATAAAGAATAATCAGAAAAAAACACCAAATGGCTACTACCCTTTTCGACGATTTTAATCCGATTTCATCCAAACAATGGAAACAAAAAATTCAGTTTGAATTAGATGGAGCTGATTATAACGAAACCGTAATTTGGAATTCTCCCGAAGATATTCAGGTAAAACCATTTTATCACAGAGACGAATTCTTTAAAACTGCTTCTGTAAAAACAAGTGCTTCAAATTTTAAGATTTGCCAAAATATCTTTGTTTATGATATTGAAAAATCAATTCAAAGAGCCATAAACACTATCGAAAGAGGTGCTGAAAGTTTACGTTTCACCATCGAAAACGAAAAAATTGATATTCAAAAACTATTAGAAAATCTTCCTTTAGAAAATAGAACCGTTTACTTTAATTTGAAATTTATTTCAATCGATTTCGTAAAATTATTAGATACCATTTCGATTCAGAAAAAAGCAACTTTTTATTGCAATCTGGATCCTATTGGTCATTTTGCGCGAGAAGGGAACTGGTTTTCAACATCAGATAAAAATAATTTTGAAACGATTGAAAAAATTTCAAAAGCAACTACCAATCTTTCTTTACTAAGTATTGATTTGGGTTTGTATCAAAATGCAGGTGCAAATATTACACAACAAATTGCTTATAGTCTGGCTCACGCCAATGAATATCTGAATCGTTTGCCCGACATTTCTAAACCTATTGTTTTTCAGGTTTCGGTAGGAACTAATTACTTCTTTGAAATTGCAAAACTCCGTGCTTTGCGAATGCTTTTTAAATTAATTGCTGCTGAATATAATCCAGATTTGGATTGTCATTTATTAGTAACGCCAACCAAACGCAACAAAACAATTTACGATTATAATGTAAATATGCTTCGTACAACGACAGAATGCATGTCGGCTATTTTGGGCGGTGCAGATGCGGTTGCTAATTTACCTTATGATTCTTTATACCATAAAGACAATGAATTTGGCGATCGAATTGCCCGTAATCAATTATTGGTTTTAAAACATGAAAGTTATTTTGATAAAGTAAATAACCCTGCAGACGGAAGTTATTATATCGAAAGTTTAACGATGCAACTGGCAGAAAAAAGTTTGACTTTATTTAAAGATATTGAAGCCAATGGAGGTTTCCTTAAACTTTTGAACGACGGAACAATCAAAAAGAAAATTCAGGAAAGTGCTAATAAAGAGCAAGAGTTGTTTGATGCTAAAAAAGAAGTTTTGCTTGGTACAAATAAATATCCAAATAAAGAAGACAAAATGAAACATGATTTAGAATTGTTTCCTTTTGTAAAAATAAAGCCAAGAAAAACATTAATTACGCCCATTATAGAAAAAAGATTAGCTGAAAAGCTAGAACAGGAACGCCTTGAACAAGAATAAAATTCATCTCAAATCATTATATTTGAATGTAAACCTAAATAATTATGGAAGCAATTAGACAAATAATATCAGTTAAAAATCATTCTGTAACGGTTATTCTACCTCATGATTTTATAGCAGATGAAGTAGAAGTAATTATTTTACCTATACAAAATGATCCTTATAAAATTCCTCAATGGCAAGTTGATCAAGTTAGAGAAAGAACCGAAAAATATTTAAAAAATCCAAAGAATGTAACTGACATTGATGATTTTTTAAAAGAAATTGAAGATGACCTATAAAATATTAATTATTGATGAAGCTAAAGCAGATTATAAAAAATCTCTGCTTTGGTATAAAGAAAAACACCCAAAATTAGCCATAAGATTTAATGATTCCTTTAAAAGAAGTTTAGCTATTCTTAAAAAAGATCCATTACTATTTCAAATAAGATACGACAACATTCGTCTCATATTTTTAAAAACTTTTCCCTACGCCATACATTATTCTATTTATGAAAATTGTGTCGTTATTAAATCTATTTTTCACACATCGAGAGATAGTGAATTAAACATATTCTAAACAACATTTTTTAAAATTGAGAAAAGACCTTAAACATATTAATTTAAATAGTCAGAAGTCAAAAGTCGAGAATCAAAAGTACGAAGATTTGACTGATAACTTTTTTACTGCAGAAGGAATTGAACTCAAGAAAACCTATTCTGAAAAAGATATTGAAGATTTAGAGTTTCTTGATTTTGGGGCTGGTTTTGCACCCAATTTGCGCGGCCCTTACGCTACAATGTATGTGAGACGTCCGTGGACAATTCGCCAATATGCCGGATTTTCGACAGCTGAAGAAAGTAATGCTTTTTACAGAAGAAATCTTGCGGCTGGCCAAAAAGGATTATCAATAGCATTTGATTTACCAACACATCGAGGTTACGACTCTGATCATGAAAGAGTTGTTGGTGATGTTGGAAAAGCTGGCGTTGCCATAGATTCTGTTGAAGATATGAAAGTGCTTTTTGATCAGATTCCATTAGATGAAATGTCGGTTTCAATGACAATGAATGGTGCCGTTTTACCTATTATGGCATTTTATATTGTGGCTGCAGAAGAACAAGGTGTTGCCATTGAAAAACTTTCAGGAACAATTCAGAATGACATTTTGAAAGAATTTATGGTTCGAAATACCTATATCTACCCGCCAACTCCTTCGATGAAGATTATTGCTGATATTTTTGAATTTACAAGCAAAAAAATGCCGAAATTCAATTCTATCTCAATTTCCGGTTATCATATGCAGGAAGCCGGAGCAACAGCCGATATTGAATTAGCTTATACTTTGGCCGATGGATTGGAATACATTAGAACCGGATTATCAACAGGAATGTCAATTGACGACTTTGCTCCCCGCCTATCTTTCTTTTGGGCGATTGGTATGAATCATTTTATGGAGATTGCAAAAATGCGTGCCGGACGAATGATTTGGGCAAAATTGCTGCAGCAGTTTAATCCTAAAAGTGATAAATCTCTGGCATTAAGAACACATTGTCAAACGAGCGGATGGAGCTTAACAGAACAAGATCCTTTTAATAATGTTGCAAGAACTTGTATCGAAGCTACGGCAGCAGCTTTTGGCGGAACGCAATCTTTGCATACAAATGCACTTGACGAAGCCATCGCTTTGCCAACTGATTTTTCTGCCAGAATTGCACGTAATACTCAAATATATTTACAGGAAGAAACCAAAATCACCAAAACTGTAGATCCTTGGGCTGGTAGCTATTATGTCGAAAGTTTGACTAACGAGATTCTTGAAAGTACCTGGAAACTTATCGAGGAAGTCGAAGAATTAGGCGGAATGACAAAAGCCATTGAAGCCGGAATTCCAAAACTTAGAATTGAGGAAGCCGCCGCAAGAAAACAAGCCAGAATTGATAGCGGACAAGATATTATTGTTGGTGTAAACCAATATCGATTAGAAAAAGAAGATCCTTTGCATATTTTGGATGTAGACAATCAAATGGTTCGCAAACAGCAAATTGATCGATTGGAGGAAATAAAGTCGAAAAGAAATACAGAAGAAGTAAATAAATCACTCGAAAAATTAATTCTTTGTGCTAAAACCAAAGAAGGCAACTTGCTTGAAATTGCTGTTGAAGCTGCCCGAAACAGGGCAACTTTAGGAGAAATAAGCGATGCCCTTGAAACTGTTTTCGGAAGGTTCAAAGCACAAATTAAATCCTTTAGCGGTGTGTATAGTGCAGCAATAAAAAACGACGAAAATTTTGAAAAAGCCAAGCAATTAGCTAATGCTTTTGCAAAACAAGAAGGAAGACGTCCCCGAATTATGATTGCCAAAATGGGACAAGACGGTCACGACAGAGGTGCAAAAGTTGTAGCAACTGGTTATGCTGATGTTGGTTTTGATGTTGATATTGGCCCGTTATTTCAAACTCCTGCAGAAGCTGCAAAACAAGCGGTCGAAAACGATGTACATATTTTAGGCGTTTCATCGTTGGCAGCCGGACATAAAACATTGGTTCCGCAAGTTATTGAAGAACTTAAAAAGCATGGCAGAGACGATATTATGGTAATTGTTGGCGGCGTGATTCCGGCACAGGATTATCAATATTTATTTGACGCCGGAGCAGTTGCCGTTTTTGGTCCAGGGACTAAAATTAGCGAAGCTGCCATTAAAATTTTAGAAATATTAATTGATTAAAAACAATCATAAAAAAATCCCGAATAATCGGGATTTTTATTTTTTACATTTTTTTTAATCGTGTATTGTCGCGTTACTATCTGCTTCAATATAAGAAAGATCATAACCTCCAAAGGCTTTCATATAACTTCTTAACGAAGTGCCGTAAGCATCTCTAAAATGTCTGTTCCCTTTGTTTCTAAAGAAGTTTTTTACTGATCCCGCGCCACCTAAATGCGCAGCAGCTAAAATTCCTGATTCTGTAATTTCGACACCGTTAATGGTTTTCCCTTCATACCTTTCAATTTCATTACGCAAAATCCATTTATTAATAGATAATAATGCAATAAAGGCTTTTTCTTGTAAAGCAGGGTCTTTTAGGAATTCTTTGTTGTTTTTCACACCGATGGCTCTCAAAGCTTTAGAGCCAAATTGGTATTTTCCCATGTAACCAAGAGAATTTACTTTTCGGTATTTTCCCTGAGATTCTTTAAAAGCAACTGCTTCTTTAAAACCTATAAGATGATTTCCTGTGTATGGAATGTTTAAGTTTTTTTCGACAGGATAATCATCCTTGTCTTGAGATGGAAGGGAGTATTCAGATCCATCTGTTTTTTCTATTAAAAACCAAGGTTTGGTTTTTAGATTAAAGGGTTTAAACCCCAGGCTTAAAAATGTAATAATAACGATTAAACTTGTGTAATAATACCATTTCTTTATCATAAATTGTTTTTCTTCAAAACGCTGTCACCCTTTTGAAATTTCTACGGTGCAAAGATAAGAAATACAAAATAATACTGATTTTCAATGTTTTAGTAGTTTACAGAAAATCTAAAATTCCCTTTCATCCCTTTATTGATGCACTTTTCGGACGTTCGATAAAAATTAAATTAAGCTCTTAAATGGCGAAAAAAAAATCTTTAAAAACGTCATTTTTATCAAATTTTTAGCAATTTTGTTAAAATTGAAATAAAAAACCTACAATATTTAGAGCGTTTTGATTTAATTTGAATGTTTTGGGCAAAAAATTATTCTGATTTTAGGTTAAAAATCGAAGTCAAAAGGTTATTAAATTAATCTTCTTGACAAAAGAGCAAATTCAGCATTAATTAATTGCCATTTTCAATTAAAACACATTAAAATTCACATTTAAAATAGGAAGTTCATAAAGACAAATAATGAAAATAAAAAAACCGAAGCTTTAACTTCGGTTCTTAGATATATTTTATATTTTTTTATCTTGTTACTCCCTGACTAGCGATCCAGTCTGAGTATTTTTTTGCATTTACCTGATGCTGCTCATAAGTTGAAGCAAATTCATGATAACCAAAACGATCTACACTAGCACAGAAATAAATATAATCATGTTTTTCAGGGTTTAAAACAGCTTCAAGAGCCGTAATGTCCGGCATTGCAATTGGTCCTGGCGGAAGTCCTACATTCACGTAAGTGTTATATGGCGATTTCATAATCAAGTCATTATAAAAAACTCTTTTAATTACCTGATCAAAATCGTTCGCTTTTAGTTTTAATGCATAAATAACGGTTGGATCTGCTTGTAAAGGCATCGCTAAACGCAATCTGTTTAAATAAACACCTGCAATACGTGGTCTTTCATCCTTTTTTACAGATTCTTTATGAACAATAGAAGCTAAAATTGTTGCCTGAACCGGTGTTAAACCTTGTTTTTCTGCTTTTGCAATTCTTTCAGCTGTCCAGAAATTATGGTATTCCTTGATCATTTTATCACGGAATTTCACCGCAGATGTATTCCAGTAAACTTCATAAGTATTTGGAATAAACATGGCAAAAACGTTCTCTTCATTAAAACCATTTTCTTTTAAAAAAGTAGAATCTTTTATGGCTTTCATTAATGATAAACTATCAGCTTCAATTTCTGAACCTACTCTTCCTGCAAAATTCTCCAGGCGTTCCTGATTGTTAAAAGCTAGTTTAACCGGAACATTTGATCGCATTGCACGAACCAAATCAATATTATTCATGTCTTTTTTAAGCAAAAAACGACCTGATTTTACATTTTCAGGATAGCCTCTTTTATTGGCTACCATTTCAAAATTATCGTAATTCTTAAGATAAGGTTCTAATATTTTTTTTACATCTGTATAATTAGCTCCGGTTGGAACATACACATAAACTTCTTTTTCTTCGAATTTAGTATTGGCACTAAAAATTCTGCTAATTAAAATAAATCCGTAAATTATTAAAACTGAAATTACGGCTACGGCACTTAATGTGATGATTTTTTTTATACTCAAAGCTAAAAATTTAAATTTGTTTGTTAATTAACTGAAAAATTGCTTCATCTTGATAGTGGCCATTTAGCAAAATCCAATCTTTTTTAATTCCTATTTTCTCAAACCCAAATTTAGTAAAAAGAGCTATACTTGCTACATTTCCTACACTAATATTTGCATATAATTGATGTAAATTTAAATTATGAAAAGAATATTTAATTAACAACTTTAAGGCCTCAGAACCAATATTTTGGTTTCTGTTTTCTTTATTTTGAATCACAATCCCAATCCCTGCTCTGTTGTTTTTGGGATCAAATTCGAATAAATCAATCAATCCTATAGCAGGAAAATCTTCGTCCTGACAAATTGCCAAACGCAGCTGTTTTGCTTCATAAATATCCTGATGTGCATTTTCAAGATATTGGCGAACCAAAAAACGACTATATGGTGTTTGTGTATTGCTGACTTCCCAGATACTCTGATCATTTTCCATCGCATATACAAACTCTAAATCATTAGGTTCTAATGCACGCAGATAAACAGAATCGCCTTTGAGTGTGATCATTAATTTAAGATTTAAGATTTTAGACTGTAGATTTAAGCTGCAGATTTGGAATTTGGGATTTTAAAATTGGAATTTGTCTTCGACTCCGCTCAGACTGACATTTTAATTAAATTTCTATTGTTCCCTTAAAAACAAATTTTGCTGGTCCGGTCAAGAAAACATTAGAAAAATGATCTCCCATTTTGTCAAAAGAAACAACTAGTTTTCCTCCTTCAACATTTAAGTTAATTGAAGTTTTATCAGTTTGACCAGTTGCATTCATAGCGATTGCAACTGCTGTTGCTCCGGTTCCGCAAGCAAGAGTTTCATCTTCAACACCTCTTTCGTAAGTACGAAGTGAGAAAGTACTATCATCAACTTTTTTTACAAAATTTACATTACTTCCTTTTTCTCCATATAATTCGCCATAACGAATTGCAGCTCCGTTTTCTTTTACATTATAATGTTCTAAATCCTCTACAATTTGAACATGATGTGGAGAACCTGTATTTAAAAAAGTATAAGAATCTTTTTTCTGAACTTCATCAACATCAATCATTTGCAGAGAAACAATAGCATCATCCCCTACTGATGCGTGATGCAAACCATCTGTAGCAATAAAAGTGGTCTTATTGTCAATAACGCCTAATTGATTGGCAAATGCAACTAGACAACGTCCACCATTACCACACATCGAGCTTTGATTTCCGTCAGAATTATAATAAACCATTTTAAAATCGGTTTCAGAATCGTTTTCTAACAAAATTAATCCGTCTGCGCCGATCCCAAAACGTCTGTCGCATAAACGCTCTATTAATTTGATATCTTCTTTTGGGAAAAAATTAGTACGATTGTCAATCATTACAAAATCATTGCCCGTACCTTGATATTTATAAAATTCTATCTGCATTTTTACTGTATTAATAAGTACAAAAGTACGAACTATTAATTAATGAAATGTTAATCATTGTTAAAGAGCGTTAAACCATTTTACTAAATAATTTTTTCAATTAATTTTACGTGTAAATAACTTAAACCTATATTCTAATTATGAAAAGATTTTCAACCTTATTTTTAGTATCATTAATGAGTGGTGCTACTACTCTTGGTGCATACAAGTTATTATTTGAGAGTAACAATTCTTTTTTTGAAAAAGGAAATTCTGTTGTAACTCTTGCCCCCAACTCATATGGAAAAAATGTTGGTTTAGCCGCCGAAACAGTTGACTTTACCGAAGCGGCAGATAAAACAATTCACACTGTTGTACACGTAAAAAATGTGTCGCGCAGAACGGTTAGTAATCCAATGATGGAATTTTTCTATGGTTACGGAGGACAGCAACAACAGGAACAAGTAGGAACCGGTTCTGGTGTTATTATTTCTGAAGATGGTTATATCGTAACCAACAATCACGTTATTAAAGATGCAACAGAAATTGAAATTACGCTGAACAACAAAAAATCTTATAAAGCAAAATTAATTGGTACTGATTCTAAAATGGATATTGCTTTATTAAAAATTGATGCTGATGAAAAACTTCCTTACTCTGCTTTTGCCAATTCTGACAGTGTAAAAGTTGGTGAATGGGTTTTGGCAGTCGGAAACCCATATAATTTGACCTCTACTGTAACCGCTGGAATTGTTTCAGCAAAAGCCAGAAACTTAGACACAAGCGGAATACAATCATTCATTCAGACTGATGCTGCCGTAAATCCCGGAAACAGTGGTGGTGCTTTAGTTAACACACGTGGTGAGTTAATTGGTATTAATACTATGATTTCTTCAATGACAGGATCTTATGTTGGATATTCTTTTGCTGTTCCATCAAATAATGCCCGTAAAATTATTGAGGATATTATGGAATTTGGAAATGTTCAAAGAGGAATTTTAGGTGTTGAAGGTGGTGAATTAAATAGCACAGCTTCAAAAGAATTGGGCATTACTCAAACTCAGGGCTTTTACATTAGTAAGGTTTCTAAAAATTCAGGAGCTGAAAAAGCGGGTCTTACTAAAGGTGATATTATTGTAAAACTGGATGACCAGAACATTGCAACTTATGCTGATCTTTCAGGTTATATTAACACGAAAAGACCAAATGATGTTATCAAAGTTACTTATATGAAAGACGGACAAACAAAAACAGTTCCAGTGACTTTAAGCAAAAATGAATTTTTTAGTACTGAATTTAAAGGAATCGAATTAGAAAATATTGATGCCGCAGATAAAAAGAAATTCAGAATTGATTATGGTGTGAAAATTAAAAATATTACCAATGAGAATTTAGCACAATATCAAAACGAATTACAAGGCAATATCATTTTGAGTATTGATAATGTAAAAGCAACAAATGTTGAAACTGTTTCTAAACTTTTAAGTAAAAAAGATGAAGGACAAAGTGTCCGAATTGAAATGATCAATAAAAACGGCGAAATATTAAGAATAATTATTTAGTTGCAGTTATCAGTCTTAGCCTTCAGTGTCAAAAACTGAAAACTTAGACTGCGATTGAAAACTATTCATAATCCAGTCATCAAAGAGCCATCTTAGAAATTAAGGTGGCTTTTTTTTATTTTAAAATAAATGCTAAAATAGTTTACGAAATCGATTGAAATGGGTACTTTTGCGCAAAATTTTAAAATAGTGAGCATTTTATTTTTTCAATTCAATCAATTATGAGTAAAAAATCTTTGTACCAAAAAGAGGTATCATTACAAGTCGACCGAAGAAGAGCTGGCGTCGAATTAATCAAAGTCATAAGTGATTTATGGTATGACAAATCCATCGAAATGGTTTTATTTAAAAATCAATTACTGGATAAAAATGTCAGCGATATTATCAATTTACATCAATATGCAGGAGAATTTGTTGGCAAACCAATCAGTATTTTTGATTCTGTTGAAATTGCAAAAGTTATTTTATCGCTGGATTTTCCGCCTGCAAAATTAGATTTAGGAAAACTGACATACGAATATTATCTGGAAGAAGACAAATATCCGGATGCACGATATTTTGTAATGGATAAATTGAAAAAAGCCAAATCGACAAAAGAAATTCAGCCAAAAGATGTTGTTTTGTATGGTTTTGGCAGAATAGGCCGTTTATTGGCCAGAGAATTAATGTCTAAAACAGGAAAAGGAAATCAATTGCGCCTGAGAGCAATTGTAACCCGAGATAAAAACGATCCCTCTATTTTAGAAAAAAGAGCATCTTTATTACGATACGATTCTATTCATAGCGATTTTCAAGGTTCAGTTACTGTTGATCCTAAAAATAATGCTTTGATTATTAACGGAACAACCGTTCATATTATTAGTGCAAACACACCCGAAGAAATTGATTACGCAGAATATGGAATTAGTGATGCTTTAGTTATTGATAATACAGGAGCTTTTACAACAGAAGAAGCTTTAAAAAGACATTTAACTTCGAATGGAGTGAGTAAAGTTTTATTGACAGCACCAGGAAAAGGTGTCCCAAATATTGTCCATGGTGTTAATCATACTGAATACAATCCGGATCAAATAGATATTTTTTCGGCAGCATCGTGTACTACAAATGCAATAACTCCAGTTTTAAAAGTTATCGAAGATAGTTTAGGAGTTGTAAAAGGTCATTTAGAAACAATTCATGCTTATACAAACGATCAGAATCTGGTTGATAATATGCACAAAAAATACCGTCGTGGCAGAGCTGCGGCGTTAAATATGGTTATTACTGAGACTGGTGCGGGAAGTGCGGTCGCAAAAGCAATACCATCTCTTGAAGGAAAACTTACTTCAAATGCAATTAGAGTTCCGGTTCCGAATGGCTCTTTAGTTGTACTAAATCTTGAAGTTAAAAAAGCAACATCTATAGCTGCTATTAATAAAATAATGAAAAAATATGCTTTAGAAGGTGAGCTGGTAGAGCAAATCAAATATTCATTAAATAATGAACTTGTTTCTTCTGATATTGTTGGAACTTCAGCTCCATCAATTTATGATAGTAATGCAACAATTGTTTCTAAAGACGGAAAAAGCATTGTGCTTTATATTTGGTATGATAATGAATATGGTTATAGCCATCAGGTAATTCGTTTAGCAAAATATATTGCCAAAGTAAGACGTTTTACTTACTACTAAAATAAACCAAACCAACTATTTCTTAAAGCCATCAAATTTCTTGATGGTTTTTTGTTTTAATTAAATAGGTAAAACCGTCGTACTTTTTACTTCGGAAATTACAAAAACGGTATTGATTAAGGAAACTTCGGGTAAAACCGATAATTTTTTTTGATGAAAATGATGATAACTTTCCATATCCGGAATTATGATTTTCAGCATATAATCGAAGTTTCCAGATACATAGTTACACTCAACAACTTCAGGCATATTTAAAATCGACTGATTAAAACCTTCAGAAGTATCATAGGTTTGTTTCGTAAGTGTGACCTGACAATATACCGTTAAGTTATTTCCAAGCTTTTTCTTATTTAAAATTGAAACATATTTTTCAATAACCCCTTCTTTTTCAAGGCGTTTAACTCTATCATGAACTGGCGTTAATGATAAATTTATTTTGTTTGCAATATCTTTTAAGGTATAGTGTGCATCTACCTGTAAAAGACGTAGGATTTTTTTGTCAATTTCATCTAAAGCCATAACGAAAACGATATAAATAATAATTAAAAATCAGTCATTTTTTCTTTTTGAAGAATAAAAATACATCTTAAAAAGAATATTTTTCTGTAAAAATACTAAATAAAATAATATTTTCTTATTTATACATCGTTTATCCATAATATATTCTCTGTCAGTAAATTTGTAAAAACAATTTCAAAAAACTAAAAAAATATAACAAATGATAATAGGTGTTCCTAAAGAAATTAAAAATAACGAAAACCGTGTAGCTTTAACTCCAGCTGGTGTTTCTGAAATGAAAAAACATGGACATACAGTTTATGTACAATCAACTGCAGGTTTAGGAAGCGGATTTAGTGATGATGAGTATGCAAATGCAGGGGCAGTAGTTTTAGGAACTATTGAAGAAGTATATGCAATTGCAGAAATGATTATTAAAGTAAAAGAGCCAATTGCTTCTGAATATCCATTAATCAAAAAAGATCAATTACTTTTCACTTACTTTCACTTTGCATCTTCAGAACCATTAACTCATGCTATGCTTGAAAAAGGAGCTGTATGTTTAGCTTATGAAACTGTAGAAAAAGCAGATCGTAGTTTACCATTATTAGTTCCAATGTCAGAAGTTGCTGGTCGTATGGCTATTCAACAAGGAGCAAAATATCTTGAAAAACCATTAAAAGGAAGAGGAATTCTTTTAGGAGGTGTTCCAGGTGTCCCACCAGCTAAAGTATTAGTCTTAGGTGGAGGAATTGTTGGAACTCAAGCTGCAAAAATGGCTGCTGGTTTAGGAGCTCAAGTAACTATTATGGATTTAAGTTTGCCACGTTTACGTTATTTAGACGATATTATGCCTGCAAATGTAAATACAGAAATGTCTAATCACTATAATATTACAAAAGCAATTGCTACAGCTGATTTAATCGTTGGTGCAGTTTTGATTCCAGGAGCAAAAGCACCTCACTTAATTACTCGTGATATGCTTAAATTAATGCGTCCAGGAACTGTTGTTGTTGACGTTGCGGTTGATCAAGGTGGATGTATTGAAACTTGCACACCTACAACTCACGAAAACCCAACTTTCATTATTGATGATATTGTTCACTATTGTGTAGCTAATATGCCAGGAGCTGTTCCTTACACTTCAACTTTAGCTTTAACAAATGCTACTTTACCTTATGCGGTACAATTGGCTAACAAAGGATGGGAAAAAGCTTGCAATGAAAATGAAGAATTAAAAAAAGGTTTGAATATAGCTAATGGAAAAATCCTTTATAAAGGAGTTGCTGAAGCTTGGAATTTACCTTTCAACGAAGAATTAGTGTTAGCAAACGCATAGTGCTGACATTAAAATAAGTGCTTACTAAACACTCAATTTTAAAAGGCTTTTCTTAATTGAAAAGCCTTTTTTTATAGCATAAAAAAACCTGTCAATTAAAATGACAGGTTTCTAAATATCTTATTTTTTTTCATCTTTCTTTTCATCCAGAATTTCCTCCAATACTTTTGCTTCAGTTCCATTTGGGAAAGTGACTTTGATTTTCTGAGCTATTGTTGGTGCAATTTCAGTAATTGCTTTTTTGTTATAAGATTCACCTTTCTTGATATGCCAACCAAAAAATATAGCTGGTACATGAGTATCGTAACTATAAGGTGTACCGTGTGAAGTTCCTGTAGTAGAATATTCAATATCTCCCGGTTTATCGACAATAACCATATCACCATCCTGTGTGACATCATATCCTTTTGCTACAAAATTTAAGTAGTAATCATTTCCAGAATTGGCTAAAATTTCTTCTTCTGTATAAACTCTTTTTACCTGCGGCTGACTAATCAAGAATTCTTTAAAAGCTTGTTTTACTTTAATCAATTCTAAGCCTTTATCATTAATAATTTGTTTATTGAAATATAGATTAAAATTAGAATAGTTTAAAACTAAATCAACACCAAAAGTTTTAATCGAGAAGTCTTGCAAACTCTTTTTTACATCTTTAGATGGATAATTATCAACATTGTATTTACGATCTTTTAAATAGATAACATTTTCCGCACCTGCATGGTCTGCGGTTAGAAATAGTAAATAATTATCTTTTCCAATGGATTTATCTAAGTAAGTCAGAAAATCAGCAATTGTTTGATCTAATCTTAAATAGGTATCCTGAAGCTCCATAGAACGAGGTCCCAATAAATGTCCTACATAATCTGTCGAAGAAAAACTAACCGTTAAAAAATCAGTAATATTATCTTTGCCTAATTCTTCTTTTTCGATTGCCTTCATTGCAAATTCAGCCAATAAATCATTTCCATATGGAGTAGCTCTGATAATTCCGGCATCGTTTTTCTCATACATCGTTTTTAAATCGTATGGAAAAACTGGTGCCGCACTTCCATATAACTTTCCTTCATAAGGATTATTATCAGGTAAACTCTCATTATAAGTAGCAGCAGGTTTAAATAAATCCCAGCCTTTGTTAATGTAAGGCATGTAATGTTTTTCATTATTAAACTGAGTAACCCATTCCGGTAATTTTTCACCATAAAAAGTACTTGAAATAAAAGCACCAGTTTTACTATACCAAAATGCCCAATTTGCGAAATGACCAGCTGGTAAAATTGCCCCGCGATCTTTAAGACTCATTCCAATTACTTTTCCTTGAAAATTAGTAGCCATTCTCACTTCGTCGGTAATTGTAGTGCTTTGAAGATTTTTCGGTGACATAGCTCCTTCTTCTACTGTTCCATCTCCTACCGTTTTCACTCCTGCATCGTCAGTACAGTACATATCTTTTCCAAGTGTTCTGCTAAACCACTCATTACCTACAATTCCATGGGTAGAAGGCGTTGTACCTGTATAAATTGAAGCATGTCCCGGAGCGGTATATGTTGGCATATAATTGTAATGCATATTCTGAAAAACATATCCATTATTCATTAACCTTTTAAATCCATTTGGAGAAAAATCATCTGAAAATCGATATAAATATTCCATTTTCATTTGATCAACGACAATACCTACTACCAACTTAGGGCGTTGTTGAGCACTTAAATTTGCAATAACAAATAATGCCAACAATACAATATTTTTTTTCATATCTAAATTATAATATTTGAATACAAAAATACAGATTCGCATTTAAAAAGGCTAACTCACTATAATTTAAAACTCGTAATTGACTTTAATTTAACAGAACAGGAGCAATTTGGTATAGATCCTAGGATAGCCCTTCACAAACTATTTATAAAACAAAAAATCCCCATCAAATGAATGATGAGGATTCTTAAAAGAAAGGCGACGACATACTCTCCC